>CADCJO010000001.1 GCA_902801765.1 uncultured Eubacteriales bacterium
CGGCGACAACGTGGAAATGGAAGTGGAACTGATCACCCCCATCGCCATTGAAGCCGGTCTGCGCTTCGCTATCCGCGAAGGCGGCCACACCGTCGGCGCCGGCGCCGTGGTACGCATGGTGGAATAATCCAAACGATGAGGAAATCAGCCGCAGGCTGATTCCGTCCAGCCGGGCCACATATGTGAGCACGGCTGGCATCATAATATACGGCTTCTTACGCTCAGAAGCTCACCCCCGGCAGGGACATTTCCCTGTCGGGTTTTTGCTTGTAAAGTTTTGTGCTGAACATCGCTTCGGGCTTGCAATCCAGATCAATCTATGCGATAATACCTTTGATTATAATAACGGGAGTTGAACGCTTATGGCAGCCGGAATCTGGGTGCGGCTGATGCATAAAACCCGCATCGAACGGGATACGACTGTGGAGTGTGCGCACGAGGAATGGATAAAAGCGCTGGAAAAGGCCTGCCATCAGCTGGATGTGAGCCGCCCGATGGTGCTGGCCCGGCACGAACGGGACTGGGAGCAGTTTTCTCAGGCACGTTTTTTAAAGGAGCATTTTGTGGAGGACGTGCCCTTCGATCGGATGGAAGTTGAATTCATCGATCCAGATAAAAAGAGAAAGAAACAAAATCCTTACGCTTCATTTCTTTAATTCGCAGGGATAAAGGAAGCAAGATCAATGACCAGGAAAGAGATACAATGCATTCGTATCACACAAATGGAGAATATCCTGAACGATTTGATTGCTGCCAATACAAATCTTTCCAACGCGCTGGACGCATATGAAGCTCTACAGACTAAAGTTAAAAAGCTGAGCGATTATTACGACAGCAATACATGGAGTCGGGATTTTTCCGATGACGAAAAGGGTTTGCTGCCGCCTGATTTGAAGCGCGGAGTGCTGAGCGAGGATGAAGTGTTTGACGCGCTTTCTGATTACAGGGAACTATATGCGAGAATGTTGGACATAGTATCCAAAGGGCTTCGCAAAGGAACGATATAATATACTGGAGGTTATATTACCATTGAAAAAACGATTTCCTTTCCTGATCCTTCTTTTATTGCTGACATTCCCCGCGCTGGCGGAGATAGAATTCAGCGAAGTGATGGCTTCCAACGGCGTGTATATAAACGGCGAAGCCTACGACTGGGTGGAGCTGCACAACACGGGAAAAAAGACCGTCGATCTGAGCGGCTGCTATCTGTCCGACAGTCAAAAGAAGCCGACAAAATGGGCGTTTCCAAAGAACACCACCATCAAAGCGGGCGGCTATATTCTGGTATACTGCACGGGTGAAGAATTGAATCCAGGAAAAAACGGAACCTATTACGCGAGCTTTAAAATCTCCGCTTCGGGTGACGACCTGTACCTGACCGACAAGGACGGAGAAACAACGCTGGCCTCGGTATCCATTCCTACGCAGTATGGCAACGTTTCCTGGGGGCTTCCGGAGGGCGGCGACGAATATCTGTATTTCAGCGAAGCCACGCCGGGGAAAAAGAATCCCAAGGAAGGCTACGTTTCCCGCGCCGCTCTGCCGGAGATTCTGACGCCGGGCGGGTTTTATGACAGCGCTGTGACGGTCAGCGCGCAATCAAGCGAAGAACTGCGTTATACGCTGGACGGCTCTGCGCCAACGGAAAAATCCAAGGTATTTCCGACAGAAGGATTATCCATCACCAAAACAGCCGTGCTGCGTGTGCGGGCGTTTGGGGAAAATCAGGTGCCGTCCGAAACGGTGTCTGCCTCTTATTTTATCGGGTTGGAGCAGCCGGTTCCGGTGATTTCCCTGATTACCGACGAGAAATATCTGTTCGATAAGAAGACGGGCCTGCTGGTAAAAGGGAACAACGCCGACTATCCAAACTATGAACACGACTGGGAATACCCCGCGAACGTGGAATACTTCAATCTCAGCGGCGAATGCGAAATCAATCAGCTGGGCACCTTCACGACAGCGGGTCACTCCGCACGGCAGAACGCCCAGAAGTCCATCGCCGTGTTCGCCCGGAAAGCCTACGGCCCAGACCGCTTTTACTTCAATCCCTTCCCGCATCGGGATTATGAAAGCTACAAATCCCTGCTGCTGCGTTCGGCCAATTCCGACGCTTTTTCCACCCGTCTGCGGGACCCGGCGATTTCTTCCCTGGCGGAACCGCTGAACATCATCTATCAGGACGCGCTGGCGATTGAGGTGTACATCAATGGCCAATACTGGGGGCACTACAATCTTCGGGAAAAGATCAACAAGCATTTCGTCGCCCAGTGGGAGGGTGTGACGGACAGCGACGAGATTGACAAGATCGACATCCTGGCCCGCACGGGGCGGGACGAGTTCGTCAACAACGGGAGCAACGAAGACTGGCTGGCGCTGTGTGATTTCTGCAAAAAGAAGGATCTGAACGACCCGGAGAATTTGCAGCATGTGCTGGACAATCTGGATATTGACAGCCTATTCACCCATACCGCTTTTGAAATCATCATCGGCAACAACGATTTTACCAACGTGCGCGTGTACCGCGTGCCGGGCGGAAAATGGAAATACCTGCTCTTCGACGTGGAAGCGGGCTTCCTGTCCATGGAATCCGGGCCGATGAATTACTACATCAAAAAGGTCAATGACAAAATCCAGGGCTTTCGTCATGAACCATTGGCCGCGCTGCTGAATGTACCGGAGATGAAGGCGAAGTTTCTGACGCGGTTTGCGGAGGTGCTGGAGCTTTCCTTCCAATGGCCCTATGTGGAAGCGCATTTCCAGCCATGGGAGGAAACGGTCGAAGCGCTTCTGCCACGCCACCTGGAGCGCTGGCCGCACTTTACGATGAAGGCCTGGCGGCAGAATGTGGACGCGGTCAAATACTATGCCCGGATGCGCCCTGTCAAGATCGTCGCCATGCTGCAAAAGCACATGAGGCTGACCAACGCTGAGGTGGAGCAGTATTTCGGGCAGGTCCAGCAAAAATTGCAGGAAACGAATATTCTCAAATAGAACCAGTTCAGATAGGATGATATTACGTGCCAAGCCGCAGGAGCCAGGAGATGCTGGGAATCATCCGTTCCCACAAGAAGCTTGCCAGCAGCGTGAGCAACGGAATGCTGATGAAGGTGGACATACCGGTGGAACAAGCTGCGATGTTCCGCGTGAACGGCACCTCCGCGCTGCCTGTGAACGGATTGGACATGCCCGCCATGCGAATCAAGCCGTCCAAAGTATTGGTGGACGACGCGGTATTGCTGCACCTGCATGGCGGCGCTTACGTGTCCGGCGGGCTGCTGCAGTGCCGGGCGCTGATCTCGCCCATCTGCGCGGAGGCGTGCATTCGCGCGGTCACGTTCTCCTACCGACTGGCGCCGGAGCATTCCTATCCCGCCCAGTTGGACGACGCGTACAAGGTTTATCAGTTTCTGCGCAGCGCGGGCTTTGAAGCAAAAAAGATCGGTTTGGTGGGGGAAAGTGCCGGAGGAAACCTGGCGCTGGCGCTGACTCTGCGCCTGCGGGACGAAGGTGAGGAACTGCCCGGCGTGCTGGCGTTGCTTTCGCCCTGGGTAGATTTAGCGCAGACGGGGGAAAGCTACCGCACGCTGAAGGACGTGGACGCCACGCTGAACGCCGAAGAACTGCTGCAAAGCGCCATTGCCTTCGCGGGGAGTGAGGATCGGCTGACTGCCCCGGAAATTTCACCTGCTTACGCGGATTTCATCGGGTTTCCGCCGACGCTCATTCAATGCGGCACCAGCGAAATTCTGCTGAGCGACTCGGAAAAGCTGGAAAAAGCGATGCTGCGGGATGGCGTAAACGCCCATCTGGTGCGGTGGGAGGGTATGTGCCACGTGTTTCAGGCTTTCGGCTTTGAGGAAAGCAAGGCTGCCAATCACCAGCTTGGCATATTTTTGTATGAGCATTTGCGGAATCACTGACGAGCGGGAGGATAAATTATTGTTGCGAAAACTCATGTTATGGGTCATGGCGGTGTGCCTGCTTTTCTGCCTTTGCTCAAACGTCTTGTGCGAAGAAAGCTACGTCGTAATCGACGATGACGAGAAGAATACCGCACCCGATCCACTGTTTCAAGCAGCGGTCATGATGCGCCGCATGAACGACCTGGAAAAAATCTGCCAGCTGTTCATCGTTGCCCCGGAAGCGCTGACGGGGGAAACGCGCACGGCTGTTTTGCCGAATGACCATACGTTTGCTCAGTATCCGGTGGGGGGAGTAATGCTGTTCGGGCAGAACATCGAATCAGAGCAGCAGCTGCGAAACCTGACGGCGCAGCTCCGCGCACAGGCAGCAGCCACCAGGTTGTATCCCTTATTCATCGCTGTGGATGAGGAAGGCGGGCTGGTGTCCCGGGTTGCCAATAAGCTGGGATACGATTTGGCTCCTTCTCCGAACGAAATCGGGAAAACCGGCGATGAGGCCCATGCGTATGCCGCCGGGCAGTATATCTCCGGATACCTGGCGCCGCTGGGCGTGAATCTGTGTTTTGCGCCGCCCGCGGATACGGCGTTGGATGATTATATCGATGGGATGCAGTATTATGGGGAAGACCCTGCTCTGGTGTCTCGCCTGGCGTCCGCCATGGCAAAGGGCCTGCGGGAAGGCGGTGTGGTTCCTTGCTATTCGCATTTCCCTGGGCGTGGCTCCTTTGAGGGGGTGACGCTGAAAAAGCTGTCCATCAAGCGCACGGCGGATGAAATGCGCAATTCTGAATGGATTCCCTTCCGGGATGGCATCCGGGACAATATCGAAATGATCATGGTGTCCCACGGCCTGTTCCGGCTGATCGAGGATGACATGCCCGCCTCCACCTCCAATCGCGTCGTGAATGGCCTGCTGCGGGGAGAACTGGGGTATCAGGGCGTAGTGGTAACGGACTCTCTGCGAATGAACGCCATTGCGTCCAACTATAAAACAGGCCAGGAATGCGTGGCCGCGCTGAAGGCGGGCGCGGATATCCTGCTGCTGCCGCCGGATCTGGGCCGCGCCATTCGCGCGATTCAGACTGCCATCAGCCAGGGAGATTTGTCCATGCAGCGGATTGAGGAAAGCGTTATCCGTATCCTTGCCGTCAAAATCCGCATGAACGTCGGCAGCTTTTAAAAAATTGATTTATATAAGTTAAAAAGGGATAAAAACCCTTGACATACCTGATATAATAAAAAGTGCGGCAGAAAGATGGAATATGTTCTGCGACGCAAAGGAGAGAAAGATTTATGGTAAAGGTCAACATTATTTCCGGTTTTCTCGGCGCTGGCAAAACCACGCTGATTAAAAAACTCCTGGGCGGCAAAATCGCCAAGGAAAAAGTGATCCTTCTGGAAAATGAATACGGCGAAATCGGCATTGACGGCAGCTTTATGAAGGACGCCGGCATCACCGTGACGGAGCTGAATTCCGGCTGCATCTGCTGCACCCTGGCCGGTGACTTCCAGAAATCCATCGACGAGCTGATCGACACCTACCATCCTGACCGCATCCTGGTAGAGCCCACCGGCGTTGGCAAGCTGAGTGAAATCATCGCCGCCGTGGAAAAGGCAAAAACCCGTCATGATGATCTTACGATCGCGGGCTGCGCCACCGTGGTGGACGCCAGCAAGTGCCGTATGTATATGAAGAACTTCGGCGAATTCTTTATCGACCAGGTGAAGTCCGCCGCTACCATTATTTTCAGCCGCACCCAGCTTCTGTCCGCCGACCGGGTAGAAAAGAGCCGGGGTCTGATTCTGGAGCAGCATCCCGACGCTCGCATCATCACCACCCCCTGGGATGACCTGGACGCCGACACCGTGCTGGAAGTGATCGAGAGCGGCAAGCCCATCGAAATCCACGTGGAGCTGGACGACGATGATGATGACGATGAAGATGAACACGAACATCATCACCACCATAACCACGACGAGGACGAACACGAGCATCACCATCATGACCATGACGAGGATGAACACGAGCATCATCACCATGACCATGACGAGGATGAGCACGAGCACCATCATCATGACCATGACGAAGATGAACATGAACATCATCACGATCATGACCATCATCACCACCATCACCATCATCCCGGCGAGCACGACGCGGACGAAGTGTTCGAGAACGTCGGCGTGGAAACGGCCCGCCGCTTCACCGAGGATGAGATCCGCAGCATGACGGCGGCGCTGTCCGATCAGGAAGAATACGGCCTGATCCTGCGCGCCAAGGGCATCCTGCAAAAGCCCGAGGGCGAATGGTTCCAGTTCGATTATGTACCCGGCGAATTGCAGCTTCGTCCCAGCACGCCGGATTACGCGGGCCGCCTGGTGGTCATCGGCACCAACATCGACGAAAAAGCGCTCAAGGCCCTGTTCCAGATTTAACAGCATTTGTGGATAAAACGCCATGGAAATCAAAGAATATACTGAATACAGCGAGGAAGAAATCCTGCGCCTGTATGCCGCCGTTGGCTGGACAGCCTACACGAAGAACACGGAAGCGCTGAAACAGGGCTTCCAGCGCTCTTTGCTGGTGCTGGCAGCCTATGAAAAGGATGAACTGCTTGGCATCCTCCGCGCGGTCGGCGATGGATACACCATCGTATTCGTTCAGGATATTCTTGTTTTCCCCGATCAGCAGTGGCGGGGCGTTGGCACTGCGCTGCTGCGGGCTGTGCTTGAGCGGTATTCCCATGTACGCCAGATCGAGCTGGTCACGGACCGCACGGAAAAGACGATTGCCTTTTACAAATCCCTTGGATTCTCAGAGCTTTCATCCATCGGTTGCTGTGGATTCATGAGATGCCCAAAATAAACGATTAAGGAAAGCATATGAAAACGACACAGAAAATCGCCGGGGTCTACATTGTGACCGGCTTCATCGAAAGCGGAAAGACCACCCTCATCCACTCCATGCTGGAGGACAAGGGCTTTTCCCGGGGTGAAAAAACCCTGATCATCAGCTGTGAGGAGGGCATCGAGGAATACGATGAAGCCCTGCTCAAGGAAAACAATTGCACTCTGGTGACCATGGACGACAAAGACCAGTGGACGGAAGAAAGCTTGCGGCGCATCGACGCCCAGGTGCAGCCCGAGCGGGTCATCATCGAGTACAACAACATGTGGACGATCGACTACATGGGCAAGGTGGAAATGCCGGCCCTGTGGCGGGTGGTGCAGGTGATCACCACGGTGGATGCCACCACGTTTGACAACTACATGGCCAATGTGCGCACCATCCTGACCGACCCCATGAAGGAAGCCGACCTGGTGCTGTTCAACCGCTGCACCGAGGACATGCCCAAATCCCAGTGGCGGCGGGCCATCCGCGCCCTGAACCCCAACACCAACATTCTCTTTGAAAACAAGGATGGTTCCTCTGAGGATGGCATCGCCGATGAGGATTTGCCCTATGACATGAAAGCCGAGATTATCGACATTGCCGACGATCAGCTGGGCATTTTCTACATCGACTCCCTGGATCACCCGGAGCGCTACGACGGCAAGACCGTCCGTTTCGTGGGCCAGCCCTTTCCGGATAAGGCCATTCCCCAGGGCTACTATTACTTTGGCCGCCTGGCCATGACCTGCTGCGCCAATGACATTCAGCAGATGGGCTGGGTGACCCAGGGGAATTTAAAGCCCTCCACCCGCCACTTCTATCGGCTCACCGCCAAGTGCAGCAAGATGACCGGGGGAGACGGTCGGGCCATCCTGACCTTCAGCGAGGTCAGCGCGGAACCCGCAGCCCGGCCTCGGGAAAAGTATATCACGTTTAATTGACGCATGGCCCCTGCCTTTTCTGACAGGGGCTTTCCTGAATTTATGAAGGAGGCGAAACCATTGTCCTTTTCAACCTATCTGGATGGCAAGCGGCAGGACTGCCGGGAACTGGTGGAAGCGCTGGGCAAGCACTTTCAGTATGTCAGCATCCTGGGTACGGACGTGACCGCAACGGTAATTCGCGCTGACAGAAATATGTCCATGGTACAGGACGGGCGCGGGGAATGCGGCTTTGTGCTGAAAATGCACAACGGGCATTCGTTTATCGAATATTCTTTGGACGACATTTCCGGCGACAAGCAGGCATTGGCTGATCAAATCATCCGGGAAACGGCCATTGACGCCGAACTGCAAAGCAGGATGATCGAAGCGCCTGTTCCCACGGACGAACCGATGAAGCAGGATTTCAGCCGGGAAAACGACTTCGCCGATTATGACGACGCTTCCCTGCTGGATACCTGCAAACAGCTTTCCGCCGATTTGATTTCCAAAGATGACAAGGTGCTGAATGCTTTTGCCATTATTCAGCCCTATCATGTCTCCAAACTGTTCATTACCAAAAACCGTGAGCTGTCTCAGGATTACGGCTGGGCCAACGGCATTCTGATGGTGATTTACAACGGTGAAAAAATGGCTCAGGCACGGTTCGGAGACGGTGCGTCGAGCATTAAGGAAGTATTGAATATACTCAATGGCGGCTTGGATCAGGTGATCGACCTTGCCAGGCACCTGGCGAAAGCAAAGCCCATAGAACCGGGCGTATATGACGTAATCACCGACCCGTCCATTTCCGGCCTGATCGCTCACGAGGCCTTCGGCCATGGGGTGGAAATGGATCAGTTTGTGAAAGACCGGGCCATGGCCAAGCACTGCATGGGCCAGTATGTGGCTTCACCCATCACCAATATGCACGATGGCGCGGCAGCGACGCATTCTGTGGCATCCTATTTCTTTGACGACGACGGCGTGTTGGCTCACGATACCCAGATCATCAAGGACGGCATTTTGGTATCCGGCCTGTCTGACCTGGCTTCCGCCGAACAATTGGGCACCGCGCCCACCGGCAACGGCCGCCGTGACTCCTATAAGCGCAAAGCCTATGCCCGCATGACCAACACGTTCTTTGAAGCGGGCAAAGATAAGCTGGAAGACATGATCGCTTCCATCCAGCATGGGTATATGCTGTTTGAAACCAATAACGGCATGGAAGACCCCAAGAACTGGCAAATTCAGTGCACTGCCGAATACGGCATAGAAATCGTGGACGGTAAGCTGACGGAGAATTACGTGTCGCCCGTGGTGATGAGCGGGTCTGTGCCCGACCTGCTCAAGTCCATTTCCATGGTGTCTGACAACTTTAAGGTCATTGGCGCCGGCATGTGCGGCAAAGGCTACAAGGAATGGGTGCGGGTGTCCGACGGCGGGCCGAACCTGAAAGTGAGGGTGAAGCTGGGATGAGCAACGTGATTGAATTGCTGAAGCAAAACAGCCAACTCAGCGGCTGGCGCGTCAATGAAACAGCCACCAAATCCTATGAGCTGTTTTTCGTTCACAAAAACCTGGAGACCGTCCGGGCCACCGACACCGTGACCACCAGCGTAACTGTATATGTGGATCATGACGGCAAGAAGGGAGAATCTTCTTTTGAACTATCCGCAGCCATGGGGGAGGCTGAGGCTCAAAAAAAGATCGACGCTGCCGTTCAGCGGGCCAGGCTGGTGTTCAACGAACCGTATGAATTGCCCGATGGGGGAGAACTGAACAAGGATTTGCCCTCCAATATGTGGGATGCTGAACCTCAAACGCTGGGTCGGCAGATTGCAGACGCGGTATTCGCGGCGGATACGGTGCCGGACGGCTCCATCAACGCCTGCGAAATCTTTCTGTACAAGGACACGGTTCGCGTGCGCAACAGCCGGGGGATCGACAAAACCCAGCGGATTGGCCGGGTGATGATCGAGGCCATCCCCACCTTCACGGAAGGAACGGAATCCGTGGAACTGTACGAAGATTACCGCTTCACAGAGTTTGACCCGACCAAGGTCACTGCTGAAATCGCTCGCCGCATGGCAGAGGTGCGTGACCGCTTCCAAGCGAAAAAGCCGGAAACCCCCATGAAAATCAGCGTGCTGCTGCGGCCTGCTGAGATCCTGGAAATGCTTTGGACGTTGGTGGACGACCTGAATTATGCCGCCGTTTACAGCCATGGCAACCTGCATAAAACCGGCGACAACATCCAGGAAAACAGTACGGGTGACAAGTTGACCGTGACCCTGAAAGCCCAGATGCCCGGCAGTGAAAAATCCTCCTGGTTCGATACGGACGGCGCTTCTTTCCAGGATACCCGAGTGATCGAAAACGGTATCGTGACTTCGTACTTCGGAAGCAGCAGATTTGGTCAGTACCTGAACATCCGGCAGCCCACCGGCAACCTGCCCTGCTTGAAAGCGGAAACAGGCACCATGGCAAAAACGGATATGAAAGCGGAGCCCTACCTGGAATGCGCGTCCCTGTCGGGTATTCAGGTGGATTTGTTCAATGATTATATCGGCGGTGAAATCCGCCTGGCATACTGCTTTGATGGGGAAAAGACCACGCCCGTTACCGGCATTTCCATGAGCGGAAAGCTGAGCGACGTACTGAAAACCATGCGTTTATCCCGCGAGGCTGTCATTGAAGGCGCGTATGAAGGCCCGGCGCTGCTGCTGATGCCCCAAATGAAAGTGCTGTAAGGATCATGTGCTCCTGACCGTTCCCCACGGTCAGGAGCTTTTCTTTTTGCCTGAAACCAGACCAAATGATACTTGTCATTCAGTGGATTCTGTGGTAAACTGAACGGGTATAAAAGTGAAAAGAGAGGGGAAAACACATATGAGTCAAAAGAAAAAACTCACCACGGGAAAAGTCTGGTGTTTTGCTATCGGCCAGCTGGGATGGAGCATCCTGAGCGCGCTGATTTCCAATTTTATGGCGCAGTATTACGCGCCTGACCCCGCCACCATCGAAGCGGGCCAGCCGATCTTCATTCCTCAGGGATTGGTGATTTTCGGCGTGTTGACCATCCTGGCGTTCATCACCGGCTTTGGCCGGGTGTTTGACGCCATCACCGACCCGCTGATCGGCTCCATGTCCGACCGGTGCACAGCCAAATCGGGCCGCCGCATTCCCTTTATGAAAGCCGCCGCCATTCCCTTCGCGCTCGTAACCGTGCTCACCTTCTGGTCGCCCGTGAACGGGGAAAGTTGGCTGAATGCCGGGTTCCTGTTCCTGATGCTGACGCTGTTCTACCTGTTCATGACCATGTATTGCACACCCTACAACGCGCTCATTCCGGAGCTTGGCACCGACCAGAAAACCCGCATGGCCATATCCACCACGATTTCCTTCACGTTCATCGCCGGTATGGCGATTGCCTACGCGGCGCCTTTCCTGTGGGGCATGGTGCAGGGAGCGCTGAATGTGGACAGGGTGACGGCCATTCGCTTGGTGTTTACGGTCATGAGCCTGATCGCCCTGGTGTGCATGTTCGTGCCGGTGTTCACGATCAAGGAAAAGGATTACGTCACCGCTCAGCCCAGCCAATCCACCGCCCTCAAATCCCTGGCCGCCACCTTCCGGAACAAGGATTTCCGTATCTTTGTAGCCTCCGACATCGTGTACTTCCTGGGGATCACCATGTTCCAGAGCGCCATGCTGTACTTCGTGACCTCGCTGCTCAAACTGGATGAAAGCATTTCCACCATTTACTTTGTGCTCATGACCGCCCTGTCCGTTCTGTTCTACCCGCTGGTGAGTAAGCTGACCCCCAAGCTGGGCAAGAAAAAGCTGATTCTGATTGCTTTCTGCATCTTCACCGCAGCCTTCATATACACCGCCTGTCTGGGGTCCCTACCCATTCCTGCTGAAATCCAGGGTTACATCCTGTGCGTCATCGCCGCGCCTGCCATGGCCATCTTCGGCATCCTGCCCCAGGCTGTGGTGGCGGATATTGCGGAGAGCGATGAGATCGATACCCACGAAAACCGCAGCGGCATGTTCTACGCCGCCCGCACCTTCGCCATGAAGATGGGCCAGGCCGTTGCCATCATGCTGGTCACCACCCTGGGCACGATCCAGCAGGAAACCGGGTTCGGCTACCGCCTGATCGCCATTATTGCCGCAATCGTATGTGCCTTGGGCGGCTTCCTGTTCATGATGTACAACGAAAAGAAGATCTACAGCAAGATCATGAAGTAACGCGGGAGGTTTCGGTATGTGTGAAGCTTTCAGTCCAGAGGGTCTGGTGCTTTCTGCCGCTTACGCGGATACCATGGATCACCTGGTGCTCCCGTATCTCAAAGCGCGGCAGAAGGACAGCACGGTTTCCGGCGCGGATCAGAAGCCGCTGTTCTGTTCCCAGTATACCGCCGACCAGCCAAAGGGCACCGTCCTGGTTATTCACGGCTTTACAGAAACCGCCCTCAAATTTTCCGAGCTGATTTATTCCCTGCTGCAAAACGGGTATAACGTAGTGGCTTATGACCAACGGGGCCACGGCCGCTCCTGGCGTTCAGAAAAAGCGAAGGATATTTCATTGGTTCATGTGGATCATTTCAGCGATTATGTGCGCGACATGGAAATCATCGTGGAAACCGTCATTGCCAAGATGCCTAAGCCCTGGCTGCTGCTTTCCCATTCCATGGGCGGTGCAGTGTCTGGTTTGTATCTGGAAAAGCATCCCGATACGTTCTCCCGTGCAGCGTTCTGCTCCCCGATGATTCAGGCGAACACGGGTATATCCACCATTGTGGTCAAACTGCTCTGTCATGGCGCAAAGCTGATTGGCAAAGGTGGAAGCCGTGTATTCATTTCCAAGCCCTACACGCAAAAAGAAACCTTTGAGGAATCTGTCGCTACGGGACGGGAGAGATTTGAATGGTATGAAAACATCCGCTTTATCACAAAGGAATATCAGACGAACGGTCCGTCCTATGCCTGGACGCTGGAATCTGTGCGGGTAACAGCGAAGCTGCTGGCTCCCGGCGCGCCGGAAAGAATCGCCTGTTCCGTGCGGTTGTATACCGCGGAACTGGACAATACCGTGATGCCGGACCCACAGAAGCAGTTTATCTCCCGCATCAAAAACGGTTCCCATGTCATTGTGAAAGGAGCCAAGCACGAAATCTACCGTTCCAGCGATGACGTGCTGTTCCCCTGGTGGCACGACGTGCTGACGTTCCTGAAAGGTAATTGATTGAAAAAGGATTACCGGGCTCAATGCGATACCCGGCAATCCTTTTAATATGTTCCGTTTATTTTTTCATCGCAGCTTTCAGCGCGTCCACCATGTCCAGATGCTCCCAGGGCAGATCCACATCCGTGCGTCCAAAATGACCGTAAGCGGCGGTCTGGCGATAAATGGGGCGGCGCAGGTTCAGGCGCTCAATAATAGCGTCGGGCCGCATGTCGAACACCTGCTCCACCAGTTTGGCAATTTCCTCATCGGGCAGGATGCCGGTGCCGCGGGTGTTCACCTGGAAGGATACGGGCTTAGCTACGCCGATGGCATAAGCCAGAGCGATTTCGCACTGCTTCGCCAATCCCGCGGCAACCACGTTCTTGGCGGCATGACGGGCGGCGTAGGCGGCGGAACGGTCTACCTTCGTCGGGTCTTTGCCGGAGAATGCGCCGCCGCCATGGGGGGCGTAGCCGCCGTAGGTGTCCACGATAATCTTGCGTCCGGTCAGGCCGCTGTCGCCCGCGGGGCCGCCGATGACGAAGCGCCCGGTTGGATTGATGAAATACTTGGTGTCGCCGCTGAGAAGCTCGGCAGGAATGACCGCTTTGATCACAGATTCCTTCATAGCCCGCTCGATTTCATCATGGCTCACCTGGTCGTCGTGCTGGGTGGAAATAACAATGGTATCCACTGCCACAGGTTTTCCGTCTTCATACACCACCGTGACCTGAGCTTTGCCGTCGGGACGCATCCAGGGGCAGGTGCCGTTCTTGCGCACCTGCGCCATGCGGCGGGTCAACCGATGGGCGAGAGCAATGGGCATGGGCATCATTTCCGGGGTCTCGTCGCAGGCGAAGCCGAACATCATGCCCTGGTCGCCTGCGCCGGTTTCGTTCTTTTCCTCCTGCCGGGTTTCCAGAGCTGCGTCCACGCCCTGGGCGATGTCGGGGGATTGGTCGTGCAGGGCGGTCAGCACAGCGCAGGATTCACCGTCGAAGCCCTTCTTGGCCCGGTCGTAGCCGATTTCATTGACGACCTTGCGGACTACATCCGCCACGGGCACATAGCCTTCTGTGGTCACTTCACCCATCACCAGGATCAGCCCGGTCGTGGCGCAGGTTTCGCAGGCGACGCGGGAATAGGGGTCCTGCTCCAGCAGCGCATCCAGGATGGCGTCGGAAATCTGGTCGCAGATTTTGTCCGGATGCCCTTCGGTGACGGATTCAGAGGTAAACAGTTTGCGCATACAGCACATCTCCTTTGTAGAAAGTTTTTCTGAACACCGTCCGGGCCGCAAAAAACCGCTCGTCTGGACAGACAAGCGGCTTGAAATAAGCTTTCGTTTGCGCCTTATCTGCCAGCGCGTTGCCGCGCTGCTGGAATTAGCACCTTGCGGTTTTCCGCCGGTTGCCGGGCTTCATTGGGCCAGTCCCTCAGCCGCTCTGGATAAGGTATTCAGTTGGATATAGTATATACGCATTGTGTGGTTTCGTCAAGAGGAAGTTTACCGGTTCATCTCCGCCCAATGCAGCGCGCCGTCTACCGCCCGGTGCCAGCCGGTAAGCAGTTCCTCCCGGCGGTCCACGCTCATCTTAGGCTTAAAGGAATCCGCCACATGCCAGCCGGATGCGGTTTCGTTTAAATCCTTGTAAATCCCCACAGCCAGCCCGGCCAACAGCGCAGCACCCAGGGCGGTGGTTTCCAGCACGGCAGGCCGCTGCACGGGCACGCCCAAAAGATCCGCCTGGAACTGCATCAGCAGCTGGTTGGCGCTGGCGCCGCCGTCCACCCGCAGGGCTGCGCTGGGCTTGCCGCAATCCTGCGCCATGGCGGAAAAGAGGTCCCGGCTCTGATAGGCGATGCTTTCCAATGCCGCCCGAACGATGTGCGCCCGGCCCGTACCGCGGGTCATCCCGACCAACGTGCCCCGGGTGTACATGTTCCAATATGGCGCGCCCAAGCCCGTAAACGCGGGCACCAGATACACCCCGCCCGTATCAGCCACGGAAGCCGCCACCGGCTCGCTCTCCGCGGCGGTGGAAATCATGTGCATTTCGTCCCGCAGCCATTGGATGGTCGCCCCAGCCATGAACACGCTGCCTTCAAACGCATAGGTGGGTTTTCCGTTCAGCCGCCAGGCCATGGTGGTGAGCAAGCCGCATTGGGAGAGACGGAAGGTATCGCCCGCGTTCATCAGCATGAAGCAGCCGGTACCATAGGTATTTTTGACATCGCCCTCTTTGAAGCACGCCTGACCGAACAGCGCCGCGTGCTGATCGCCTACCAGCGCAGCCACGGGAATCCGTTCGCCCAGCAAATCCTCCCGCAGCATACCGACCACATGGGCGGTGTCTACGACTTCGGGCAGAATCTCCCGGGGAATATCCAGAATGGATAAAAGTTCGTCGTCCCATTCCTGGGTGTGCAGGTTAAACAGCATCGTGCGGCCCGCGTTGGTGGCGTCAGTCACGTGCGGATGACCCTCCACCAGGTGCCAGGCCAGGAAGCTGTCCACAGTGCCGAAGCAGATTTCGCCTTTCCTGGCCCGCTCCCGAAGGTTCAGCTCGTCCAGCAGCCATTTGATTTTACTGCCCGCGAAGTAAGCATCGGGCACAAGGCCGGTCTTTTCCCGAATTGTATCAGCATATCCGTCGGCCACCAACTGTTCGATAATCGGCGCAGTGCGGCGGCACTGCCAAACGATGGCGTTATACAGGCAAGCGCCGGTCTCCCTTTCCCACAGAAAGGTGGTCTCACGCTGATTGGTGATCCCAATCGCGGCGATTTCCTTGGGATCGATTTCCGCTTTGCGCACAGCAGCGCGCAGCGCTTCGATCTGCGTGGACAGGATGTCGGCGGGATCATGCTCCACCCAGCCGGGATGGGGGTAATGCTGGGGAAACTCCTGCGCAGCGGCGGATACCATATGCCCCTCCAACGTGAAAACCACAGCCCGGGAGCTGGTCGTGCCCTGATCCAATGCAACCAAATACCGTTTGTTCATCATGGAGAAAAGCCTCCTCAATTGAAATCAATACTTTACATTCAGTGTACCATATTTCAAAACGGAATTCAACAAAAACGGAAAATAATATACCGTTCGTTACAGGAGACATCAAATAAAAACCCCCCGGAATGGTTCCGGGAGGCTGTGCATCAAATTTGTAATGCTCAAAATCAGGCTTTGCCGTTGCAGCCCAGCACGTCCACGATCTTATGGCGCACCATGTCGCGCAGCGCGGCGCGGGCGTCGGTGAGATACTGACGGGGGTCAAAGTGATCGGGATGCTCGACGAAGTGCTTGCGGATCATGGCGGTGAAGGCCAGACGCAGGTCGCTGTCGATGTTGATCTTGCAAACGGACATGGTGGCCGCCTTGCGCAGCTGTTCTTCGGGGATACCAACTGCGTCGGGCATCTTTCCGCCGTATTCGTTGATGATCTTCACGAATTCCTGGGGCACGCTGGAGGAGCCGTGCAGCACGATGGGGAAGCCGGGCAGACGCTTGCTCACTTCTTCCAGCACGTCAAAGCGCAGGGGCGGGGGCACCAGGATGCCGTCGGCGTTGCGGGTGCACTGGGCAGGGGTGAACTTGTAAGCGCCGTGGCTGGTACCGATGGCGATGGCCAGGGAGTCGCAGCCGGTGCGGTTCACGAATTCTTCCACTTCTTCGGGACGGGTGTAGGAGGAATCCTCAGCGGACACCTTCACTTCGTCTTCCACGCCGGCCAGGGTGCCCAGCTCGGCTTCGACGACCACGCCGTGATCGTGGGCGTATTCCACCACGCGGCGGGTTTCCTTGATGTTTTCTTCAAAGGGCAGGCCGCTCTTGTCGATCATGACAGAGGTGAAGCCGCCGTCGATGCAGCTCTTGCAGGTTTCAAAGTCGGGGCCGTGGTCCAGATGCAGCACGATGGGCAGGTCGGTTTCCTTGACAGCCGCTTCCACCAGCTTGACCAGGTAGGTGTGGTTGGCGTAGGCGCGGGCGCCCTTGCTGACCTGCAGGATCACGGGAGCGTTTTCCATCTTGGCCGCTTCAGTGATACCCTGCACGATCTCCATGTTGTTCACGTTGAACGCGCCGATGGCATAACCGCCTTCATAAGCCTTTTTGAACATTTCCTTGGAAGTAACCAGAGCCATTTCTAATCATCCTCTCTTTGTTTTTTCAGGGGATACCGATCTTCTTTATTATACACGAACTTTCCTTTTTTGACCAGCCCTGGGCGGAAATTATCCCACTTATGGGGAGAATGTCACATTTTCCCCTTGGGCGGAAAGGCGGGTGATGGGATGGGCGGAAGCAGCAAATTCACTCCAATTTACCTTTGCCGGGTCGGGGAACTGCTCGGGATTGGAATAAGCGCATTCCAGGATGTCCAGACTGTCAGGCTTCAAAACGCCAACCGCAGTGATAAAACCATCCTGCGTATGCAAGCCGCTTTCATCAATGGTGATGTTCAGCGTGGCGTCCACAAAATACAGGCTGCCGTCCCGCACGCTGAACGCAAAGTACTCATGTCCCGTGACTTCACCATTGAGCGAATCGCTGATTTCCATGCGGCCGCGGGTAACGGTCTCGGCAAATTCATAACTGCGGACGCGCTCGAACAGCCCGCCGCCGGATACCTCATAATCCCCGTTCAGCTGATTGTCCATCGGCGCTTCGTCCCGGGGGTCCGGGGTGACAGCTTCAATTTCCGGGGCGTCGTCCACCGTGGTCTCGTAGGTGTAGTCGCCGCTCTGCGTCCAAGAGAAACGATAGTAGCCATCAGCCGGCTCTGCTCCGGAAGCCTGCGCGTCCTGAATAAACTGGTTAATCACGTTTCCGGGAATCGTATAGGTCAGATTGTCCAGGCTTTTCGCAGCGACAGCACTTAACTCTTCCTCATAGGCGGACATGATATTCTTGGCCGTTTCTGCCAGTTTTCCTTCCCCCTGAATCGTTGGCGCTTCCAAATGCTCCGGCGTGGGGGAGGGCGACACCTCTTCTACTTCTTCTTTCCCGCACGCAGCGAGCAGCAGCGGCATCAGCAAAAGCAACCACAAAACAATATGTTTCCGCATTTTACGAAACCTCCAAACAGGATCAGCAACCATTATACAATATTTTTCCCGAATTAACAAGGATGACATGCAAAGCCGATTTATCGAAAGAATATAGGAAAAACGCAGGAAAAACGCAGTTCCTGCAGAATATTGTACTTGTAATACATAGGCCGGAGGATTTATTTATGTTTTTTTACGAATTGCACATGCACACCGCAGAGACCAGCCGCTGCGGCCGTTCGCCCGCCAGCGATATGGTAAAGGAGTATGCTGAACGCGGTTTTACCGGCATCGTGGTGACCGATCATTTTATTAACGGCAATTCTTACGCTGGGGAAAAGGAAACCTGGAAAGAAAAAATGGATGCCTATTTGCTCGGCTATCAGGCTGCGAAAGCCGCGGGGGATGAACTGGGGCTGGAGGTTTTCTTCGGGGTGGAATACACGCATCTGGGCGGCAATGGGGAAGACTACCTGCTATTGGGGCTGAAGCCCGAACACTTGTATATCGAGCTAAAAGACTGCGATAAATGGAGCATTGAATACCTGTGTGACATGGTGCACAGCCTGGGCGGCATCGTTATCCGCGCTCATCCATACCGCGAGGCGGGGTATATTGCCCACGCCGGAATCGAGCGACCCGGCCTGCCCGTCGATGCGGTGGAGGTGTTCAACGCAGGCAATCGGGAGGATGCCTTCAACGCAAAGGCCCTGAACCTGGCGATGCAGGAAGGAAAGCCCTGGACGGCGGGATCGGACACCCATCACGTCAGTACAGCAGCGACAGCTTACGTGGGTTTTGAGCATAAACCCAAGGACTATGCCGAATTGTGCGAATATATCCGGAATGGAAAAGCGTTTGTGATTTACCGGCCCAAGATGGAAACATAAACAATCAAAGAGCCTTCGCTCGCGCTGACAGCCGAAGCGAAGGCTCTTTTTTATTTTACCAAATCCTTGGCCAGGTCGTCCATGCTGTATTCACCCGGTTTTTGTCTGGCGATAAACCGGGCGGCTTTCAGCGCGCCGCGGGCGAAAATGGAGCGATCCTGAGCGGAATGACTCAGGGTAACCACCTCGGAGGGTCCGTAGAAGCCCACCTCGTGCTCGCCCGGCACGGTCCCGCCGCGAATGGCGTGCACCCCGATTTCCCGCTTCTCCCGCTTCTGGGTGCGCCCGTTGCGGCCAAAGACAGGGATCGTGTCAGGCTGGCTCACCGCGTCGTAAAGCATCAACGCGGTGCCGCTGGGGGCGTCGATCTTCTGGTTGTGGTGCTTTTCGATAATCTCGATATCAAATCCCGGAAGCAGCTGCGCGGCCTGATGCGCCAGGGTTTTGAGCACGTACACGCCCAGGCTCATGTTGGCGCTGCGAAAAACGGGAATCTCCTTCGCGGCTTCCGCGATGGCTGCCAGGTCTTCTTCGTTGTATCCAGTAGATGCCAGCACCACGGGCAGATGACGCGCCTTGGCGTATTCCAGCAAAGTGGGCAGAATTTCAGGGCGGGAAAAATCCACGATCACATCCGCGTCTTCCTCAACAAGGGAGAAGGAGGGATAAACAGGAAAGTCGCTCCACTTTTCCACGTGCACATCCACGCCGCAAACGATCTTCGCCTGTTCATCCTCGGCCAGATTCGCCACCTGACGGCCCATCCGTCCGCACGCGCCGGACAGTAAAATCTTCAGCATATCAAACCAACCTTCTGCATTTCTTCTTTGAGCTTCTGCTCTTTCGTTGCACTCATGGGCACCAGCGGCAGCCACAGTTCGTTTTCGCACAGGCCCATCATCGCCGCAGCAGCCTTCACGGGGATGGGGTTCACCTCGGAGAACAGGGCGTTGATGAACGGCAGATATTTGAGGTTCAAAGCGACCGCCTGTTCAAGCGTTCCGTGGGTCATGTCCCGCATCACGGCGGGGGCGATATTGGACAGCACGGAAATGGTGCCCGCGCCGCCGACCGCCCGCATAGGCGCGGTGATTTCGTCTGAACCGGAATAGAAAGCAATGTCATTGCCGCACAGGCGGATCATGTCCAGGATCTGCGCCATATTGCCGGAGGCTTCTTTCATGCCAATCACGTTTTCTTCTTTCGCGATCACCGCCAGGGTGGCGGGCAGCAGATTCAGATTGGTACGGGACGGCACGTTATAAACGATCACCGGCAGCGTGTTGCTGCGGGCAATCGCCTGATAATGGGCGATCAGCCCCGCCTGGGTGGTTTTGTTGTAAAACGGCGTCACGCACAGCTGGGCGTCCGCGCCGATTTCCCTGGCCCGGGCAGCCTTACAGATTACATCCGCGGTATTATTTCCGCCGGTGCCCGCGATCACGGGGACGCGACCATGCACATGGTTCACGATCAGAGAAAGGGTGCTTTCCCATTGCTCCGCTGTCATGGCGGCAGGTTCGCCGGTGGTGCCACAAGCCACGATGGCGTCAATGCCGTTCTCCAACTGGAAGTCCAGCAAGCGGTGCAGCGCGGGTTCATCCACCTGACCGTTCCGGATGGGCGTGATCAGCGCGGTGGCGCAGCCGGTAAACAAAGGTTTCATTGATTTACTCCTTTCGGGTGATATAGCCCTTGGCACAAAGCAGCTCAGCGGACAGCACACCGCCGCCGGCAGCGCCCCGGAGCGTGTTATGGCTCAGGCACACGAACCGGTAATCAAACAGCGAATCCGTGCGCAGACGCCCGATGGTTACGCCCATGCCACGTTCAAAGTCGCGGTCCAGCCGGGTCTGGGGCCGGTCAGGCTCCTGCATATACTTCAGGAAGGGTGACGGCGCGCTGGGCAGCTGCAATTCCTGAGCCGGGGTGTGCCAATTGGCCCAGCGTTCCAGCATTTCGTCCATGGTGGGCTTGCGCTCAAAGGACACGCTGACCGCCGCCATGTGGCCGTCGGATACCGGTACGCGCAGACACTGAGCGCTGATGACGGGCTTTTCCGCCTTGAGGATTTCGGTCTTATCGTCGTTCAGATGGCCCCAAATCTTCAGGGGCTCCTGCTCGCTCTTTTCTTCCTCGCCGCCGATGTAGGGGATCACGTTGTCCAGGATCTCCGGCCAGCGCTCAAAGGTCTTGCCCGCGCCGCTGATCGCCTGGTAGGTGCATACGGAAATGGCTTTTAAGCCAAAGTCCCGCAGCGGCGTCAGAGCGGGTACGTAACTCTGGATGGAGCAGTTGGGCTTCACCGCGATGAAGCCGCGCTGAGTGCCCAGGCGCTTGCGCTGAGCGGCGATAATCTCCGCGTGCTCCGCGTTGATTTCGGGAATCAGCATGGGCACGTCAGGCAGCAGCCGACACGCGCTGTTGTTGCTGACAACCGGCGTTTCCGTCTTGGCATAGCTTTCTTCCAAAGCGCGGGTAGCCGCTTTGTCCATGGCCACGGCGCAGAACACAAAGTCACATTTAGCGGCGACTGCTTCCACATCAGCCGCGTCCATGACCGGCAGTTTCGCAGCCTTTTCAGGAATGGGCCAGGAAAAAGCCCAGCGGCCTGCCACGGCTTCTTCGTAAGGCTTGCCCGCGCTGCGTCCGCTGGCAGCCAGGGCGGTGATTTCAAACCAGGGATGATTTTCCAAAAGAGATACGAACCGTTGGCCCACCATGCCGGTAGCGCCGATAATGCCCACGCGATACTTTTCCATGCCGCACATCCTTCCTTGCCTCGAGGCTTTTCGATAGTATATTATGCGAATATGAGTTCGAAGTTCTAAGCTATAAGTTCTAAGCAGATGACAAGGCTGAAATCATCCAATCGCTTGGACCTTAGAACTTGGAACTAAAAACGAAGCTTAAAAATGCACCCGCCGCCGCACTTCCTCCCGCACAGCCCGGTTATAATTGATGAAGAACAGGGCCAGGGAAATGAAAGCGCACGGCGCCAATACAAAGGGTGACCAGATAAAATCGCCGCTTTTGCCGTTGGCCGCTGAGATCAGCCATTCGATCGCCACACATTCCAATGCAGCAGCGGCGAATGAAGCGGCAATCAGCGTCAGGCGGTTCAGTACATTTCGCCGGTACATCAGGATGACAGCGGTCATCATCACCGCGCACAGCGAAAGAGCGGGCAGGGCAATGGGGAAAAACCACGCGCCGGAATTGCTGAGCTGTTCTACCAAAAACAGGTAAATATTCAGGCACAGAAACCCCATGCCGACAGCAGCATACGCCTGATGCTTTTCTAACGCTAACGGCACAGCCACAGCAGCAAACAGCAGGATCAGCGCGCTGGACGCGTATCCGCTCCATGTGATGCTGCCCGTGATCAGCAGATCGATGATCAGGCACAACAGGGCAGGCGCTGCCAGCATCAACCCAGCCATGATGAGCAGGAAATGCTTGTTCTTTTTCAGCTCCTGTTCAGGCGTTCGCACCGGATAAGCACGCGGCGCATTGGAACGCCTTGGCTCCGCCGGGTCGAATACGGGCGTCAGGCACAGCGGGCATCGCTTTTCACCATCGCTCAGCTTCACGCCGCAATGCACACAGTAAGACATGGTTCATTCATCCTCCAGATTGCTTTCCACCTCTGCCTGGATGCCCTGCTCCACCAGAAACCGCAGCATGTCCCGGGGCAGCGTGGTCTCCCGAATATTACTGGAAAATACCAGCCGGAGTTCATTGCCATTGGTGATCGAAGAACAGTTGCACAGCGGCGCTGAAGGCACACCCAACTGAAACTCAAACCGGCGGATGAACTTTTCCGCGCCGGTGGGCATCTCCGTGCGGCCCAGGTTCGATAGGGTAGAGGTGACCAGCTTATCGCCCGCCTGCCGGAAAATGCCGCTGATGACCAGGTTTTTGATCCTGAGCGGCACCAGGCGGATCAGCAGGTTCTTTTCATCGGAAACATTGGTGGCAATCGTGGCGGAAAGCAGCTTGGGATTGACCATGTACCGCATGAAACCGCGTACCTCCCGCACGATTTCTTCAAAAGAATACTCGCCCAGACGCGGGTCGATACCGGGATTGACAAAGGTGGAAAAGTTCCGCAGGGTCGGGATGGGATAAAAGGCGCGCATGTTCACCGGCACAGACACCCTGATCGGCAGCTTTTTCCGAGAATTTTCGATTTCCTGTTCCCGGTAAGCTGCCCACAGCATCACGCTAACCAAGTATTCCGTCATCGTCGCACCGATTGCTTTTGCTCTTGCAAGCACCTGATCGCATGGAATAGAGGCGGCAATGATGCGCAGCGTATGCGGGATTTCCGGGGTTGCGGGAAAGTGATAAGCGGCGCTTTCCTTGCGGGAAATACGCACTTTGGGCAGCGGCATTTTCAGGAAAGCGTCCTGGGTTTCCTCCTGTTTCGGCGCATCCCGCAGGTTCAGCGCGCCGTGATCAAACTCCACCTTTCTGCTGCCCAGCCGCAGATACTCCACCGCCAGCGTTTTGATAAACACCAGCCCGCCGGAACCGTCCGTCAGGGAGTGGAAAAACTCAGCGGAGATGCGGTTCCGAAAATAGAATACCCGCAGCAGATAGCCGTTATCCTTTTTGAAGTTGAACGGCATACAGGGATGCCCCGCATCCTGTCTGACCAGGAACGGCGCGTCGTTCTCCTCCAGGTAATACCAGAACAAGCCTGCCCGCATCCTGACCTTCATGGAAGGAAAACGCTTCAGCACATGGTTGACCGCTTTTTGCAGCCTGTCCGGGTCGATCAGCTCATACAAATCCGCGGACACGCGGAACGTGCTGCTCCAATGGTCGTTGGAAACGGCGGGATACAGCTTGGCCGCGTTATCCAGCTTAAACCACCGCTTTCTCCGCAAACCGCTTTCCACCTCCATGTGTTCCAACCGGCTTTGCGCCGATTGTTGCGAACGATTATAACATAATTTCTGTTTTTGTACAAGCAATGATTTCCTGCTTTTGCCATTTTTTGAATTTATTCTGTATTTTTGTATGCATAAAACAGGGAAAAGACCTTATTCATCCGCATTTTTGATTTCCGCTTTCGGCAGAGGCACCACTTTCGACGCTTTTCGCTTGTTGGCGTCGCTCATGGCGGCATAATGGCGGCGTGTGGTGTTCACGTCGGCGTGGCCCAGCACGTCGGCGACCAAATAGATGTCGCCGGTTTCCTGATAGAGGTTCGTTCCGAAGGTGCTGCGGAGTTTATGGGGACTGATGCGTTTTTTGAGCGGCGCAGCCACCAGGGCGTATTTCTTCACCATGTTCTCCACGGCGCGCTGGGTCATGCGCCGCTTTTTCAAGGATAAGAACAGCGCGTTTTCGTGGCCTTCCAGGGGTTCGATTTCCGCTCGTTCCGCTAGATATGCTTTCAGCGCGTCGGCCACTTGCTCCGGGAAATACAGAATGCTTTGATCGCCGCCTTTGCGCGTGACCAGGAAGGCGTTCAGATCAAAGTCCAAATCGTCGATGTCCAGGCCCACGCACTCGCTGACGCGGATACCGGTGCCCAAGAACAGCAGCAGCATGGCCGTGTCCCGGGTGCGGGTAAATTTCAAATATCGCTGCTGGGTTTTGGACAGGCCTTCGCCGGAGGCTACCGTGTCCAGCATCCGCTGCATTTCGTCGGGTTCCAGGCGCAGAATGGGTTTGTCATGCAGCTTCGGCAAAGTCACCAACGTGGCGATATTGGCCTCAATATGGCCGTTTTTAAACAAATATTCAAACAAAGAACGCAGTGAACACAGCTTTCGCATGATGCCCAGCTCGTGGTTCTGGACGACTTTGGATTCGCCGGTTTCCTCGTCCGTCACATAATATTGCATCAAATATTCTTGGAACCCGTCAATGTCGCGCATTTTGATCATTCGCAGATGACGGTCGTCCATGAAACGCGGTTCCACATCCGCGAAGAAGGGGTTTTCGTGGATAAGGTACTGAAAGAAAATGCGGAAGTCGTAAGCATAGACCAGGCGGGTGAGCGTGCTGGTGGTTTGGGTGATGGAGCGGAAAAAGTCCGTGCAGGCCAGCGGCAATTCTTTTTCCAATTGCTTCAGCCGATCTAAGCGCTGAATATCGGCTTGGGTGTGGAATCGTACAGGATCAGACATTGAAATCGCCTCACAATCGAACGTGTGGTTCTTTAGAGATTCGGAATCCAAATGGCTTTGAAAAAAGGAAAAAGTTTTGAGTTCCTTTTCAGGCATTTCACCGGCTTGCTGAGAATGATGGCGTCAAATCATCCCAGCGTCAGATATTATAGTCTTTCTGTTCTTTTATGTCAATAGACTTCGTAAAAGTTTTCTTTTACGAAGTCTATTGAATTTGCCTGCCTCTGCCCCGTACCAAAGAAAAGCGCCCTATTCGGGCGCAGGACGTTGTTTCCTTTATTGATCAATTTCAGTTTCATCCGTATCATCCAGCTTTTTTCGTCTTTTGTTATAAGCGGTACGATATACCTCCAGGATAACAAAACAGCCAATATAGGCAGCTATGGCGAACGCTGCGGCAATCAGAATCGAGTTTGTTTCCAGTTGATTGTTCTGAATCATTTTGAATGCATTGATCGCCGCGATGATTACAGCAGGAATGATACTTATTACGGCATTCCCTTTTCGGGAAGGTTCGGACGATCTTGTCCAAAGACCGTTCTTCAGGGTGGTTACTGACAGATATGCGCTTGCAACCAAAAACACAATGATTTCTCCGAGAACCTGTTTGATCGTTCCTCCCATCATGAATTGAATAATAATTGAAGCAAGCAGCGCCCAAAACAAAATCCAGTAACCATACTCTTCCAGTTTCAATAGTTTTTGATCCTGCATTTCATCAAGATGATAATTGTGTTCTTTTTTCATCCAATGTGTCCTCCTCCCCAAACAGTTCGTCCAGGCTTTTTCCGAGTACCCTGCAAATCGCCCGGCAAAGCCGGATGGTCGGATTGTATTCCCCTTGCTCGATCGCGTTCATCGTCTGCCGTGAAATGCCAACTGCTTCAGCAAGCGCCTTTTGTGTCATATCTTTTTCAGCTCTTGCTATCTTGATTTTGAGGTTCCGTGCGATCTTACTCACCTCCTTTATGGTCAAAATTGTATCATATAGTTTTCATAATGTCAAGTATAATTTACATAGTATCATATAGTTTTCATAATGTCAAGTATAATTTACATAATTTATTATTTAAACGACATTTCATCGGAATGAAAATAAAAATTTGATTTAGGTATTGACTTTAACGCTTTTATGCGTTACACTTTAAAGCAATAAAGAAATCGTTCGGAATGCCCTCTTCCCTGCATCCGAACGTTCAGAAAGGATGGGAATGTGTATGCTGATCAAAGCGGTGCTGCTGATCGTATTTTTCGGAGTGATGGTTGGCATCGGATTATACTGCCGTAAAAATGCCACCAATGTGGACGGATTCGTACTGGGCGGCAGGAACGTGGGTCCCTGGTTGACAGCTTTTGCTTATGGCACTTCTTATTTTTCCGCCGTTATTTTCGTGGGATATGCCGGTCAATTTGGCTGGAAATACGGCATTGCCGCTACTTGGGTGGGCATCGGCAACGCGCTGGTCGGGTCCCTGATGGCCTGGGGCGTGCTGGGCCGCCGCACCCGCATTATGACCCAGCATTTAAAGAGCGCCACCATGCCGGAATTTTTCGGCAAGCGCTTCAACAGCAAGAGCCTTAAGATTGCCGCTTCCGCCATTATTTTTATTTTCCTGATTCCTTACACCGCCAGCCTGTATAACGGCTTGAGCCGCCTGTTCGGCATGGCGTTCAACATCGACTATTCCATCTGCGTGATCGTGATGGCCATTCTCACGGGGGTGTATGTTATTGCCGGCGGCTACATGGCCACCGCCATTAACGACTTTATCCAGGGTATTATCATGGTCTTTGGCATCGTAGCGGTCATCGCGGCGGTACTGAACAGCAAAGGCGGCTTCCTGGCTTCGCTGAACGGGTTGGCTCAGGTAACGGATGCATCCGTATCTTCCTCCCCTGGCGTGTTCAATTCTTTCTTCGGTCCTGACCCGCTGAACCTGCTGGGCGTGGTCATTCTGACTTCTCTGGGCACCTGGGGTCTGCCCCAGATGGTGCAGAAATTCTACGCCATCAAGAGCGAAGGCGCTATCAACAAAGGCATGATCATTTCCACCGTATTCGCCTTCATCGTGGCGGGCGGCTGCTATTTCCTGGGCGGCTTCGGCCGACTGTTCTCCGAAACCATCGGCGTCACCGAAGCGGGCACGCCGGTGGGCGGGTTTGACGCCGTTGTACCCGGCATGCTGTCCGGGCTGCCGGATATCCTGATCGCGGTGGTGGTGATCCTGGTGCTGTCCGCTTCCATGAGCACGCTGTCCTCCCTGGTTCTGGCTTCCTCCTCCACCCTGACGCTGGACTTCCTGAAAGGCAACATCATCAAGGACATGGACGAAAAGAAGCAGGTCAAATGGATGCGCGGCCTGATCGTTGCGTTCATCGCCATTTCCGTGGTGATTGCTATTATTCAGTATACATCCAATGTCACCTTCATTGCGCAGCTCATGGGCGTCAGCTGGGGCGCATTGGCTGGCGCGTTCCTGGCCCCCTTCCTCTACGGCCTCTACTGGAAGCGCACCACCAAGCTTGCCTGCTGGGTCAGCTTCGTGTTCTCCACCGTGGTCATGATCGCCAACATGCTGGTTCGCTCCAGCTTCCCCCCCATCCTCCAATCCCCCATCAATGCCGGGGCATTCTGCATGCTGGCCGGATTGATCATTGTGCCGGTGGTCAGCTTTATCACCAAAGCGCCTGACAAAGCGTTGGTGGACGACGCCTTCTCCTGCTACAATGTGAAGGTCACCGTGCGCCAGACTGAAGCGCTGGGCGACGAATAAGGCCATAATGAATATATGAAGAAGTCGCTTCTGGATGGTCAGAGGCGGCTTCTTTCCGTTCGTTATTCGTTTAGCTGTTCAAAGATTTCATTCATGTCGTCCCGGAGCACCAGTGTGGCTTTTTCATCGGCGGGTGTGGGTTCCCGATTGATGACAACCAGATTCTTTCCATTGAAATAATTCAGAAAGGAAGCAGCCGGCTCCACGGACAGCGACGTTCCAGCCACGATTAAAGTATCAGCATTGGAGATTTCCCGGCACGCGCCGATGGTGACATACTTGTCCAGCCCTTCGCCATACAGCACCACAGAAGGCTTGATGACACCCCCACAGTGTTTGCAACGTGGAATTCCTTCGGATTGCAAAACGGTTTCCAGCGGAAAGAAGGCGTTGCAGTCCATGCAATAGTTTTCATGGATGCTTCCGTGGATTTCGTACACTCGCTTGTTGCCTGCCGCCTTATGCAGTCCGTCAATGTTCTGGGTCACGATGCCGCGCAGTTTGTCCTTCTGCTCCAGCAGATACAAATACCGATGCACAGCGTTAGGCCTTGCATCCGGATAGATCAAATACTTTTTATAGAAGTCATAAAACATATCAGGATGAAGATAAAAGAAGGATTTACTGAGAATCATTTCCGGTGTCAACCCATTGTATTCTTTGCTGTATAATCCATCTGATGATCGGAAATCCGGGATGCCGCTGGCTGTGGACACTCCTGCTCCACCGAAGAAAACGATTCTCTTGGATTGATTGATGATGGCTTGCAGCATACTCTGGTTCCTTTCCAAAAAAGCAAACCGGTTTCTGTATTTGAAGATAAGATAACAGCCCTGCGCATCAAGCAAGCAGGGCTGTTTTTCGCTCAAATCAATACATCTTAGCACCGGCGGGAATGTGTTCGTCCAGCATCAGCAGATGGAGCTTTTCTTCTCCGTTCTCATGATGCACGGCGCTGATGAGCATACCGCAGGATTCTATGCCCATCATGGGCCTGGGCGGCAGATTGGTGATGGCGACACAGGTCTTTCCGATCAATTGCTCCGGCTCATAGTAAGCATGGATGCCGCTGAGGATCACGCGATGTTCAGGCGTTCCGTCGTCCAGTGTGAATTTGAGGAGCTTCTTGGACTTTGGAACTGCTTCGCATTCCAGCACCTTCACCGCCCGGAAATCGGATTTGCTGAAGGTTTCAAAGTCAACAGTATCCTGGAACAGGGGTTCGATCTCCACATTGGAAAAATCGATCTTTTCCGGTTCGGCGTTTTCCATGGACACGGCGGGTTTTGCCTCTGCCTTGGCTGTATTGCCACCCTGTTCGGTGGGCTTCATGGTGGGGAACAGCAGCACGTCGCGGATGGACTGAGCGCCGGTGATGAGCATCACCAAGCGGTCCACACCCACGCCGAGGCCGCCTGTCGGCGGCATGCCAATTTCCAGCGCGTTCAGGAAGTCTTCGTCCACGCCCTGAGCTTCTTCATCGCCCTGAGCTTTCAAAGCCGCCTGTGCCTCGAAGCGCTGACGCTGATCAATGGGATCGTTCAATTCAGAGAAGGCGTTGCCGTGCTCCCGGCCCAGGATGAACACCTCGAAGCGCTCGGTGTACGCGGGATTCTCCGGCATCTTCTTGGCCAGCGGAGAAATTTCCACCGGGTGGCCATAGATGAAAGTGGGCTGCACCAGATGTTCTTCCACATATTCGTCGAAGAACAGGTTCAGGATGTCGCCCTTCTTGTGGCGCTGCTCATAGTGGATTTTCCGTTCGTCGGCCACAGCCCGGGCTTCTTCCAGGCTACTGATCTGATCAAAGTCCACGCCGGAATACTTCTTCACGGCTTCTACCATGCTCAACCGTTCAAAGGGCTTTTCCAGATCGATGGTTACGTCGCCGTACTGCACGATGGCGGTGCCATTCACGGCGCGGGCCACATAACGGAACATGTCCTCCGTAATGTCCATCATGCCGTGGAAATCAGTGAACGCCTGATACAGCTCCAGCATGGTGAACTCAGGGTTATGTTTGGTGTCCATGCCCTCGTTGCGGAACACGCGGCCGATTTCGTACACCCGGTCAAAGCCGCCCACGATGAGGCGCTTTAAGTGCAGCTCCAGCGCGATGCGCAGGTACATGTCGATATCCAGGGTGTTGTGATGCGTAATGAAGGGCCGCGCCGCCGCGCCGCCCGCCTGGGTATGCAGCACGGGGGTTTCCACTTCCATAAAGCCCCGGCTTTCCAGGAAAGTGCGGATGGCGGAAATAATCTGGCTGCGCTTGCGGAAGGTGTCCCGTACTTCGGGATTCACCACCATGTCGAGATACCGCTGGCGATAGCGCAGGTCCATATCCGTCAGGCCGTGGAACTTTTCGGGCAGGGGCTTTAAGCACTTGGCCAGCAGCGTGATTTCTTCCGTATGGATGGAGATTTCACCCGTCTTGGTTTTGAACACCTTGCCCTTCACGCATACCACGTCGCCGATGTCCATTTTCTTGAACCCGGCGTACACATCCTCGCCCACGTCGTCCCGGCGGATATAAAACTGCATGTTGCCGTCGGTGTCCAGCAGCTTGGCGAAAGACGCCTTCCCCATGATGTTCCGGGCCATGATGCGTCCGGCCAAGGTCACTGTCTTGCCTTCATAAGCGTCATAATCGTCCCGGATCTGGCTGCTCTTAGTGTCCACATCGGCTTTGGTGAGCAGATAAGGATCGTGTCCGCTTTCCCGCAGGGCGGTCAGCTTGTCACGGCGAATCTGTTCCTGTTCGGAATAGGAGGGTGTGTTTTGTTCCTGCGCCATCTTATAAAAACCTCACTTCGTTGGTAGAATCAAATTTACAGCTTGATTTCCAGAATCTTGAGCTGATAAGGGCCATCAGGCGCTTCCACGGTAACCACATCTCCGGCCTTATGCCGCAGCATGGCGGAACCCAGGGGGGATTCGTTGGAAATCTTGTTGTGCATGGGATCGCTTTCACGGGCGCCGACAAGGGTAAATTCCTCTTCTTCATCCTCGTCCAGATACAGCACCCGCACGGTGGTGCCCACATTCACAAAGTCGGTGGACACATCCTGGTCGTCGATAACGATCACGTTCCGCAGGGCGGCTTCCAGCTCGATGATATCCGCTTCCAGCTTGGCCTGTTCGTCCTTGGCTTCGTCATATTCGGCGTTTTCACTCAAGTCACCAAAGCCGCGGGCGATGTTCAGATGCTCGGCCACCTCAGCGCGGCGTACGGTTTTCATGTACTTGAGCTTTTCTTCCATTTGCCGCAGACCTTCCGCGGATACGACAGTCTTGTTTCCATGTTCCATTTCGCTCATGATTCTTGCTCCTTTATTCTATGATCATCATGGTTCAAAGCCTTCAAAGATTTGCAGGTCATATTGCTTCCGCAAACGCTGGCAGGTTTCCCGGTTCTTCACAGTCCAGGCAATCAGCACCGGGCGGAACAGCAAGCGCACGAAGCGGAAAGAAAAATTCCTGTCCGTTTCATGGCAGTACGCCACAAAATCAGGCCGTGATATGCAGTTCATGAATAGGTTCGAGAGGAACCAGTATCCAATGCCGCTGCCCGGCGGGCCCCCAAGGTGCGGGTCAAATGCCAATTGCCCGCGGATGACCTGGGGCGCATGCCTGCGAAACCAGTGCATCAGCCGGGGATCAAAGGATTCGACGACCCAATCGCCGCCGGATTCGGTCAATTGACCGTATACCTTTTGCGCTAACTCCGCGTTTCGCTTACCAGCTGTTTTCAGCTCAACGATCATCGGCACGCGGCCATGGATGCAGTTGAGCGCTTCCCGAAGCGTGGGAATGCGTTCGCCGGAATCTCCCAGCGAATAACGCCTGATCTCCCCCATCGTCATTCCGCTGATCTTTCGATCAACGCCGCAGGTGCGCAAAAGCGATGCGTCGTGATGTACGGCCAATTCGCCGTCCAGGGTCAGATGCACATCCAGCTCGATACCGTATCCCTTTTCCGCTGCCAGCGCGAAAGCGGACAGCGAATTTTCAGGAATGCCGTTTCCGTGCAGCCCGCGGTGCGCATAATCATACCGGAAAAACGAAGCAGGCCATTGCTTTCTTCGCGGAAAGCGCGGGGCGATCAGAAACAGATACAGCGCCAGACACAGGACCAGCCCTATGCCCAGAACATCCAACACCGCCATCCCTCCCATAGAAAACAAACGCCTTCTGCGGCGTGGACAAGTTATTATACTCCAGAAAACCAGGAAATGCAACCGGTTGGAGTGACATTATTTGTCTGTTTCGCAAAAATGTTTCGCAAGCAAAAGCGCGAATACCAATGCATTCGCGCTGGGTCTTTTTCAATTGAGCGGCGGCTTTTTTTTCAGTTTTTCGTAGGTGCCGTCTTCCCGCTCGATGTACACCTGATCGAGGGTTGATTTCAGGTTTTCCTTGAATTCGTCGATGTACTGGCGGCGGAGGCGCTGCTGCTCCTCCACTTCGGAAGCCGACAGGCCCACGGTCTTTTTCTTCCGGGCCAGTTCGTTGATGCGCTCAATGTCTTCTTTCTTCATGCTTCTGCTGTTTCCTTCCGAAGTTTCAGGCCCAGGGCTACCTGCACGCCCACTACGATCAAAAACGCGGCGTAAAGCAGGTAATGGCTCACGGCGGTGCGGTCGATCATGAATTCAATGCCCACGCCAGCGCCGACACAGAGGGGGATGAAAGCCAGCGAAGCGATTGCCAGCTTCCGATGCTGCTTCCAGCCCCGGACCGCCAGCATGATCACGCCCGCGCCCAGCAGCATCATGGCCATGACCTGCTGCAGCTTCACATAGGCTTTGATGGTCATGTGCTGGTCATACCGCAGGCTTTCCAGCAAAATTTGGGCCCCGCCGAACAGCAGCAGGAATTTGATGAAGGTATCCCCCGCTTTTCGTTTGCCGGAAATATCCAGAAAAAGCAGAATCGACAGGATCAGCATCACGGCGGATTCGATCATATAGGTATTCAGCCGCAGGCCGAAATCGGTTTCTTTCACCAGGAAGGAGCCTTTGAACAACTCATCGGACAGGAAGCGGCTGACGCCGAATTCCTCCACACAGCCCTCCCCCATGCGCTCGCACGCAGCGAACAGCAGCAGGCAGGGGGCCAGATAATCCAGCAGCCGGGCGGAGCTTTGCCGGCTCAGTTTGGCGGAAATCACAGCGCCAATGGAGGCCCCAATCAGCGCGCCCATCATGGAATAGCCGCCGGTATTTACCCGCAGCATGGCCCACAAGGGCATGGTCTGCCCCAGGGATTCATCCATGAACCCGAAGAACAAGCGGGACAGCACGAACCCGCAGCCCATGGCCAGCGCGCCGGTAAGCGGGGTGGTGCCGGGCTTGCCTTTGTATTTTTTCACCAGGAAGATAAGCAGAAGCAAGCCAAGCGCCAGGCCGACCGCCACATACAGGCCGAAGGTATAGACATTCACGCCCAGAATCGAAACCGTCGGGGCGTCCTCACGCAACGCAAACACGATGATTATTCCTCTGAGGGTACGGCGGTGGCAAAGTAAATCACATCCGCCACGTCGCGTTCCCTGGCTTTATAGTTGTAGATTTCGTTGTTGTACACCATGATGGCGCTGTTGCCGCCGTCCAGGTTGTAGGCTTCGCGGCAGCCCAGGGAGGCCATGAACTCGGCCAGCTCTTTGTGGGTCGCGCCGTCGCTGCCGGAATTGCCGCGGCCGTCGGCGATGACCAGGACGTAACTCAGGGTATCCAGCTGGCCGATGGCACAGCGGGGCTCCCGGCCGTTGGGGTTAAAGTTGTATTCCTTATCCAGGGTGAGCACTTCGCCGTTCTGCACCAGCGCGGGACCGAACATGAAGGCGTTCACGATTTTGTGTCCGGTATCCTTTTCAAACTTATCCGCGCCGGCGGACTTGACGAAGGTATGGAAATCACCGTTTTCGTCAATGATGAGAATGTCCTTTTGCTTGTTCAGCTTGTCCTGGCGCTTTTCGCCCATGCGGTAGATAAAGCTGTGCTTGGCTTTTTCGTTGGTATAGTTGTCGCCGTTGATGGCAACGATGGCGTTATGCTGCTTTGCCATCACGGTGACCAGGCCGGTCGTGTCCTTCTTGATGGTCTTGCCCGCATAGGCGGTACGCAGCTGAGTGGGAGAAGCGATTTCCACCCACGCGATACGCCACACCACGCCGTCCTCCTCTCGGGTTTCCATCTGCACGCGGATGGAGGCATCCTCATAGCCGTCGGGGGTAAAGAGGGAAGCGTCAGGCTTCATGCCGGCGGAGGTGTCCATGGGCAGGGAAAATTCAGAGGTTTCCTCTGCTCGCGCGGATGACACAAACAGGGACACAAGCCCGCTTTCCTCGGCCGCGCTGTCCAGCTCATCCTGCATTTCCCAGAGAGCGTCTTCCAGGATGCTGGGAGAAGAAACCACAAATAAAGAGGAAAGAACCATCGCGGCGCAAAGCAGCGACAAAAGGATTCGAACAGGCAGTTTCATTGGATTTTATTCTCCTTTCACTTTTTCGACGGGAAACACCCAGGCTTTCTGGATGCGGTAGTTGATCACGTACATCGCCGTGTCGATCACAATTTTCAGCAGAATATGCAGGAAGGGCGTATTCACATAAAGATCCAGGAAGCCGAACACGAAGGTCGTAATCACCAGCGCGCACACCGCCAGAATAATGTACCGTCCCACCGCGCCAGGTGCGTTTTTCGTCTGAAATACAAAGTTTTTATTCAGCAGGAAGTTGAATGGCGCTGAGCACACACGGGCGATGGGTGTCGCTACCAACGCTTTGAAGCTGAACGGAATACCCAGAAGCGTGATGTCCGGCTTGTCCTTGAACACCCAGAACATCAACAGCGAAAGCACCAGATAATCGATCAGGAAGGAAATAATGCTGGCCGCGCTGTAGCGGAAAAAGCTGCCCAGGAGCAGCTTGTAGATGCGCCAGGAGTCCCGGATGGGATGGAAGTGGGTGCCCTTGTTTTCTTCATGGTAAATGGTTTCAATGGTGATGGCCCGCATGGGAATTTTCTGATTGCTGGCCTGAATGAGCATATTCATTTCATACTCGAACCGGTCGCCCGACACGGACAGCATAAAGTCCGTCAGGCTCCTGGGAAACGCGCGCAGACCCGTCTGGGTATCCGGCAGCCATTGACCGTAAAGCAGCCTGAACACGCCGCTGGTCATCCGGTTGCCAAAACGCGATTTGGGCGGCACGTTGGGATTATTCCGGGAAAAGTCGCGGCTGCCCAGCAGCAGTTCTTCCTTGCTGCTCAGTTCTGCTGTCAGCTTTAAGGTGTCCGGCACGGTGTGCTGCCCGTCCGAATCGGCGGTGATCATGCCCTGCAATTTCGTATGCTCTTTCAGATACGCAAAGCCGGTGCGCAGCGCGGCGCCTTTGCCCCGGTTCACCTCGTGGTGCAGCACGTGGCAGCGTTCCCATTCGGCGATTTCGTCAAAAATTTTCTGGTATTCCGTAGTGGACCCGTCATCCACCACCAAAATCAATCCGAAATCCGCCGCCAAAAGCTCCTTAACGTAGGCGGGCAGCCGTTCGTCCGGCGACAGGGAAGGAATCAACACGCAGCATTCCTGTGGTTTCATCTTGCGTCTCCTTTGTTCGTTCTAAACTTTTTGTTCTCATGATCAAGGCGTTTTTCTTTACATTGCCGTGTCCAGATAATCCAGCAGAAGCGGGCTTGCATCCAGACCTGAATAATCGTTCAAAAATGCTTCGAACTGTTTCCTGGTCACATGCTGAAAAGCAAATTCTTTCGCGTAGGCTTTCAGAAAAGCATCCGTCCCGCCTGGCAAAAAATCATCCAGCGCCATCAGCAGCGCGGCGCCCCGGCCATAGACTACGGTTCGGTAATCCTGATAATTGCTGAAATAAGAGATGGGACTGCCGGGGGTCAGGCTGCCGGGCACGCTTTCCATGATTGCTGCGTCCACCCGGTAGTATTTCAGCGCCTCAAAGCTGCTTTGACCGTATCTATTCTGAACGTAGCGCAGCACAGCGTATTCGCACAGCGCTTCGTCCTGCCAGGGAGACAGCGCCTGATCCGACCCCACCATCGCGTAAAACCACTGGTGCGCCGTTTCGTGGGCAACGGTCAGTTCCAAGCTGTCAGCCTTTTCCGCGGAATACTGGTCTATCCCGACCATGCACAGCGCAGGGTATTCCATGCCGCCGAACGGGAAATTCACCTGACAGACAGAAAATGCTGGGTATGGATAATCCCCGTACAGCTCGGAAAAAACCCGGAGCGCTTTTTTCGCGCTGCTCAGGGCGCGCTTTGCATGATCCTCCGTGTCGGCATAGGAGAGAATCAAAGTGCTTCCCGCTTTTTCTTTCGCAACTTTGATATTCTCATAAACACACAGGGCCAGATCACGGGCTGACAGCAGGTCGCCCTGCCACGAACCATCCTTGCCTTTTGTCAGTACGGCAGAACAGGCAGGAACGTATCCCTCCGGCGCATGCAGAGAAACATGAAAATTGCCGCACTCACTGACGAACGGATCGCCGATGGGAGAATATGCATCCGTCTGCCAGTCTTTGTCAGAATAAACAGACAATAACGGCACCACATTCCCAAGCTGCCAGCAGCCGTTCGCCCATCCCGTGCGGTAAGCGCAATCCGGGATGGCGGCAACACAGCGAAAAAACAGCGTGCCGCTCTCCCCCGGTTCCAGAGCCGGGATATTGATTCGCAAAGCAGTTTTATCAGGGTTGACATACGCATACTCCGCCGGCTGTCCGTTCCAGGTCACATCGTACAGCGTCAGCCCGCCGTAAGAAAACCCGTTCAGATAGCATGCGCCGTACAGTTCTTCCAACGCTGCCGGGCTTGTTTCTTCCGTCTCAAACGCATTTAGCCACGTGCGCAGGACAAGCCAATTCAGCGTATCCCCCGTATCATTCCGATAGCGTATGGTTTCGGAAATCGCCTCGGTTTTTTCCTCCGGAATCAAACGAAGCTCAACCGTGTAATCCGTCAGCCCCTCCGACGCGTTTTTCAGAGCCTGGGTGAACTTGGGAATACCGCTGCTCCAGGGCAGGAAATGCCAAATGAGCAGACACAAAAGGACTGCGGCGCAGCAAAGAGCAGCAATTCTCTGCCAGCCATGCGCCATACGCGACAACATTATACACCTCTTTGGCCCCATTTTCCAGCCCCTTTCCTTGATTTCCTCCACATTATAACACATGAAGCGCTGATTTTCCTGCAATGCTTCAGCAAAATCAGGAAAATTTACGATTCATTCACGGAGTATTACCAATATAAAGCCAAAAAATATTTAAAAAAATTTTTTGTAAATAGCAGGAAAAAAGAAATATGCGCCGAACATTTAAAAAATAGCCACTACTATGGAGAGGTATGAAGATGCCCTACACCATCGCACGCTATGCCGGTTACTGCGCCGGAGTCCGCAGAGCCATGGAGATTGCCTTCCGTGCTGCGCGGGAAGCCAGGGAACTGAATGTAAGGTGCTATTCTCTGGGGGAATTGATTCATAACCCGGAAGCCGTCAGCGCGCTTCGGGAAGAAGGAATCGTTTCCATCGAACAGGTAGAGGAAGCGGAAAAAGGCAGTATCATTCTGCTTCGCAGCCACGGCGTTTCTCCCCAAGTGGAAGAGAAGTGCCGACAGCAGGGCCTCATGATTCGGGACACAACCTGCGGTTCAGTGCAAGCCCTGCACAAAATTGTCCGGGAAAGCGGAAAAGCGGGAATCCCCGTCATCCTGGTGGGAGAGCCGGAGCACCCCGAAGTACAGGGGACTGCCGCCTGGTGTCCGGGAGAATGCCACATTGTTCAGAACGAACAGGATGTGGATAAACTTCCGCTCATGGAGAAGGCGCTGGCCGTATCTCAAACCACCTTTTCCCTCACTTCCTGGGAAAGCATCCTGAAGCGGCTGAAGGAGCGGGTTCCTTCTCTTGACGCCCGATGCACCATCTGCCCCGCGACCCAGATGCGCCAGAAGGAAGCGCAGGCGCTAGCCGCGAAGGTGGATGCCATGGTGGTGGTCGGCGGGAAGAGCAGCGCCAATACCCGCAAATTATATGAAGTATGCCGGGCCATCTGCCCGCGCACCATTCTGGTGGAACGTGCCGCCGAAATACCGGCGGACTTTATCAATATCCACAATCATCACATAGGAATAGCCGCCGGCGCATCTACACCGGATTGGTCATTTAAGGAGGTTGTCACACGCATGAACGACATGGAACACATCGACCAGGAAACCCAGCAGGAACCCGTCGCCCAGGTTGAGCAGGAAGCCGCAGCTCCCGTGGAACAGGAAGCTCAGGAGCCCCAGGCGCTCACCATGGAAGACATCGAAAAGACCGTGGTTCGCATCCGCACGGGCCAAACCGTTACGGGCACCGTGGTACAAATCACCGACGACGAAGTGTGCGTCAACATCGGTTACAAGTCCGATGGGCTGATCAAGCGCTCCGACTTGGTGGATCAGGACGTGAAACTCGGCGACGAGATTGAGGTCGAGGTCGTCAAGGTCAACGACGGCGAAGGCAACGTCCTGCTCTCTCAGCGCAATATCGTAAACCGCAAGGCTTGGGAAGCGCTGATGGAAAAGTATGAGAACGGCGAATATATCGACGCCGTGGGCAAGGAAGCCGTCAAAGGCGGTCTGCTGGCCAGCGTCGAGGGCGGTGTGCGTGCTTTCGTGCCCGCTTCCCAGCTCGCTCAGCGCTATGTCGAAAAGATCGGCCAGTTCGTGGGCCAGCCCATGAAGCTCAAGATCATCGACGTGGATAAGCAGAAGAAGCGCATCGTGGCCAGCCGCAAGCAGGTCATCGAAGAAGAATCCAAGGCCAAGAAAGAAGCGGCCTGGGAAAAGCTCGAAGTGGGCGCTGTCGTGACCGGTATCGTCCGCCGCTTTGCGGACTTCGGCGCGTTTGTTGACCTGGGCGGCGTGGATGGCCTGATCCACATCACCGACCTGGCCTGGAGCCGCGTGAATCATCCCAGCGACGTGCTGCAGGTGAACCAGGAAGTGGAAGTCAAGATCAAGTCCCTGGACCGCGAACGCGAACGCATCCAGCTGGGCTTTAAGGAACTGCAGCCCAAACCCTGGGACAACATCGAAGAAAAGTATCCCGTGGGCGTCATCCTGGAGCGTCCCGTGGTCCGCATCCGTCCCTTCGGCGCGTTCGTCGAGTTGGAGCCCGGCGTGGACGGCCTGGTGCATATTTCCCAGGTTGCTCCCACCCGCGTTGCCAAGGTGGAAGACGTGCTGCAGGAAGGCCAGATGGTGCTGGTCAAGGTGCTGGGCGTTGATCCCGAAGCCAAGCGTATCAGCCTGAGCATCCGCCAGGCGCTGGAAGATGAATCCGTGCTCGAAAACAATGAGCTGGAAATCCCCGGCGAAGCGGAGGAAGCCCCCGCTGAGGAAGCTCCTGCGGAAGAAGCGTCCGCCGCGGAAGAAGCCCCTGCTGAAGAAGCGCCCGCCGACGCCGAATAATCTTATCGTTCTCCCTGCCGCGCCCGCTTTATTGCGGCGCGGCGTTTTGTTATCAGAGAACAGAGTTCAGAGTACAGAGTGCAGTTTTATATAGTCAATCCCGGATATATTCGGAAGCGATTATGCCATATAATCTGAACTCTGTACTCTAAAGCATCTGGAGGATTTCATGAGAAAAATTATTGCCCTTTTTCTTTTTCTTCTCCTTCTTTCCTGTGTCCACGCGCTGGCAGAGGAAGCGCCGGATTTAACCGCCCAGTGCAAGATCACGGTATCGTCCCAGTCCAAGCGCGCATCCCGCATGAGCGACAGGGATTATCTGACCGGTTTCATCAGCGACAAGCAGAAAAATCCCAGCATTGAAATCGTTGCTCCAAAAGGCCAGCCAATGTATGGCTTGTATGTCTGCTTTGGCGGCAAGCTGGCCCCCTGGGTGGTGGAAGCCAAGAAAGGCGGCAAATGGGTGGGCGTTTACCAGAGCGAAGGAGCTTTCGCCCATGAATACGCCCCGCTGCCCGATGGGGAAACCGACGTGCGCATACGGCTGAACAGCGACAAGCAGGCCGTGCTGGCAGTCAGCGAGCTGTTTGTTTTGGGAGAGGGCGAAACGCCGTCTTACGTGCAGCAGTGGCAGCCCACCCCCGACAAGTGCGATCTGCTGGTATTAGCCGGACACCCGGATGACGAGATCTTATTCTTTGGTGGCGCGATTCCTTATTACGCCGCGGAACGGAATATGCAGGTAGTCGTCGCCTACTTAACCTCCGGCAACATGAGCGACCTGATCAAGAACAACCGCGTCACCGGCCGCCGCAGCGAGCTGCTGAATGGGTTGTGGGAAATGGGCCTGCGCAATTATCCTGTGGTGTACGACTTCTGGGACAAGTTTTCCACCAAGCTGGACAGCGGCTACACCGCCGTGGGCAAGAAAAAAGTACAGGAAACCATGGTCGAATTGCTACGCCAGTGCAAGCCCGAGGTCGTCGTGACCCATGACGTGAACGGCGAATACGGCCACGGCATCCACCGCGTGTGTGCCGACGTGATGATGCACTGCATTCCCGTCGCCGCGGAAGCCGCCAATTACAACGATTCCGCCCTGCGGTATGGCGCATGGCAGGCGAAGAAGCTGTACCTGCACATGTATAACCAGAACCCCATCGAAATGGACTGGGATCAGCCGCTGTCCGCGTTCGGCGGGCTAACGGGCTACCAAGTGGCGGAGGCGGGGTATCAATGGCACGTGTCCCAACATGAAGCAGGCCAAAAGAATCCCGAAACCGGCAAGTTTGAATACTTCATCGTGGAACCCCGGGAAAGCAAATACTCTTGCTACCGCTTCGGCCTGGCCTACACCGTGGTGGGTTACGACGTGAACGGCAACGATTTCTTTGAAAATATTCCCGGATACTGAGCTTCTTTCCCGCGTTTGCTTTTCGCAGACGCGGGCATTTCTATGAAACAGGAGAAAAGACATGCGGCTGACGACCCTTTGCTATATCGAACGCGACGGATGCTACCTGATGATGAACCGCAACAAAAAGGCCAACGACGAAAACGAAGGAAAATGGATCGGCGTGGGCGGGCACATGGAGGAAAACGAAGCGCCGGAGGAATGCGTGCTGCGTGAAATCAAAGAGGAAACCGGACTGGAGGTCACGGACCTGCGGCTGCGCGGGATCATCACCTTCATCCTGCCGGACTGGGGCAACGAGCTGACCTTTCTCTATACCGCGAAAACGGAAACGGTGGAAACCCTGCCCTGCTCAGAAGGAACCCTGGCCTGGATTCCCATTTCAAAAATTCCCGAGCTGCCCTTATGGGAGGGCGACCGCATCTTTCTGCCCCTGCTGCAATCCCGGCAGGACTGCTTTTCCCTCAAGCTGATCTACGCCCCCGGCGGCGCTTTGATCCGTTATGCGCTGGATGGAGGAACAGTAATCAGCGCACAGGCATGAAACTCTACTGCCTACTGCCTATTGCCTGAATCCTTTATGGCCAAACCGTGAATTTTTGGAAAACGCAGGGTTTTGGGAAAAAGAGTCCATCTTCTGTCTTTACATTCCAGCGGCGCTATGGTATACTAATTTGTGGGACGCGATTTGCCCAGTGGGGCAAGGTTCGTCCATAAGAAAGAAAGGGGGCTGCGGATGTTGGATGAAATGAAGGTACTCAGCCGTATCGCCCCTGACTTGATGGCCGATATTGGCAGAAGGGCGCAGGTGCTTTCTTCCATAGAAAGTATGCAGCCGGTAGGCAGACGCGCCCTTGCAGCAAGGCTGAACCTGCCCGAGCGCGAAGTCCGCGCGGCAGCGGCGGCGCTGAAGGAGCTGGGACTCATCAGCATGGACGCCGCGGGAATGCAGCTGACTTCTCAGGCGATTGAGGTGCTTGCCGGGGCACATGACCTGAGCCGCGCCATGTTCGGCCTGACAAAGCTGGAGCAGGAGCTTTCCAATTTTCTTGGTGTGCCGCATGTGATTGTGGTTTCCGGCAACGCTGACAGCGATCCCCAGGTTCTGCGCGAAGTAGGCCGCGCTGCGGCGCATCGCGTGCATAAGCTGCTGCAAAGCGGCATGACCCTGGCCGTGACCGGGGGGCGCACCATGAGCGAAATGGCCCATGGCATGCAGTCCGCCACCCCCATGAATGTGATGGTGGTGCCTGCCCGCGGCGGGATGGGCGCTTCGGTAGAAACGCAGGCCAGCGCCGTGGCGGCGGAAATCGCCAAGCACATCGGCGGGCATTACCGGGTAATGCACCTGCCGGATTCGCTGGACGCGGCGGCGCTGCAGGAAATGATGAAGCTGCCGGATGTGCGTGAACCGATAGAGTTGCTGCAGCGGGCCGACCTGGTGGTGCACGGTATCGGCCGGGCAGACACCATGGCCCAGCGCAGAAGGCTGTCAGCGGACGATGTTGAAATCCTGCGAAAGAAAAAAGCGGTGGGTGAAGCATTCGGCGATTTTTTTGACGGTGATGGCAAAACTGTGCTGAAAACCAGCACGGTATCCCTGGGCATCGGCAAGGCCTACAAGGAAAGTAAAATGGTGGCCGTGGCCGCGGGCGAACGCAAAGCGGAAGCTATCATTGCCGCCACCCGCCACGAAAAGCACGATTCCCTCATCACTGACGAAGCGGCGGCGCAAAAAATCGTCGCGCTGCTCAAATAACGGTTCCACGGCTTTTTGAAGCCTTGGCATACAACTTTCGGTTATCCAAATAATTAAAAGGAGTGGCATCTATCATGGCAAAGAAAACCATCGACGACATCAATGTAAAAGGCAAGCGGGTTCTGGTTCGCGTTGACTTCAACGTGCCCATGAAGGACGGCAAAATCACCAACGACAAGCGCATCCAGGCTGCGCTGCCCACCATTCAGAAGCTGATCGCGGACGGCGGCAAGGTCATCCTGTGCAGCCATCTGGGCAAGCCCAAGAACGGCCCCGAAGAAAAGTTTTCCCTGGCTCCCGTGGCCGTGCGCCTGGGCGAGCTGCTGGGCAAGAACGTTGTGTTCGCCAATGACGACAACGTTGTGGGCGAAAACGCCAAGGCCGCTGTCGCCGCCATGAAGGAAGGCGACGTGGTGCTGCTGCAGAACACCCGCTTCCGCAAGGAAGAAACCAAGAACATCGAAGACTTCTCCAAGGAACTGGCTTCCCTGGCGGACTGCTATGTGGACGACGCTTTCGGCTCCTGCCACCGCGCGCACTGCTCCACCGAGGGCGTGACCAAGTTCACTTCCCCCAACGTGGCCGGCTATCTGATTGGCAAGGAACTCTCCATCATGGGCAAGGCCCTGGAAAATGCTGACCGGCCCTTCGTGGCTGTTCTGGGCGGCGCTAAGATCGAAGACAAGCTGAACGTGATCAACAACCTGCTGGAAAAGGTTGACACCCTGATCATCGGCGGCGGCATGGCCTTCACCTTCCTCAAGGCCAAGGGCTATGAAATCGGCCAGAGCTTGCTGGACGAAACCAAGCTGGACTACTGCAAGGACATGATGAAGAAGGCCGAAGAAAAGGGCGTCAAGCTGCTTCTGCCCATCGACACCGTGATCGTGAAGGAATTCCCCAACCCCATCGACGCCCCCATCGACACCTGCGTTGTGGATTCTGACAAGATTCCCGCCGACATGCAGGGCTGCGACATCGGCCCCAAGACCGCGGAACTGTTCGGCAACGCCGTGAAGGCTGCCAAGACCGTGGTTTGGAACGGCCCCATGGGCGTGTTTGAGAATCCCACCCTGGCCAAGGGCACCCTGGCTGTGGCCCAGGCCATGGCTGACAGCGACGCCGTGACCATCATCGGCGGCGGCGACAGCGCGGCTGCCGTGGAACAGATGGGCCTGGCCGCCAAGATGACTCACATCTCCACCGGCGGCGGCGCTTCTCTGGAATACCTGGAAGGCAAAGTGCTGCCCGGCGTTGCCTGCCTGGACGAGAAGTAATTGAGTTTTTTCTGGGGGAAACCGCTCTTTGCAACCAAAGAGCGGTTTCCCCCAGACCCCCTTCCGAGAAAGTTATAAAGGATAACTGAATCCTTTTCTTTTTCATTTTTAGGCCGAAGCAATTTACAATAAAATCCCCTCTATGGCTTTCTTGGAGGGGGCCTGGGGGAACCATTCTTTGGCCTCCAAAGAATGGTTCCCCCAGAAAAAATAACAATAAAGGAGTGGTTCCCATGCGCAAGCCTATTATCGCCGGTAACTGGAAAATGAATAAGACCCCCGAAGAAGCGAAAAAGCTGGTTGCTGATCTCAAGCCCCTGGTGAAGGACGCCAACGCGACGGTGGTCGTGTGCGTGCCCGCCGTGGACATCTGGGCTGTGAAGGAAGAAATCAAGGGCAGCAACATTCATCTGGGCGCTCAGAACGTGCACTTCAAAGAGTCCGGCGCGTACACCGGTGAGCTCTCCGCCGCCATGCTGAAGGAAGCGGGCGTGGAATACGTGATCATCGGCCACAGCGAACGCCGCCAGTATTTCGGCGAAACCGACGCCACCGTGAACCTGCGCACCATCGCAGCCGTGAAGGCGGGCCTCAAGCCCATCATTTGCGTGGGTGAACGCAAGGAAGAACGCGAAGCGGGCTACACCAACGCCCTGGTGGAATACCAGACCCTGATCGCCCTGAACGGCCTGACCGAGGACGAAATCAAGAACGTAGTGATCGCTTATGAACCCGTGTGGGCCATCGGCACCGGCCTGACCGCTACCGACGAACAGGCCAACGAAACCATCGGTGTCATTCGCGCCGCCATCGCTCGGAAGTACGGCAAGCGGGTTGCCAACGCTGTGCGCATCCAGTACGGCGGCAGCATGAACCCCAAGAACGTGAAGGGCCTGATGGCGCAGCCCGAAATCGACGGCGGCCTGATCGGCGGCGCTTCCCTGAAAGCGCCCGATTTCTCCCAGGTTGTCAACTACGATAAATAATCCTTCCATATCAAACGGCGGACGCTGACAATCAGCGCCCGCCGTTTTCTGTTGGATCAGTTATCGTTCCACATAGGTGAAATTACAGGAGAACGTGCAGGAATATTTTTCATCGCAGGAATACGTGCCAATTTTCATGCTGTGTTTCCCGTTGAATGTAAAGCTCTGTTTCCACAGGCTCAAAGGACTGACGGTAAACTGGTTGATCGTGCCAAAGTTTCCTTGGGCGATGAGTTTGTTGTTTTCATATACATTCATTTTGAATTCTTTGAAATTTTTGACTTCCACATCAGGGTTCAGGTTCACGAAATACCCTTCCACCTTGATGCTGTCGCTTGAAACGATAATCAGCGTTGGAAGAAAACGGATATAGTATCCAATGGGGGCATCCCGGGCAGCAAGCGCAGAAGAAACATTGAAGAGGCAGATGATGGCCAGAAATACAGCAAGCAACTTTTTCATGCGTACAGCCTCCTTTTGTGCCGATATTGAATTATCCATCCGCTCTAATCATAGCATGTTTTTCTATAAATGGCAATACCCGATTTCAAAACAGGTTTATAGAATTGACTCTTTTTCCAGTTCTTTCTTGAAAGCATCCAATTCTTCATGATTCCCCAGCACAAAGTGCTTCGGTTCAATTTCACACCAAACCGGTTGATCGACGCTGTAATCATGGATAGATTCATCATAGATTACAGGCGGCTTGTCCTGCTTCAAATCCGGCGATGGTACAGGCACGGCGGACAGGAGCGCTTTGGTGTAAGCGTGGAGCGGATGACGGAACAGGGTTTCCGTATCGGCAAGCTCCATCAGCTGTCCCTTATGGATGACGGCAATGCGGTCGCAGATGAAGCGCATCACGGACAGATCGTGGGAAATGAACAGGTAGGTTAAGCCCCGCTTCTGCTGCAAATCGGCCAGCAGGTTCAGCACCTGAGCGCGGATACTTACGTCGAGGGCAGAGATGGGCTCGTCGGCGATGATGAATTCCGGCTGCATGATTAGCGCCCGGGCGACGCCGATGCGCTGGCGCTGGCCGCCCGAAAACTCGTGCGGGAAGCGGCTGGCAAACTCGGGCAGCAGCCCCACGTCCAGCAACGCCTGGTGCACCATCTCCTGCCGCTGTTCTTTGGTTAAACCCTTGTGGCTGTTGTACAGGCCCTCGGAAACAATATAGTCCACCTTGGCCCGCTCGTTCAGAGAGGCCATGGGGTCCTGGAAGATCATTTGAATCTTCCGGGTAATTTCCCGGTCCAGCTCGTTGCTGATCTTGCCGTTGATCTTTTGCCCCTTGAAAATCACTTCGCCCCCGGCAGTTTCATAAATGCGGATTATGGCGCGGCCGATGGTGGTTTTGCCGCTGCCGGATTCGCCCACCAGACCGAAGGTTTCGCCGGGAAAAATATCAAAGCTGACGCCCTTTACCGCGTGAAAAGGCTTGCGGCGGGAACCGAAATCCACCTTCAAATCACGCACAGATAAAAGCGGCTGTTTTTGTTCGCTCATACGCGCACCTCCTCCCCGCGCAGCCTTTTCAGCACCGGCGGCGGCTCCACCTTCGGCGCGTCGGGGTGCAAAAGCCAGGTACGGGCAAAGTGCGTGGGCGACACCTCAAACATCGGCGGGCGGCGCTCAAAATCGATTTTCAAAGCGTGTGGATTGCGTGCGGCGAAGGCGTCGCCGTGGATTTCCTGAAAAAGACTGGGCGGTGTACCCTGAATGGAGAACAGCTTTTCGCCCTTCACGCCCAGCTGCGGCAGAGAGGACAGCAGCGCCCAGGTGTAAGGATGTCGGGCGTCGTAAAACACTTCCCGGGCCATGCCGATTTCCACAATGTCCCCGGCGTACATCACCGCCACTCGGTCGGCTACGTTGGCCACCACACCCAGATCGTGGGTAATATAAACAGTGGTCAGAGAATATTTGCGCACCAGATCACGGATGAGATGCAGAATCTGCGCCTGGATGGTCACGTCCAGGGCGGTGGTAGGCTCGTCGCAGATGAGGATTTTCGGATTGCAGGCCATAGCGATGGCGATGACCACCCGCTGGCGCATCCCGCCGGAAAACTCGTGAGGATACTGCTTCGCCCGGCGTTCCGGTTCGGTGATGCCCACATCCGTCAGCGTTTCAATCATGCGCTTGTGCGCCGCCGGGCCAGTCAGGTTTTGATGCAGCTTTAATGCTTCCTCGATCTGCGCGCCGATGGTTTTCAGGGGATTCAAACTGGTCATGGGGTCCTGGAGCACCATGGCGATCTCCCGGCCACGGATGGTCAGCCACTCCTTTTCCGTTTTGAATTGCGCCAAGTCCCGGCCATTGTAGAGGATGCTGCCGCTGTCGATCCAGCCGTTGGCGTCCAGCAGACCCATAAATGTTTTTGTCAGCACCGATTTGCCGGAACCGCTCTCCCCCACAATGGCGAGCGTCTCCCCTTTATACAAGTCCAGTGAAACATCCCGGATGGCGTGCAGCATCTTGCCCCGCAGGGAGAATTTCACATTCAGATGCTGTACCGACAGGATTGGCTCCTGATCCATGAAAATTCCCCCTTACACGTGATTCTTGGGATCGGCGGCGTCCGCGAAGGAGTTGCCGATAATGTAGAACGAAATGGTGATGATGGACAGCACGATGGTCGGGAACACCAGCTGATAGCTGGCCGACGTGGCCAGCAGCTTGCGGCCCACGTTGATCAGGTTGCCAAGAGACGGGATGCTGACCGGCAGGCCCAGGCCGATATAGGTAATGAACACTTCGCTGCCGATGGCTCCGGGAATAGACAGGGCCATGCGCAGGGTGATGACGGATACCAGGTAGGGCAGCAGATTCCGGAAGATGATGCGGAAGGTGCCTACGCCCAGACAGCGGGAAGCCAGGTTGTAGTCCCGGTCGCGGATGATGACGATCTGGTTGCGCACGAACCGCGCCATCCCCACCCAACCCGTCACGCTCATGGCGAAGATCAGCGTGGACACGCCTGGCCGCATGATATAAGAAATCAGAATCAGCACGATGGTGGTGGGGATGTTGTCGATCACATTGTATACTTCGGTCAGAAGCCGGTCGAGGGCCTTCACATAGCCCCACAGTACGCCGATCAGAATACCGATGATCGCCTGAAAGATAGCCACCATCACGCCGATGGTCAGCGATGTGCGGGTGCCGCTCCACACCATGGCCCACAGATCCTGCCCCGCGTTGTTGGTGCCGAACAGGAAAGGCCGGGTGTCGGGCAGCAGACGAAGCTCTGCTTTCCCGACAGTCAGAGCTGTGCCGTCCTCCTGCATGTTCAGCGAGGACTTTTTCACGAACAGCTCATTGCCCTTGTTGTTGGTCATTTCCTTTGGCGCGGTGAACAGCTTCACGGCCAGGTTGGATTTGGCCTTGTAGGGCGTGTTTTCAAAATCGTCGGGCAGTTTGAGCTTCGTGGTGAAATCGTTTTTCACGTAGCCGGTGTGGCCGTCGTATTCCACCTGGCAGTAATCCGCGCCGTATTGCAGCACGGTAAATTCCTTGCGGGAGGGAATGGTCATCAGCAGGTTGCTGACCGCCGCCCATTCGCCGTTTTCCCAGGGCGTGACGATCAGCAGGGTTCCTTCCTCCGCAGTTTCCACCACGTTGGTCAGAGCCGGCGGGATATTCATCATCTGGATACCGGTGACGGGATGATTGATGACCAGGTTGGATTCAAACTGGTTGGGCAGGTAAGGCTGAATGATGGTGAACACCAGCAGCACGGCCAGCACGATCAGCAGGCTCATGGCCACCTTGTTTTTCAGGAACGCCCGGAAGGTGCTGCCCCAGTAAGAATAATTGGAATAGCCCGTTTTTTCGGCCGCCTCGCTGTCGTAGGAGGCGAATTCCAGCAACGATTTTTCGATCGGCTCGGACAGATGATCCTTAACGCCTTTCATCAGCGCGCCCCCTCCTTTCGGTTCAGGCTGATGCGCGGGTCGATGATCGCCATCAGGATGTCACCCAGAATCATGCCGATGATGCCGATGCAGGAATAAATCATTACCAGCGCCTGCACCATGGGATTATCCTGCTTGCTGATCACGTCCACCAGCAAGCCGCCCATGCCGGGAATTGAATAGAGGGACTCGATATAAATGGAGCCGCTGACGGTGTAAAGCAGCGACGTGGGAATGTACTGGATCATGGGCACAAAGGCGTTGCGGAATACGTGGCGCATGGTGATTTTCCTGCTGTCCACGCCCTTGGCGCGGGCCAGGCGCACGTAATCCTTATTCATTTCATCCAGCATGTAGCGCCTCAGCCACATGGCGTAGTAGGCGATGCTGCCCAGCGACATGGAGAACACCGGCAGAATCCAGGACACCCAATTGCTTTCGTCAAACAGCATACTGACATTCAGCGCCAAAGAACCGTAGGACTGTAAATAAATATAATAGACCGCCGCGGGGACGGCATTCACCAGCACGATAAACACCGTGCCGAATTTATCCCAAAACTTGTTTTTGCTGCGGGCCATAGCCGCGCCCAGCGGGATGCCCAGCAGCATGGAAACTGCCATGGAAAGCAAGCCCATCTGAATGGAAATGGGAGCCTTGGCGGCGATGATCTGGGTGATGGGCACGCCCCGGCTGTAACGGGCGGAGGTTCCCAGATCGCCATGAAGCAGGTCGATAAAAAAATCCTTGAGCTGTACCAGGATGGGGTCATTCAGGCCCATCTGATCCAGGGTGGCTTTGATGACGGCTTCATCCAGCTTGTCGATGTTTTCAAAATAGCCGTCGATGGGCATCTGGCGCACCATAATAAACACCAGCGTCAGGATGATCACCAGCGTCAGAATGGATTGCCCGATGCGTTTGAGCAGATACTTTGCCAAGGTTTCAGCTTCCTTCAATACTCGTATGCGGCAGGAGGGGGCGGGCCTCTCCTGCCGCAGCGATCATTTATGATTGGATGATATGCTCGTTCCGCTATTAAAGAAAGAGAACGAGTGTGCAGAGTTCAAAGTACAGAGTACAGATAATTATGATGATCACAAACGAGCGTATAGAAATTCAAACAAATCAATCTGTACTCTGTACACTTTCAGCCTTACTCCGCCTTGTCGCGGGCTTCCGTGTAGGCGTCGTATGCGTCGTAGTAAGCGTCGGTGTCCATGTAGCCTTCCAGCTTGTACTGGCCCTTGTAGCGATCGGTGGAAATGCCGAAGGGTGCCATGGGGCCGGAGAAGGGATCGAGCAGGGACGCGGTATAGCCGCCGGAGCCATGGCCGAAGGGCATCACGAACGCGTGCTGAATCAAATAGGCTTCCGCTTTGGCGAAGGCTTCATAGCGGGCGGGAATGTCGTTGGTGATGGCCTTGGCGGCGTCCACCAGCGCATAGTATTCTTCCACCAGCGCGTTGCCGGATTTGTCCATAAAGTTGTACTTGTTGCCAGCGGTGAAGGGATCGGTGAAGGTTTCGGGGTCGGCGTAGTCGGGGCCCCAGTTGCAGTTCATCATGCCGTAAAGGCCGGTGCGGCGGGCGGTCAGGTAGCTGGTGGAGGGACCGGCTTCAATGACCACGTCGATGTAATCCTTGCCCAGCACGTCTTCCAGCTGCTGCTCCACGATCTGGGCTTCTTGGTCGGAGTTGTTGGCAGAGGCGTTGGGGTTGTACAGCAGCAGCACCTTGACGGGGAAAGTCGCGCCTGCTTCGGCCAATTCTTTCACGGCCAATTCCTTGAAGGAAAGGGCTGCTTCGACTGCCAGGGTGTCCACACTGGCGGCGGACAGGGCAGCGAGCTCGCCGATGTTGATGTAGTCCACACCGTCCACTTCGCAGAAGAAAGGCGGGGTAATGGTGTTATACAGCATCTTGTCGGGGTTTTCGGCGTCCAGCAGGGTCTTGGCCTTGATGCGGTTGAAGGCGTTGACGATGGACAGGCGGAAGTTTTCGTTGTTTACGGCGATCTTCCAGTTGTCCGGCTCATAAATGGCGTCGAATTGCGGATCAAAGTTGAAGGTGTAGAAATAGCTGTAATAGTCGGTATCGTAGCGGACGGGATGAATCTTCGCCGCCTTTTCCTCGTCGGCCAGCCAGTCGGCGGTCAGCTCGTTGCTCAGGGACGCGGAATCCACTTCGCCGCGCAGATAGAGTTCGGCGGACACGGTGGAAGCTTCCTTGTTGTACTTGGACACGATCTCGTCAATGTGCACGTTCCCGGCATCCCAGTTCTTTTCGTTCTTGCTCAGCACGCGGATCTCCTGGGGCTTGAACTGGCTCAGGTAGTATGCGCCGCAGTAGAGCAGGGTGTCGTTGCCGGTGGCCAGGCCGAAGTTCTCGCCCTTTTCCAGCAGGAAGGGCTCATACACGGGCATGAAGTTGACGTAGGTCAGCATGGACAGGAAGTAGGGCACGGGATGGGTGAGCGTATACTGGAGGGTATAGTCATCCAGGGCTTTAATGCCCACGGTGTCCCATTCCATGACGGGGGCGGGTTCAGCGCCTTCCTCGGGGGTGGCGGTTCCCTGGTAGTAGGCTTCCGCGCCTTCAATTACGCCGTACAGAATATCGGCGGTGGAGGAAGCGTTCTGGGCGTTGAGGATGTACTTGGCGGCGGCCACGAAGTCGTTGGCAGTGACGGGAGCCACCACTTCGTTATTGCCGTCCACCCAGCAGGCGTCCTGCCGCAGGGTGAAGGTCCAGGTCAGGCTGTCCTCGGAGTTTTCCCAGGCGATCGCCAGGGAAGGCTGCATGCGGCCATACATATCGTATTCCACCAGGGTGTCAATCAGGTTGGCGGCAATAGCGAATTCGTTGGTGGTGGAGGTGATGAGATAATTGAGCGTGGTCACTTCGCTGCTGTACAGCGAGGTATACGTGACCGGGTCTTCCGCAACCGCACCGGCCATACCAAGCAGCATCGCCGCGCAAAGCAGCAGGGCAATCAGTTTCTTCATGGTTTCTTCTCCCTTCATTTCCTTCAACTTACGGGATACGAGCTACCCGCATCGTTTTGAATATCATATCATTCATGGCATAAAAATGCAATGTAATGTACAAAATATAAACAAAATACCGGATTTATGCTGAAATCCGGTATGTAAAGCGGAGAAAGCGCTATTTTATTTGATTTTCGCGTGCAGGAGGGGCGACAAAGGCTTATAGATCAGCCCGGTCACAATGCTGAGCACCACGCCCTTGAGCAGGTTGAAAGGCGCGGTAATGAGCAGCAGCAGCTTCCATTCGCTGTCAATGCCGCCCACGTTGGCAAATTTCAGGATACCGTCCATGTCCATGTGGTATGCTCCCATGTAGAAGGGCAGCATGATAAACTTGTTCGCCAGCACGCCCACGACCACCATGCACAGCGTGCCCACCGCCATACCGATCAGCGCGGTTTTCCGGGTCTTGTTGCGGTGATAAATCACCGACGCGGGAATAATCAGCGCGGCGCTCATGAGGAAGTCCGCCAGGTCGCCCACGCCCGCGCTGGTGGTGCGCAGGAGCGCCAGGGCGCATTTGAGCGCCAGAATGATGATGCCCGGCACCGTGCCCATGGAGAACGCGCCCAGCAGCACGGGAATGTTGCTCAGATCCAGCTTGTAGAAGGCGACCACGGGAATCTGCACCAGGAACAGGATGAAGGCGATGGCGGTCAGGATGGCCATGCGGGTCAGGTAGGGGGTGGAGAAGATGTTGGGTTTCTTGGCGTTTGCGGACATAAAAATACCTCCTTGTTTTCGGCACCGCCCCCTTTCAGCATCTTCGCTTGCAGGGAACGGACGCGCCGAAACCGGGAGGCGCTTTCACTCCGTTTCTTCTCTCATCCAGACTGTACTGTCGGCATCGGAATTTCACCGAATCGGCTGAACGGAATCCATTCAGTTCGCGGGCTGTCACCGCCGGTAGGGAATTTCACCCGACCCCGAAGAAGCTTAGGTGGCTTGTGCAATTTTCGGATCAATTATAGCGCATGAAGCCCTGATCGTCAATAGAAAATTTCGTGTTGATTTTCTTTGTTTCATCATGTATCATAAGAGCGCCGATCATGATTGATTCAGGGAGGAAACACAAATGCCAAATGAAGTACAGGCGAATGACCTTTTGCAGGCGCAGAAACTGATTTCCTTTATTCAAAGCAGCCCCACCAGCTTCCATGCCATCGAAACGGTTGAAAAAGAACTGGCGGGCTACACGAAGCTGTCAGAACGGGAAACGTGGCGTTTGCAGCCCGGCGGAAAATACTATGTCACCCGCAACCGCAGCAGCATCATCGCCTTCACGCTGCCGGAAGGCCCCTGCCGCGCGTTCCAGCTCATCGCCAGCCACTCCGACTCCCCCACCTTCAAGATCAAGGAAAACGCCGAAGTGGTGGTGCGGGACAAATACGTGCAGCTGGACACCGAGCGCTACGGCGGCATGATCATGTCCAGCTGGTTTGACCGGCCTCTGTCCATTGCCGGGCGGGTGATCGTAAAGGATGAAACAGGCGTGCGCACCGTGCTGGTGAACCTGAACCGGGATATGACGATCATTCCCAACGTGGCGATTCACATGAACCGGGAGGTCAACAACGGCTACAAGTACAACGCCGCCGTGGACACCTTCCCCCTCTGGGGCGGTCCGGAAGCGAAAAACACCTTCAAAGCCGAAATCGCCAAAGCGGCAGGCGTGGAAGAAAAGGACGTATTAGGCGCAGACCTGTTCCTCTATAACCGCGTACTCGGCACCGTATGGGGCGTAAACAGCGAATACCTGTCCGCCCCGCGTCTGGACGACCTGGAATGCGCGTTTGCCTCCCTGGAAGCGTTTAAAGCAGCCAAGCAGGGCAGTCATGTGAACGTGTGCTGCATTTTCGATAATGAGGAAGTGGGCAGCACCACCAAGCAGGGCGCCCACTCCACCTTCCTGAGCGACACGCTGAAACGCATCATGCTGAGCCTGGGCGGCACGGAAGAAAGCTATTACGCCGCTTTGGCCAGCAGCTTCATGCTCTCTGCCGACAACGCCCATGCCATGCACCCCAACCACCCGGAATACTCTGACAGCCAGAACATGACGTTCATGAACCAGGGCATCGTGGTCAAGTTCAACGCCAACCAGAAGTACACCACCGACGCGGTGAGCGAAGCGGTGTTCCACGCCATCTGCGAAAAAGCTGGCGTACCGGTGCAGCATTACGCCAACCGCTCCGATCTGGCAGGCGGCGGTACCCTGGGCAACATCTCCGGTTCCCACGTGTCCATTAACACGCTGGACATCGGGCTGGCGCAGCTGGCCATGCACAGCTGCTATGAAACCGCCGGGGTCAAGGACGTGGATTATATGATTCGTGGCATGAAAACCTTCTATGAAACGGAAATTGAAAGCACCCAGGACGGTCAGTACAGGCTGGACTGATCATCAGACATGAAAAAAGGCGGGGCTGAAACATGCCTCGCCTTTCTTTTACCGAATCAAAGATTCTATCCAGTCAACGGACAATTCCTGCTCCGGTTCAAACGCTTCGGAAACCATATAATCATAGATCGCCTGGCGCAGCGCTTTGACTTCCGGATACTGGGGCAAATTATGCAGTCCCATGGAGCTGACCATCAGCTTTCCCCCGCCGCACCGGCATTCAAACAGCTTCGCCATCGGCCGCAGGAACGCGTAAGAATCCATTTCGGTGATGATGGCTTCGATGCGTTCCGGCAGGATCAATGCCCGGGTATTCGCCATGGGCCACCATTGCCAGGTGTTCCAGCATTCCGTGGGGAACTTTTTGAAAAGGGGATGTTCATTGTTGATCAGCTGGCCCATGCCGCCCGCTTGATTCGGGAAGGTGCACACCGACCAGAAGTCGGGACTGAATTGGGTGGGAAGGGAATGCGGCATGGCTTCCGCTGTGGTGTCAGGCGCCAAAAACACTTTTCCGCCATGTGCCAGCACCGCTTTGGCCTTTTCATCCAGCGTCCGGCATTCATACACGTTTTCGGGGCAGACGAGAGATACTTCGGGATAGACCCACAGGGGATATTCATTTTCAACCCCACAGAAGGAAAGGGTCAGGATCAGCTTTTCAGCCGCTTCAATTCCTTCCAACGGCGCATGAACTGTACCCAGCGGAGTCAGGCCGCCCGCCGGAGCGGCAGCAATGGGCAGGAAGCCATCCGCGAAAAAGCTTTCCCCTTTTATTGTCCAGACGCAGCTTCCCACGAAATTGTTTTTTCCGTAATTTGCTATTTGTATTTTTGCTTCGACTGTTTCTCCTGCCGTATATGTGTACTTTGGCAGCAGCGCCAGGGGCAGCGCGTCCCGGAAGAAAGCGTGAAAACGTTCCGGCTGGCCGAAGAGATAAGGCTTGGGCTTCAGATGGCTGTTCATCATACCCACAAGCGCGGTGCCCTGGCCCGGAAAATCCTGCAGGCCCAGCAGAGAAATACCGCTGAGCTCCCGCGTGCGCAGGGCAGCCTCCGCTTCCGCGCGGTAGCACAGCAGGGAGCTTTCCCCCGTCGCTTCCACCATACGCTTCCAGTTCTTATCAAAGCCTTTTTCGATGACTTTTTTCCGGATGTGCTTCAGGTTTTCAGGGCTGGTGACGCCCTGGAAATCTTCAATTTCGTCAAAGTCCGGCAATACCTCGTACTGCCCCACCTCAAAAGAAAACACAGGCTGAGCGGAGCTATTCCGCAGAGAGGCCATTTCCGCATCATAATTGACCTGGGCGTTGGGGTATTCCTGATTCAGCTTGCCCCGGCACTGAGCGGAAGTCAGGCGGATGCGCCGCTCCCGGTCGTTGGAGGAAGTGTAAAAATCACTGCAAGGATCGGGACCATACGCGCCGTAATGCGGGTTGGAGCCGTTGGCATACAGGCGGGTAGCATCATACGCTTTCGCTTTTTCCAGCAGATGATTCATAAAGGCGTGGCCCGCCGCGTCGGCGTGCAGTTCGTTGCCGAAGGTCAGCATCACGAAGGACGGATGGTTCGCCAGGTGCTTGAGGATCTCCACCAGTTCGGTTTCGTAATACTGCTTTGCTTCCTCGCCGGCAAAGGCGTCGTTCGGATTCCAGTGGGATAATTCCGGCTGCATCAGCATCCCCAGCTCATCCGCGGCGATGAACGCGGCTTCCGGCGGGCAATGGCTGTGGAAACGCAGGCAGTTGACGCCGTAGGACTGATAGCGCCGGATGATTTCTTTCCAGGCTTCCACGTCCATGGGAATATACCCCGTTTCCGGGAACGCGGCGCAATTGGCTTCCCCGCGCAGGAAAAACCGACGGCCGTTCAGGGTCAGATGACCGTTTTCCGCGTGAAAGTCCCGCAGACCAAAGGTGACGGTTTTAGGCTCCATCCCGTCCAGCGACACGGTAAGGGAATGAAGATTTCCTTCTTCCGTATCCCACTGCTTCGCATTCGGCTGCACCGGTAAATCGTCAAACCATAATTCCTGTTTTCCGGCTTTCAGCAGCCCTTCCCTAACCAGGCAAGCTTCCCCGAAAACAGGAGAGGAGAGCGTCACGCTCCCCGTCCAATTCCGGGTCAGAGAAAGCGCAATCTGAACGCGAATCCCCTGTTTCTCCCCCGGATACCAAACTCGCACCGCGGAAATAAAATCCGGTTCTTCCGTGCGGATGCGCACATAACCCAGCAGGCCGTTCCAGTTGGTCTGGGTTTCGTCGGAGGCGGCGGAAGAATACATGATCGCGTCATGCGGCCAACCAGGATAGCTGTTGTCAGACAGAAAGGTGAATTCATCCTCGCCCGTGACCAGGCCGGTGACTTCAAACACATACGGCGTCGAAATGCTGGCAGGGTGGAACAGCGGCGCTTCCCGGCCGTTTACCAGCAGGCGCAGATGCCGGGCGCGTTCGCATTCCACAAAGATTCGTTTTCCTGTCGGCAGATCCCACTTGTAAAAGCGGGAAATCTTCGCCTCTCCTTCAAAGGTATGTTTCCGGGTCAGGCGCGTCACGATGGAATCGCCCGGCTTCCAGAAGCCGATGCGCTCTACTTCGTCCACCTTCCACTGGTGAAGGGGATCGTCCTGGAAACCAATGCCGTTTTCATCCAGCGTTCCAGGCAGCAGCATTTCGCCGCGGAAGCCGGGGATTTCACAAATCCAGGAACCGGAAAGGTCAATATACCGCATAAACCAGTTTCTCCTTACCGATGGCGAAGAGGGGCGTTTCCGTGATAAGCGGCGTCCATGATGCGCGTGGTTTCCAGCGCGTCCCTGGACGTGATGAAGGGTGCCTGTCCTAATCTCAGATGCCGGTAGAAATCCGCGATCATCTGATCATGACCAGCACCCCAGTAGTTCTTTCCGACACCCGCGGTAACGGAAAAATCCTCCAGCCTTGCGCCGTCCGGGGTGATGATGGTCAGCCTTGCGCCGTCCATGTGCAGCTCGCCTTTTTCCAGAATCAGGTGCAGATAGATGTTTTCATTGGTAGAAGCACAGTTGGTGCAGTAGAAAACAAACCGGTTTCCATCTTTGTTTTCCAGCAGCATATCGCAGGTATCTTCCGTTTCGATGGTATCCGCCAGGCGTTTGGCGGTCATGGTCGCGTTTTTGAGCTTCAGCCCGCCTGCCAGCCAGCGCAGCAGATCCAGCGTGTGGATGGACTGGTTGATGAGCGATGAACCACCCTCGGTTTTCCAGGTGCCACGCCAGGGGCAGGAAGCGTAATAGGCTTCGTCCCGGTCCCAGCAAACGAACGCGCTGCCGCCAATCACCCGGCCTAGTTCTCCCCCATCAATGATTTCCTTCATGCGGAGGGACGCGCCGTTATAACGGTTCTGAAAGCAGATGGTCAAGGTCTTTCCGCTTTCGTCGGATGCCCGCTGCATCGCTTCGGCTTCCTCGATGGTCATGCCCATGGGCTTTTCACAGAGCACATGCTTGCCCGCTTTCAGTGCGGCAATGGCAATCGGCGCGTGCAGATAGTGCGGCACGCAGACGTGCACCGCGTCAATATCCGACCGGGCCAGCAGATCGTTGTAATCCGTATAGCCTTCAACGCCCTGGGCTTCCATGGCCCTGTGCAGTTTTTCCACGTCAACGTCGCACACCGCGCGCAGCACCGCGTGTTCCGCTTTTCCGATCGCGTGAAAATGATTGCCGGAGATGGCCCCGCAGCCGATTACGCCAACACGAAACTGTTCCATTTCATATTCCCCCATCCTTTGATTTGGTTTTCAGAATTCTCCCAGATATTGCGTCACATACCATTCCTTGCCGTCCGTTTCCATCACGATCCGGCCAAACCCTTGGGTGACGAAGGTCATATTCCGCCGCTCCACCTGCCTGGCGCAGGGCTCGATGTTGGAAAGCCAGTTGGTGGCGAACACCAATTGCGGGTTCACGGTTTCCAGAAAATCGATTTCCATGATGGTGTAGGCGTGATGCGGAAATTTCAAAATATCCGCTTTCAGCCAATCAACTGGCACCTGATTCAGCACGCCCATCTGGGCGATGCTTTCCGCATCGGCAGTCAAAAGCAGCGTGGCGTCCCCGAAGGTGACGTGGGTCAGGCAGCTCAGCTCATTCGGTCCTCCACCGTCCGCCCACCAGAAAAAACGCAGCGTCGCGCCACCCAGGTCCATGATTTCGTTCTGCTCCAGCTGGTGGATGGGAATGTTCCGACCCCGGAATTCTTTCAGAGCGGTGCGCAGCATACTGTTTTTGTACGTGTCGGGGAAACTGGTGATGAATTCATCGGTGGTCAGGCCCTTGCGAATCATGCGGTAAATGCCTTTTAAATGATCCTCGTGGGGGTGCGTATTGAACACGTGGGGAATGTGCACGTGCCCGTCCTCCGCAGTCAGTCCCATCTCCGTGAACGCGTCCAGCAATAACTGCGCCCACTTGTCCATCGCCCCGTCCACCAGCATCGCGTCCCCGCCGCATTGCAGCAGCATGGCGTCGTTGACCATGGTCTTGAACACGGTCAGGCGAAGCAAGTCGCGCTCCTGCCAGTCCTCCGGCGGGGTTTCGTTAAAATGAACCGGGGCTTCCGACAGCGCGCCAAGATGAGGCAAGCAGAAAAGCAATACGCAGACCAAAAAAACCAATCGCTTTTTCAATGCTGTTCTCCTCGGTTTTCTCCCCTCAATTGCTTTAAGAATTCCTTCCGTTCTTCGGAAATCTGATAGCTTTCCAGAGCCTTCTGGATGGTTTTGCTGTGCACCCAGGGAGAAAGCTGTCTTTCCGTCAGATAGGGCAGCACGGCGTCATACTGCTTCGCCAGCGCCGTGGCAAAATACCAGGCGATCATCATATTCACGTAGTATTCTTCACTTTGAATATCGGCGACCAGCGCGGGATAAGCGGGGTCAAAAGCGTCGTCCAGACCATGCTGCATCAGCATCCTGATACCGAAGCGGATGGTATATGGGTGAGAAGCCGCAATCCATTTTTTGATATATGGCAGCAATTCCGCCCGATGCTTTTTGAAGACTTTCGGGGACAGCTGATCGCAGGTAGCCCAGTTGTCCACATAAGGCAGGAACGTTTCCACCCGCTTCACGCAGGTGTCAAAATCCTTTTCTTCTGAAATCAGAAAAGCGTGAAGCTGGTTTTCATCAAAATACCGGTGCGGCAATCGCTGAAGGAATGCTTCCCCCGCTCCGCTTTTGTGCAGTTCCTTCGCGAAGGTTCTCAGTGCGGGTGTGCGCACGCCGATGAAGCTGTCCTTAGGCGCGGTGGGAATCAGTTTCACCTGGAACGCTCCGTAGGCTTCATCCTGCATTTCAAACAATCGTGCTGCGATCTCTTGTTCAGTCATGATTTTCCCATTCTTCCCTTTTGAGAATGTTCGTTTGATCCGGTTCTACAGTATCAAAATGGGTATGGTATTCTCCGAAAGCGTATGGATGGAATCCACATTTTTGCTGAACCCTGGCAGATCGTGGATTGGAAAGAAAATGGCTGCAAGTGATGAAATCCACACCCACGTCCTCAAACAGATAACGAATCACTTCCCGCACCGCTTCCGGCATCAATCCCTTGCCCCAGAAATCTTTGGAAAGAACAAAGCCCAATTCACGGCCCGTATTCTCCCACAGTTCCGGGAATCGCTGCTCATTGTAGCGTTCAATACCCAGGGAACCAATCACCTTTCCCCGGTATTCCAGAGCAAAGGTCTTTTTATTCTCAATGAAATGATTCAGAATGGTTTTGGATTCTTCCTTGCTTTTGTGGGGAACCCACCCCGCCATTTGGCCCACGCCGTCCACAGAGGCGTATTCATAAAAATCGTCCAAGTCCTCCTGCCGCCAGGGACGCAGGGTCAGGCGCTCGGTTTTCAGGACCGTTTTGCTGATGTCAATCTCCGCGTTCATCCTTTATCCCTCCGTGGCTTCGGCCAGCGCTTCCTCCGCTTCCTCCCAATCCGTATACGCTTGGGAAAGGGCATCCTTCAACCGCTGGTATTCCTTCGCGGCGGCGGCGGCCTTGTCCGGATTGGTGTAAACCTCCGGGCTTGCCATCAGTGCTTCCTGCCGTTCTATGGCTTCCTCGGTGTCAGTGATCATTTTTTCAGCCTGTCGAGTGGTTTCTTTCAGGGCTTTCAGCTGCTCCTTTGCCAGCCGGATTTTCCGCTTTTCCTTGCCTGCTTCCGTGCGGGTCATTTCGGCAAAACGCGGGTCCTGATTCTGCTGGGCCTGTTCCCATTGCAGCTTCGCCATGTAGTCGTCAAAGTTGCCCAGATATTCCTTGATGCCGTTTTCCGTCAGCACGGCCACGCGGGTAGCGAAGCGGTTAATAAAATAGCGGTCGTGGGAAACGGCCAGGATGGTGCCCTCGAAATTTTCCAGGGCGTCTTCCAACACTTCGCGGCTGTCCATATCCAGGTGGTTGGTAGGCTCGTCCAGGAGCAGCAGATTGTCCCTGTGCAGCATCAGCTTGGTCAGTGCGACCCGGCCCTTTTCCCCGCCGGACAGGGTGTGGATGGGCATAAACACATCCTCGCCGGTAAACAGAAACAGGCCCAGTGCCCCGCGCACCTGGCTTTGCTCCAAGCGGGGGAAGGCGTCCCAAACTTCGTCCAGCACTGTTTTTTCCGGGTGCAGCCCCTCCTGCTTCTGGTCGTAGTAGCCCGTATCCACGTTAGCGCCCCAACGAACAGAACCGGTGTCCGGCGTTTCTTCGCCCACGAGGCATTTAAGCAGGGTGGATTTGCCGATGCCGTTAGGCCCCAGCAGGGCCACCCGGTCGCCCGCCCGCAGGGTCAGATTAACATTTTTGAAAAGGGTTCTTTCACCGAAGGATTTGCTGTAATCCCGGATGAACATCACATCGTCCCCGGTGCGCCGCTTGGCCTCGAAGCGGAAGCGCACCTGATGCTCGTCCTCCGGGCGTTCCAGGCGCTCGACCTTTTCCAATCGTTTCTCCCGGCTTTCGGCGGCTTTGATGGATTTTTCCCGGTTGAAGGATTTATACCGGGCAATGATCGCTTCTTCTCTTGCAATCATCTTCTGCTGCTGTTCCCAGGCCCGCATCCGGATTTCAAAACGCTCTGCCCGCTGGTTCATGTAGGAAGAATAGTTGCCGGTATACTGTTCCAGCGTTCCCAGCAGCAATTCAGAAATATGCGTGCACACATGATCCAGGAAATAGCGGTCATGGCTGACCACCAGCAGCGTGCCCTTGTATTCGGACAGATAATGTTCCAGCCAGTCCAGCGCGGATAAGTCCAGGTGGTTGGTGGGTTCGTCCAAAAGCAATAAATCGGGCTTTTGCAGCAGCAGCTTGGCAAGGCACAGCCTCGTCAGTTCGCCGCCGGACAGCAGCCGGGCGGGCTGTTCGTACTGCTCTTTGGTAAACCCCAGGCCAGCAAGCACACCTTGAATGGAGGACTTCCAAGCGTAACCGTCCGCCTTTTCAAACGCGTCGTTCAGGCGGGCGTAGGTTTCCCCCATGCGTTTGAGTTCGATCTCGCTGGCTTCGGACATGTCGTGTTCCAGCGCCCGCAGCTTTTCTTCCATGGCAAACACGGGCTCAAACACCTGCTTCATTTCTTCAAATACGGTGCTGTCACCCTGCGCCTGATATTGCTGCTCCATGTAACCTACGCGCATTCCCTTCATCAGGGAAATACTGCCGCCGTCAGCGTGTTCCCGTCCCGCCAGGATATTGAGCAGCGTGGTTTTTCCGCAGCCGTTCACGCCTACCAGACCCATCCGCTGATGATCCTGCAAGGTCAGGCTCACATCCTTGAGCACCACGTTGCCGCCAAACGCCTTGTGGAGGTTCTGAATCGTTAAAACAATCATATGGGATAACTCCGGTAAAAAGATTTGCGCTCCAAAACCCAAACAAAGGGCTGACCATTTTGCTGTCAGCCCTCAAAAGCCAAGCGATAAACGCCGCTTATTTCACCAGCAGCATCACGATCGCCAGCACCACGAACACGATGGAAGAAACCTTGGTAGCCAGAGCCAGCTTGCCTTCCAGGGTATTGTTCTTGTTTTTGCCGAAGAACGTTTCGCTGCCGCCGGTCAAAGCGCCCATGCCGTCGGATTCGCTGTCCTGCATCAGCACGGTCACGATCATCACCAAGGCGGAAATGACCATCAGAATGTCCAGAATTACTTCAATTGCGCTCATGTAAAATGTCCCTCCTTGAAATAGCACAGAACGTATTCTATCACAGGTTTTGAAAAAATACAAGCGGAATACTGAAAAAAGTGGGAAAACTGCGTAAGTTTTTTACAATTTCTTTACGCTTCCGCACCGATGCCGGTCTGGTCCTTCTTCCAACGGCCGGAGAAGATGAACCAGCCGCCCAGAAGGACGCCCGCCACGGACGCCGCGGGCCCGGCCAGACCCACGCCCATCAGACCCCAGCCCAAGACGGAACCAAACAGAATAGCGACGGGAATTCGCAAAAGAAGAGAAGAAAGCGACGCGTTGAGCAGTGTAAAGCGGGTATGCCCCGCGCCCATGATCAGGCCGTTAAAGCAGAACTGAATCGGCACCAGCAGGTAGTCAAAGCTGAACGTGCGCATATATTCCACGCCGTTTTTGATCAGCTCCGGGTCGGGGCTGAAAATGCCGATGATGGCCTCCGGAAAAATCTGCACCGCAGCGAACACAACCAGGGAAATGCCCATGGCGATTTCGATGCCGACCCACAGGCTCTTTTTCGCCCGGTCATACAGCCGCGCGCCGATGTTCTGGGCGGCGAAGGCACTGACAGAGGAAGACATGGCGACGGCGGGCAGGATGGCGAAGGAATTGAACTTGCCCACCACGCCGACCGCGGCGGAGGCGGTGTAGCCGCCGATGGAATTGACGATGCTGGTCATCACCAGGAAGGAAATATTCACCACGATGCTCTGCACGGAGGAGGGAATGCCCAGCTTTACCATCAGCTGCATCTTTTCCTTCTGGATGCGGAAGGATTTGAGCTTGAAATCAAAGATGAACTTGTTTCGGCTCAGATACCAGGCGGCCAGCAGCAGGCTGATTGCCTGCGCGATCACGGTGGCCCAGGCTGCGCCCGCGGCTCCCATGCCCATGCCCTTGACCAGCCACAGGTCAAGCACCACGTTCACCAGGCAGGCGATGCCGACAAAGATCAGCGGCCGCACGGAATCGCCCAGCCCGCGCTGGATGGAGGAAACCGCGTTGTATCCGAAGATGAACAGCGTGCCGCTCAGGCAGATATTCAGGTAGGATTTGGCGTGGTCAAACGCCTCGGCGGGGGTATTCAGCAGCCGCAGCATCACGTCGGAAAGAATCAGCATCAGCGCCATCAGCACCAAGCCCACCAGCGCCATGAGGGTGAACATGGTGCCCACGGTTTCGGAAGCGTCCTTCTGCTTTTTCGCGCCGACGTACTGGCCCACCATGACTGTGCCGGAGATGGTCAGGCCGCTCACCATCATCACCACCAGGTTGGTGATCTGGCTGCCGATATTCACGCCGGACAGAATCTGGGCGCTGATCACTGGGTCGGGGTCGGAAAAGTTGCCCACCACCAGCATATCCACAGCACCGTAGAGCGCTTGCAATATATTGGAAAGAAGAAAGGGCAGGGAGAAGGCGATCATGCTTTTGGCGATCGGCCCTTGGGTAAAATCCCGCTGTGTTCTTGCCATCGGAAAAACCTCGCTTGCATAATATAATACACAGGTTCATCATAAATCAATCATAGCAAAAAAACAAGACCGGAATCCGGTTTTGTTTTATCCGTTTTCGTCGTGCATAAATTGTTCCTTGTATATTCCGATCAAAATTGTCGGGATTATTCATGCAGGATTAAACAAAAAAACTATAAAATTTCATTGTTTTTTTCGCCATATTTTTTAAAAATGGGCGTGCAATTTGCAAAAAAATATGGTATGATAATCAATGGTATATACCGTATATGGATATGCCGCCATTTCGGATGCAAAATCCGACGCAAGTATTAAAGGAGGTCTTGAACTGTCATGCCGGACAACAAAGACAAGTATGAGCAGCTGAATCAGGTCATCGCTGAGCTGAAAGACCAGCCCGGCGCGCTGATGCCCGTGCTGCAGCGCGCCCAGGGGATCTTCGGCTGCGTGCCCATGGACGTGCAGAAGATCATCGCGGAGGGGCTGGGCGTCACGCTGAGCGAGGTCTACGGCGTCGCCACCTTCTATTCCCAGTTCCGCCTGGAGCCCAACGGCAAGTACACCATCAGCGTGTGCCTGGGCACCGCCTGCTACGTCAAGGGCAGCCAGAAGGTGCTGGACCGCCTGAGCGAAGAGCTGAAAACCCCCGTGGGCAAGACGTCTCCCGACGGTCTGTTCACCCTGAACGCCACCCGCTGCCTGGGCGCCTGCGGCCTGGCCCCCGTTATGACCATCAATGATGAAGTGTACGGGCGTCTGGTGCCCGACGACATCCCCGGCATCCTGGCCAAGTACAGAGAGCAGGCGTAAATAGATGCGCGATTTGTCCCTGCACATTCTCGATCTGATGCAGAACAGCATCCGGGCTGAGGCGACGGTGGTGTCCCTGAGCGTGCTGCTTGATGACAATGGGATTCTTTCTATTATTATAGAAGACGACGGCACCGGCATGAGCGAGGAATTGCTCTCCCGGGTCATGAGCCCCTTCGCCACCACCCGCACCACGAGAAAAGTGGGCTTGGGCATCCCCATGATGGCGGAGAACTGCCGCCTGGCGGGGGGCGATTTGCAGTTGGAAAGCGCGCTGGGCAAGGGCACGAAACTGACCGCCACGATGGACACCGCGTCCATTGACTGCCTGCCCCTGGGCGATCTGCCCGGCACGGTGACGACGCTGGTGACCATGAACCCGGACAAGCCCGAATTCGTGCTGCATTGCCAGTCTCCCAAGGGAGAGATGCAGTTCGACACGCGGGAGATCAGGGAGGCTTTGCAGGGCGTTCCTTTCAGCGAACCTGAAATCGCCGCATGGATGCTGGAATCTTTGCGGGAAGAAATAGAACCGATCTTTGGAGGTGTCATTTTATGAAGTCTTTGGCAGAATTGCAGGCCATCCGGGAAAAGACCCTGAACCGTATCAACCTGCGCAAGGAAGAAGAAAGCGAAGCCACCCGCGTGGTCATCGGCATGGCCACCTGCGGTATCGCCGCCGGCGCTCGCCCTGTGATGCTGTCCTTCATGGATGAAATCCAGAAGCGCGGATTGCAGCATGTCACCGTCAGCCAGACCGGCTGCATCGGCATGTGCCGCCTGGAGCCCATGGTGGACGTGATCATGCCCGGCCAGGAAAAGGTCACCTACGTGCACATGACCCCCGAAAAGGTGGGTCGCGTGGTGGCGGAACACATCGTCAACGGCCGTCCCGTGGAGGAATACACCATCGGCGCCGCCGAAAAATAAGCATATGATGCTGTAATAGGGAGGAGAAATTCATGGATATCTATCGCGCTCATGTGCTCTGCTGCGGCGGTACGGGATGTACCTCTTCCGGCTCTGCCCAGCTGATCCAGCGCTTCGAGGAAAAGATCAAGGAAAACGGCTTGGACAAGGAAGTCAAGGTCATCCGCACCGGCTGCTTCGGCCTGTGCGAAGCGGGCCCCGTGGTCATCGTGTACCCCGAAGGCACCTTCTATTCCCGCGTGAAGGTGGACGACGTGGATGAGATCGTCACCGAACACCTGCTCAAGGGCCGCAAGGTGCAGCACCTGGTGTACAGCGATCACGCCACCCACGAACAGAACGCCAACAAGTCCCTGCAGGACATCAACTTCTATAAGCATCAGCATCGTATCGCCCTGCGTAACTGCGGTGTGATCGACCCTGAAAATATCGACGAATACCTGGCCTTCGACGGCTACAAGGCTCTGGAAAAGGCCCTGACCACCATGACCCGCGAACAGGTTATCGAGGAAATCCTCAAGTCCGGCCTGCGCGGACGCGGCGGCGGCGGCTTCCCCACCGGCCTCAAGTGGAAATTCGCGGCGGCTTCCGTGGCCGACCAGAAATACGTGGCCTGCAACGCTGACGAGGGCGACCCCGGCGCGTTCATGGACCGCTCCGTGCTGGAAGGCGACCCCCACGCCGTGCTGGAAGCCATGGCCATCGCCGGCTATGCTATCGGCGCTTCCGAGGGCTATATCTACGTCCGCGCCGAATATCCCATCGCTGTGAAGCGTCTGGAAATCGCCATCGGCCAGGCCCGTGAATACGGCCTGCTGGGCGAAAACATTTTTGAAACCGGCTTTAACTTCGATATCAAGATCCGTCTTGGCGCCGGCGCGTTCGTGTGCGGCGAAGAAACCGCTCTGATGCGCTCCATCGAAGGCAAGCGCGGCGAGCCCACGCCCCGTCCTCCGTTCCCTGCGGTGAAGGGCCTGTTCGCCAAGCCCACCATGCTCAACAACGTGGAAACCTACGCCAACGTCGCCCAGATCATCCTGAACGGCGCGGACTGGTTCGCTTCCATGGGCACCGAAAAGAGCAAGGGCACCAAGGTGTTCGCTCTGGGCGGCAAGATCAACAACACCGGCCTGGTGGAAGTGCCCATGGGCACCCCGCTTCGCACCATCATTTACGACATCGGCGGCGGCATCCCCAACGGCAAGAAGTTCAAGGCCGTGCAGACCGGCGGTCCTTCCGGCGGTTGCCTGCCGGCGGAACTGCTGGATACCCCCGTGGACTATGACAACCTGATCGCGGCGGGCTCCATGATGGGTTCCGGCGGTATGATCGTCATGGACGAAGACAACTGCATGGTGGACATCGCCCGCTTCTTCCTGGACTTCACCGTGGACGAGAGCTGCGGCAAGTGCGCTCCCTGCCGCATCGGCACCCGCCGGATGCTGGAGATCCTGGAACGCATCGTGAACGGCAAGGGCGAGGAAGGCGACATCGAGAAGCTGGAAAACCTGGCCAACACCATCAAGGCCACCGCTCTGTGCGGCCTGGGCCAGACGGCTCCCAACCCCGTGCTGTCCACCATCAAGTTCTTCCGTCATGAATACGAAGCCCATATCCGGGAAAAGAAGTGCCCCGCGCATCACTGCCAGGCCCTGCTGAGCTACGTGATCGATCCTTCCAAGTGCCGCGGCTGCACCGCCTGCGCCCGCGTCTGCCCCGGCGGCGCGATCAGCGGCGAAGTAAAGAATCCCCATGTGATCGACCCCAGCAAGTGCCTCAAGTGCGGCGCGTGCATCGAGAAGTGCCGCTTCGGCGCGATCTCCAAACAGTGATTCGTGCAAGGAGGAAAGAACAATGGAACAAATGGTCAACCTTACGATTGATAACGTTAAGGTTTCTGTCCCCGCTGGCACGACTGTTCTGGAAGCTGCCAAGCAGGCGGGCATTAACATCCCCACCCTGTGTTATCTGAAGGACGTGAACGCCATCGGCGCCTGCCGCATGTGCGTGGTCAACGCGGGCGGACGCGCCCTGCAGGCCGCCTGCGTGCTGCCCGTCAGCGAAGGCATGAACGTGAAAACCAACACCCCCCAGATCCGCCAGTACCGCAAGAACCTGCTGGAGCTGGTGCTCTCCGCGCACGAGCAGAAGTGTCTTTCCTGCATCCGTTCTACCAACTGTGAATTGCAGAAGCTGTGCCGCGAGCTGGGCGTGGAAAACGGCGACAAGTATGCCGGCAAACAGAATCACTATGACATCGACGACGTGAGCCCCTCCATCGTGCGCGACAACAACAAGTGCATCCTGTGCCGCCGCTGCGTGGCCGTGTGCTCCAAGGTGCAGAACGTGGGCGTCATCGGCGCGGTGAACCGCGGCTTCGTGACCGCCATCGAATCTCCCTGGAACCTGAAGCTGGCCGATATGCCCTGCATCAACTGCGGCCAGTGCATCACCGCCTGCCCCGTCGGCGCCCTGTATGAAAAGGACGAAACCAAGAAGGTGTGGGACCTGATCGCCGACGATAGCAAGCACGTGGTCGTGCAGCCCGCTCCCGCCGTGCGCGCCGCGCTGGGCGAAGAATTCGGCCTACCCATGGGCACCTCTGTCACCGGCAAGCTGGCCGCAGCCCTGCGCCGCATGGGCTTTGACAAGGTGTTCGATACCGACTTCGGCGCTGACCTGACCATCATGGAAGAAGCCACCGAGCTGGTGAACCGGGTCAAGAACAACGGCGTTCTGCCCATGATCACCTCCTGCTCTCCCGGCTGGATCAAGTTCTGCGAAACCTATTATCCGGACTTTATCCCGAATCTGTCTTCCTGCAAGAGTCCCCACGAAATGCTGGGCGCGATTATTAAGAGTTACTACGCCGAAAAGGCGAACATCGATCCCAAGAACATCGCCGTGGTTTCCGTGATGCCCTGCACCGCCAAGAAGTTCGAGGCCGACCGTGAAGAACTGGCCGGAACCGGTTATCCAGATGTGGACGCCGTCATCACCACCCGCGAGCTGGCCCGGATGATCAAGGAAGCGGGCATCGACTTCGTGAACCTGCCCGACGAAGACTTTGACGATCTGTGCGGCGAATCCACCGGCGCGGCCGTCATCTTCGGCGCCACCGGCGGCGTGATGGAAGCGGCCCTGCGTACCGCTTATGAAGTCATCACCGGGAAAACCCTGGAAGACGTGAACTTCACTGCCGTCCGCGGCATCGAAGGCATCAAGGAAGCCACCGTTCAGGTGGGTGACCTGCCCGTGTCTGTGGCTGTTGCTCACTCCACCGGCGCCGCTTCCAAGCTGCTGGATATGGTTCGCTCCGGCGAAAAGAACTACACCTTCATCGAAGTGATGGCCTGCCCCGGCGGCTGCGTGACTGGCGGCGGTCAGCCCATCGTGTCCAGCCAGGATAAGATGACCTGCGATCCTCGCGTGGAACGCGCCAAGGCTCTGTACGGCGAAGACCTGAGTAAGCCCAAGCGCAAGAGCCATGAGAACGCCGAGATCAAGAAGCTGTACGACGAATTCCTGGGCGAGCCCAACGGCCATAAAGCTCATGAGTTGCTGCACACCCACTACATCAAGCGCGAAAAATATACCAAGTAATGCTTCATTCCCCGGGAGAGCCCTGTGTTCTCCCGGGGTATTTTGATGAAAGGAAGAAAAGCCATGCCTGATTTTACGGAAATTTTGAATAAGGCCACAACGGAAGCCAAGGACTTTATCAACAATCCTTCGCGCCTGGATCAATTGTTGGTCAACTTGGAAAACACCCTGCAAAAAGTGCCGCTGATTGGTGAATCCGTGTCCGAGCTGCCCACCATGATCGCCATGGTGAAAAGCTGGATCAAAAAGGAATATGACGTTTCTTACAAAGTTCTTGCCACAATGGTTGGCGCATTCATCTATGTTGTCAAGGATAAGGACATCATTTCGGATAATATTCCCCTTGTTGGCCGTGCCGACGACATCGCTGTGGTCGGGCTGGCACTGAAATTCGTGGAACCCGAGGTGAAGGCCTATAAAGCCTGGCGGGATGGCAGACGATAATCCCTGTCCATAATTGAAATGAAAAAAGAGGAGCCGATTTGCCTCCTCTTTTTTTCATTCAATACTGAAAGGACAAGGCGCTGTAAAGCGCATTCTTTCGCCTGTCGCTGGGTGCGTAAATTCCAGGGAATAAGCGTGGAGCATTAAACGCGGCGCGTCGGGCATGCGCTTGTGCCCATACAACGGGTCGCCCAGCACAGGATGCCCGATGGATGCCATGTGAACGCGAATCTGATGGGTTCGGCCCGTGATGATGTGCACGTCCAGCAGCGTGCTGTCAGGATATTCTTTCAGCACCTTCCATTCCGTTTTCGCCCAGCGCCCGTTTTCGTCCACCGCCATTTTCTTCCGGTCAGTCTTGCTGCGGCCGATGGGCTTTTCGATCACGCCTTCCGGTTCCTTCATTTTGCCGTACACAATGGCCCGGTAATGCTTCTCCATTTGTCGGTCAGACAATTGCTGGGATAAGGCGGTATGGGTGGCGTCGTCCTTCGCGACCAGCATGAGCCCGCTGGTGTCCTTGTCCAGCCGGTGCACGATGCCGGGGCGCATCTCTCCCCCAATCCCTGACAAGCTGTCCAGGTGGAACAGCAGGGCATTCACCAGCGTGCCGTCGTCGTTGCCCGCCGCCGGGTGCACCACCATGCCGCAGGGCTTCACCACCACGGCCAGATGCGCGTCCTGATACAGGATTTCCAGAGGAATATCCTGAGCTTCCGCCTTGGCGGGCTTGGGCTCCGGCAAATCCAAACGAATCGTTTGCCCCGGTTCGGCCTTGTAGGAGGGCTTGATTTCCTCCCTGCCGTCCACCGTGACACAACCTTCTTTGATCAGCGCCGCCGCCCGGCTGCGGCTCAGTTCCCCGTCGGCGGACAGCAGCACGTCCAGCCGTTCGCCGTTTCCCGTAAACTCCCGAATCATTTCTTTCGTTTGCTCCAATCCTGAGGGCGGAACAGCAGGCTTAAGCCGCATAAAAACGCACCAGATACCACGCCTGCGTCCGCCACGTTGAAAATATAAAAATCCATGAACAGCAGCTCAAACATATCCACCACATAACCCAGAGCCAGCCGGTCGATCATATTGCCAATTGCCCCGCCCGCCATCAGAGAAATGGCAACGGGGGCCAGGCCCTGGGGCCGCATACTCCGCAAGAGGCAGGCGCAGATTCCCACCAGAAAGATGGAAGCAAGCAGAATCAAAAGGGTATTGTCCTGGAATAACCCCAAGGCCATACCGGTGTTTTTCGCGGGACGCAAGGCGATTACGCCGGGGATGAGCGTTATCTCCATCTCCCCACAATATGTTTTCACCAGCCTGTCCAGTATCAGCACCATCAGGCCGGGAAGCGTCCATTTCAAAACGTTTTTCATCTCAGTGCATCCTGCTCTCCACCAGCATGACCACTTTCGCCAGGTAATCCCCGATCAGGGGGATATTCGCCCGCATCAGTGCCTGCAAAACATAAATCAGCAGAGCGCCAATCAGGGAGAACCCCACCATGAAGCCCAACCCCCGCAGTACGCCTTCCCAGAATGCGTCCCGCAGCCGGGCTTTCCGGTTGCTTTGATAGCGCACATATTCGCCCAGCCGCATCCGCTCCGCCGCGTCGATGATTCGCTCCACCCGTTCCTCCAGCATGGCTTCCTCCTGAACAAGCTTCTGCTCTTATCATGTCCGCTTTCCCATCATATCACAACATTTCTTTTCCGTAAATGACTTTTCAACAGAAAAAGCCCCTGACACAATCGTCAGGGGGGAAGTAGCGTTGCGGGATTATTCGCCCAGGAACGCCTGCTTATTCAACGGGATCAGGGCCGCTTTCCGGCCGGAGAACACCTTTTCAAACACCTTGAACACGGTCTCCACCTGCACCACGCCTGTGCCGCGGACGACCTCGCCCAGCATGACCATGTTGGCGACCTTGTCGTTCCCCAGCTGCGCGCAGCGGGCGGCCAGATCGACGGCTACGGACTTTATGTCGTTGCGAGCAGGCTTGCGGTCAATGATGGATTCGTTGTAGAACATGAATCCGCCTTTCTTCACCATGGGCTCAAACTTGTCCATGGAAGGCAGGTTCATGACCACGGCGATGTCCGCCTCGTAAATCAGCGGAGAGGACACGGGCTTGTCGCTGACGACCACGGTGCAGTTGGCAGTGCCGCCGCGCATTTCGGGGCCGTAGGAGGGCAGGAAGGTGGCTTCCTTGCCTTCCAGCATAGCGGCGTAGGTGATGATCTGACCCATCAGCAGCACGCCCTGGCCGCCGGAACCGGCGAAAAACATTTTGTAGGTACTCATGCCTGCTCCTCCTCCTTCGGCTCCTTGATCACGCCCAGGGGATAATACGCCATCACGTTGTTGCGCACCCATTCCAGGGCCTTCACCGGGGGCAGGCCCCAGTTGGTGGGGCAGGTGGACAGGAACTCGACCAAGGTAAAGCCCAGGCCCTTTTTCTGAATCTCGAAGGCCCGGCGCACGGCCTTTTTCGCTTGCCGGATGTGGGCGGGGCTGTCCAGCGCCACACGCTCCACATAGGCCGCGCCGTCGATGGAGGCCAGCATTTCGCTCATTTTCACGGGCATGCCGTTGATTTCCTTCTTGCGACCGTCCTGGCTGGTGGTGCTCTTCTGGCCGATCAGGGTGGTAGGGGCCATCTGGCCGCCAGTCATGCCGTAGATGCCGTTGTTGATAAAGAAGGTGGAGAACTTTTCCCCGCGCACGGCGGCGTGGACGATTTCGCCGGTGCCGATGGAGGCCAGGTCGCCGTCGCCCTGATAGGTGAAGACCACCTTGTCAGGATGCACGCGGCGGATGCCGCTGGCAACGGCGGGGGCGCGGCCATGGGCGGCCTCGCACATATCCACGTTCATGTATTCATGGGCGGTGACGGAGCAGCCGATGGGGGCCACGCCGATGGTGTTGCCCAATTCGCCCATTTCCTCCAGCACCTCCATGATGATGCGATGGGCGATACCGTGGGTGCAGCCGGGGCAGTAATGGGTGGGCACGTCGGTCATGCCCTTCGTATACTCAAAAATGGGCTTCATTTCAATCCCTCCAATACAGCCTTGGCCCTTGCGGCCACTTCCAGGGAGGTGGGCACCATGCCGCCGGTGCGGTGGGCCAGGAACGTGGGCAGACGGCCGTTCAGCGCCAGCTGCACGTCGGTGATCATCTGGCCCATGGACAGCTCCACGGACACGACGGCTTTCGTCGCGCCAAAGTCGATTTCGTCAAAGGCCTTGTTGGGGAAAGGCCACAGGCTGATGGGCCGGATGAGGCCCGCCTTGACGCCCTGCTCCGCCAGCACTTCGCAGGCTTCGCGGCAGATGCGGGCCGTGGTGCCGAAGGCCACCAGAACCACTTCCGCGCCTTCCAGGTTTTCGGTCTCATACCGGCAAAGCTCTTTCTCGGCCCGGGCGTATTTTGCGAACAGCTTTTCCACGTGCTTTTCCAGATCCTCGGGCTTCATGCGCAGGGACTTGACCACCCGGCGGTTCCGGTCGCCGCCCCGGTCGTTGTAACCGGTGCAGGCCCAGTCGCGAATACCCGCGATCTCGTTGGGCTTGGGAACGGGCTTGAATTCCGGCAGACGCACGGGCTCCATCATCTGGCCGATCATGCCGTCGGCCAGGATCATGATGGGATTGCGCCACTGCTGAGCCAGCTCGGTGCCTTCGTACAGCAGGTCAACGGCCTCCTGAATGGAGCTGGGGGCAAAGACGGGAATGCGATAGTCGCCGTTACCGCCGCCCCGGGTGACCTGGTAATAGTCCGCCTGGCCGGGCTGGATGCCGCCGATGCCGGGGCCGCCGCGGGAAACGTTCATTGCCAGCAGTGGCACCTCGGCGGAGCACAGGAAGCTCATGCCCTCCTGCATCAGCGCGATGCCGGGCGAGGACGAGGAAATAAAAACCGTGCCGCCCGCGGCGCCTGCGCCGTAGGCCATATTGATAGCGCCCAGCTCGCTTTCCGCCTGAACGAAATAGCCGCCGTGCTTGGGCAGCTCACGGCTCATATATTCGGGCACTTCGCTCTGAGGCGTAATGGGATAACCGAAATACATCCGGGCGCCGCCGCGAATGGCGGCTTCGGCAAAGGCTTCGTTGCCTTTCATGAGCACTTTATCGGTGGTCATTGGTCGCCCTCCTCCTTCTGATAGATGGCAATGGCCCCGTCAGGGCACATCAGCGCGCAGCTCTGGCAGCCGATGCAGGCTTCCTGATTGACCGCGCAGGCGGGGTGGTAGCCCTTGGCGTTGACCTGGCTGGACATGCCGATCACGTCCTTGGGGCAGGCGTACCGACACAGTTCGCACCCCTTGCACCTTTCCGGACGGAAAACAAGTTGGAACGAGCGCATTTTCTTCTCCTCCGATTTGTAAAATATTACTTATTTATCCAGATATGCGGGCCGCATATACAGGCCCAGTGGACGCAGCGGGGCAATGCCCGCGATGTCCTCCGGGGCGATGATGCCCGCGGGATAACAGGTGAATAATAAGGGAATGTTCATTTCATGGGAAAGCGTTTGGGCTTTTTCGTACCCTTCCCGGATAATCTCCGCCGTGGTTTCCCGCAGCAGGTGGGTATTGTTCACCAGGCCGGTCACGGGGATTTGCAGTTCGTTCTGAATCGCTTCCACGTGCTCCCGGCTGCTTTCCACATCCCGGGTTTCATACCGGCGGAAATTCACCACCGCCCACAGCTCGTGATCATTTCCCCGAAAGTATTTGCCAAACTGGCGCAGCACCCGCGCCCCGGCGTCGTTGCCGCCCAGGTCAATGATGGTCTGGCATCCTTCGTCCTCCAGCGGCGCGCGCAGGGCGGCGGTCAGGGCGGGCAGCTCGGCGGTTGCGCCTGTGGAATTGTAGGCGTCGCCATAGAGCGCGATGCCGTTTTCCTCCAGCAGCGCCTTGCGCTCCCGGGAACGGAAGTAGGGGTTCGCCACGTCCAGATCCACCACGGCCAGCCGGGGCCAGGCCCGCTTCGTTTCCTTGGCCAGATCCAGGGCCAGGCTCACGGCCAGCTCGGTCTTCCCGCTGCCGTAGTGCCCGGCGATCACGATCATCCGTTTCAAGGCCATTCCCCCTTCCCTGCCAAGTGTCTCCTGTCATTATGGCGCGGTAGTCGATAAATGTCAACCCGATATGATTGTATTTCTTTTGTTTATACTGAAATAGATATTAAAAGAGCAAAAGGGCAATGCGGCTCTTTTGCTCCCGTATGCTGATGGAAAACAAGGAAGAAACGAAGGACTGCCGCTTGCTTTACACTTGATACAGCCCGACCTTTTTATAAACCTTCCGCAGGGTCTTCTGTGCAAGGTAAGCGGCCCGTTCCGCGTTGCGCTTGAGCATGGCGTTCATGCCTTCCTTGTCGGCGATAATGGCGTTGTAGCACTCCTGGATGGGCGTCAGTTCTTCGATGACCGCATCGGTGACGGCTTCCTTCAAAGCGCCGTAGCCCAGACCGGAGAGGGAAGAAACCGTCTCCTCCATACTCTGCTTTTTGAGCACGCTCAGGATGGTGAGCAGGTTGGAGACGCCGGGCTTGGTTTCCGGATCATAGCGGATTTCCCCATCGCTGTCGGTGACGGCGCGCTTGAGCTTGCGGCGGATGTCCTCCGGCTTGTCCAGCACGGCGATGAAGGTGTCCTCCGGGTCGGACTTGCTCATCTTCTTGGTGGGCTCGGCCAGGCTCATGATCCTGGCAGTTGCCTTGGGAATATATGGTTCGGGAATCGTGAACACGTCGCCGTAAATGCTGTTGAAGCGCTGAGCGATGTCGCGGCAGATTTCCACGTGCTGCTTCTGGTCGCCTCCCACGGGCACCAGGTTGGTCTGGTACAATAGAATGTCGGAGGCCATCAGCACGGGATAATCGAACAGGCCGGCATTGATGTTGTCGGCGTGCTTGGCGGACTTATCCTTGAACTGGGTCATACGGGAAAGCTCGCCCATGTAGGTGTAGCAGTTCAGAATCCAGGCCAGCTCCGCGTGGGCGGGCACATGGCTCTGGCAATAGATGATGTTCTTGTCGGGATCAAGGCCGCAGGCCACGTAAATGGCTGCCAGGGACACGGTGCGCTTGCGCAGCTCTGCGGGATTCTGGCGCACGGTCAGGGTGTGCAGATCCGCCATGCAGTACAGGCAGTCCGCGTCGTCAAAAAGAGAAAAATTGCGCAGCGCGCCGATGTAGTTGCCCAACGTAATATTGCCGGAGGGCTGAATGCCCGAAAAAACCACTTTCCTTTTTTCAGTTGCCTGATTTTCCATTTGTTTGAATCCCCCTGTTCGCATTGGTTGTTAATCCTTCGTATTATAGCATGAATCTCCAATGCTGTAAAGCAAAACCGCAGCAGTATTTTCACGCAAAGTTTTCTTCATTTACCTTCGTTTTCCTTTATTTTTCCTTTTCTTTTGCTTCTGTATCATGTATAATATGGATCAGGGAGGAAACATGATGCACTATTCTGACGACGCTTCCAGCTTTGTTCTGCTGAGTGAAGCGGTGCCTGACGCGATTCTGGAAATCCGATACCATTCCACCTACAATTTCGTAGGCGACCGCATCGAGGGCTATGAGGAACCGATCGCGCTGCTGACCAAGGAAGCAGCGTATGCTTTGCGAAAAGTAAGCGAAGAAATGATCCGGCATGGTTACAGACTCAAGGTTTTCGACGCCTATCGCCCGCAGATGGCAGTATCCCATTTCATGCGATGGGCACAGAGCTTTGAAGATACCCGCATGAAGAAATACTTTTATCCCTCACTGGAAAAGGAACAGCTGATTCCCCAGGGATATATCGCAGAGCATTCCGGCCACACCAGAGGCAGCACGATCGATTTGACGCTGTTTGACATGACCGCCGAAAAGGAAGTGGACATGGGAGGTCCCTTTGATTTCTTCGGCGAGATAAGCCATCCGGACTGCAGGAGCGTCACGGAAGAACAGTATCGCAGCCGCATGCGCCTGCGCGGCGCGATGCTGGCCCATGGCTTCAAGCCCATTGAGGAGGAATGGTGGCACTTCACCCTGGCGGAGGAGCCTTTCCCGGACACGTATTTTACCTTCCCGGTCTGCCGCGCTTCCGTTGAAGGCACGAATGCGCTGTACGCCGCGTCGCAGCCCGTGGCTGATTCCCCGGACTGGGTGAAAGCATTGCCTGCCGCGCAGGACGCCGACCAGCTCTTTGTGGTCGCGGCCAGTGGGATAGATCAGACCACAGCCTGCGTTACCATGCATGAGAGGAATGCCTCCGGCGTCTGGAAGCAGATTCTGTCCACCCCCGGATTCGTAGGCAAAAATGGCCTGTGCCCGGACGCTGATCATTTCGAGGGCTGCGGCCGGACACCGATGGGCGTGTACCGGTTCAATCAAGCGTTCGGCATCGCCGCGGACCCCGGCTGTGCTCTCCCCTATGTTCAAGCAGATGAGAACACCTATTGGTCCGGCGACCCAGCCCGGCAGTATAACCGGATGGTCAGCATCCGCGACGTGCCGGAGTTGAATAAGGATGAAAGCGAGCACATCCTGGATTATGCCTATCAGTACCGCTATTGCCTGAACATCAGCTTTAATGAAGAGGGCACGCCGGGCCGAGGCTCCGCTATTTTCCTGCACTGCTTCGGCGTACAGAACCCCTGGACAGGCGGATGTGTGGCGATTCCCGAATACTTCATGAAGCAGGTGATCAAGTCTGTGCGGCGAAGCTGCGTCGTGGTCATCGGCACGATGGAAGGCTTGAACGCCGGGCGCTGAAACGATTGCAGGGAAACCGTAATTAAATCAGCAAAAGCTGAGAGGAGGATCCCTTATGTCAAAACGCTTTTTGATCGTTCTTTTTGCCCTGCTGCTGACATCGCTCGCTTCATCCGCTCTGGCAGAAACTATGTATGTCGTCACCCAGGACGGCGATCCGCTGAACGTCCGCGATCAGCCGTTTATCAGCGCTGATACGCTTATCGGCAGCTTGGAAAACCATTCGGCGGTCAATGTTCTTTCCATCGATTCCAACGGCTGGGCAAAAATCGAGTATTGGCCGGAGGACGGCAGGATGATCCACGCCTATGTGTCAAGCCGGTATCTTTCCTACGACAGAGACGGCTATTACCGCAGCGAACAATCCAACGTGCCGCTGCCCACGGCAGTGCCCAAGGAATCCAAGGACAATGCCATGGAGGAGCTGAACGCCGAGCTGAAATCGGTGAAGTCGGTGCCTGTATCTTTTACCGTGCTGGTTCGTCCTTCCCGCGCGACCGGAAGGGTCAATCTTCGCTGGGCGCCGAACAACAAAACCCGCGCGATCTGCACCTATCCTGCCAATTATAAGCTAACCGTCATCGCGGAAACCAACAACTGGTATCAGGTGCAGGACCCCGTGCAGGGAAATGTCGGCTTCATATCAAAAAAGCTGGTAACGGTCGTGCTGCCCGAGCTGGAAGAATAATCGCTTTTGCAGCGGACTGCTCCGATGAACGGGGCAGTTTTTTCTATACCGATTATGATATTTCAATTGTTTGTAACCAATTTGTGAAAAAGCTGTGTTATAATATAAAATGCTGTGATTTGTAGAACGGAGATTGCAGCATTCACCGAAAGGGAAGGGAGCCGCTCGAATGATTCGAAAACTGATCAGGCAAATGCTGGCCGCGCAGACCCTGTCCGCGCTGACGGTATCATTGTGCCTGTTAATTGATAACATCATGATCTGCCGCTTTTTGGGTGTTCAGGCCACCGCCGCTTATGGGCTGGCCAATCCCGTTTTGCTTGCGATCGGGGCTATCGGCGCGCTGCTGGCCGCGGGTGTGCAGGTAACATGCAGCAAATCCTTGGGAAGCGGCTCCAAGGAGGAAACTGATCGGGGGTATTCCTCCGCTCTCGCGCTGATGGTCGGTATTTCCGCGGTTTTCATGGCGCTGGTGCTGATTCTCCGCGATCCTCTGTCCACCATAATGGGAGCGGGCAGAGAAGGCGAGCTGTTTGACATGACGCGGGATTACCTGGCGGGCTTTATCATTGGGGCGCCTGGTTCCATGGGCGCTTTGGTGCTGGTGCCGTTTTTGCAGATGGCCGGGCAGAGCAACCTGCTGATTGTGGCGGTACTGGTCATGACGGTAACGGACGTTGGCTTTGACCTGCTGAGCGTGCTGGTATTCCACGGCGGCATGTTCGGAATGGGGCTGGCCTCCTCCCTCAGCTATTACGCCGCGATGCTGGTCACGCTGGGTTATTTTCTCTCCAAAAAATGCGTTTTCTCTTTTTCCTTTAAGAATATATCCGGCAAGAAAATCCGTGAACTGTTTGTGGGCGGAGTACCTGCTCTTTTCTCCATGGCGTCTTCGGTGGCGCTGGTGTTCATCCTGAATAAAATCCTGCTCGCAGTAGGCGGCAGCGATGCGGTAGCGGCATATACCGTGCTGGCCGGCATCGGAAACGCCAGCAACTGCATCACCACCGGCGTGGGCGGTGTGTCGCTGACGCTGTCCGGGATTTTATATCATGAAGAAGACCAGACGGGGCTGAAAGAATTGCTGAAGCTGCTCACGCGCTGCGCCGTACTGCTGGGCGCGGTGATGGGCGCGCTGCTGACAGTGTTTGCCCCGCTGTTTGTGCGCATCTTTTTGTCTGAACCGGGGCCGGTGCAGGACTTGACCATTCTGGGGGTACGTCTTTTTAGCTTGGGGCTGATGCCCTGCTGCGTCATCGGCGCGCTTAAAAACCTGTATCAGGGCACCGAGCGGGTGACGCTGACAGAAGCGATTTCTGTTATGGAGGGCGTGGCATTGCCCGCGCTTGCCGCCCTGCTGTTCAGCCGATTCTGGGGCGTAACCGGCGTGTGGCTGTTTTTTGGTGTGGGTGAGGCGCTGGCGCTGCTTTGTATCGCAGTTTTCGTGTGGAAGAAAAACGGGAATATTTCACTGTCCGCCCAGTCCTTTTTGCTGCTGAAAAAAGATTTCGGTGTGGAACCGAAGAATCTGCTGGAAATGGACATTCAATCGCTCCAGGATGTAAAAGGAGCGGTTGCTTCGGCGGAAAGCTTCTGCCGCATTCACGGGCAAAGCGCGAAAATGTGCAACCATATCGCACTGTGTATCGAGGAAATGGCAAGCAACACAGTTCAGCACGGTTTTGCGGAAGGAAAGAAAAACCATCTTTCCATCCGGGTGCAGCATAAGCAGGATCGCTGGGTGCTGCGCTTCCGGGATGACTGTCAGGCGTTCGACCCAGTCAGCTACGTGCCAAAGGAAAACGGTAAAGAACCGTTGGGGATCCGTTTGGTCATGGCCATGGCCGACGACATCCGGTATACCTATTCCCTGAATCTGAACAACCTGACCATCAAGCTGCAGGCCAAACACTGACCGAAGGGGATGCCTGCCGTCCTGATGAGCGCCATCAAAGGAGAACAGCCCGCATGAAATGGTTGATCGCCTCGGACATTCACGGTTCAGCGCTGTACTGTGAGCAGCTGCTGAACGCATATCAATCAGAAGGAGCGGATCGTCTTCTGCTGCTGGGGGATATCCTGTACCATGGCCCGCGAAATGATCTGCCGGAGGGCTACGCACCCAAAAGTGTGATCGCCCTGTTGAACCCGCTGCAAAAGGATCTTCTCTGCGTGCGCGGCAACTGCGATACGGAAGTGGATCAGATGGTGCTGGATTTTCCTATACTGGCGGACTATGCGCTTTTGTCCCTGGGCCGGAAAATGGTATTCATGACCCATGGCCATGTATATAACAGCACACACCTGCCGCCGCTGCATCCGGGCGATATCCTGCTGCACGGCCACACGCATGTGCCTGCCTGCGAGGAACACAGCAGCCGCATTTACCTGAACCCCGGCTCTGTGTCCATCCCCAAAGCAGGCTCGCCAAGGAGCTATATGACGCTTGAGGACGGATTGTTCCAGTGGAAAACGCTGACAGGCGAAAGCTACCGGGAATACCGTGCCGTACCGGAAATGTAAAAAAGACGGAAAAGGAGCATGAATCCGTCCGGCGCAAACGTTCTATGGATGATTTTTCCCAAAGGAGGCGAATGGTTATGACTTCTGTTAAGACATTCATTCGGCATATCCTGTGCCCTTCGCTGGCACTGCTGACGCTGCTTTCCTGCGTCCCCGCTCAGGCGGATGACGGTTACGCATCGGGCACGACCCTGCTTCGCAGCCTGACCCACAACTGCCCCAATACCGGCATTATGCTGCCTGAAACGTTCAACCCTTACCAAACGACTTATCTGCTCACGGTGGCAAGCTGGGTATCCCGCCCAACGTTCACGCCCGTCGCCATGGACCCGAGTGCTTCCATCTTTGTGAATGGTCAATACGTGCGCAGCGGCGAAACCAGTCCGGTCATTCCCATGACTGACGCCCCCCAGGCTGTGACCATCCAGGTCAGCAACGGGACGGCCTCCACCACTTATACCATCTATCTCCAGCGCCGTCCCAGCGAACGCCGTACCCGCGTTTCCGCAGGCTATATTCAGAACATCTATCTGAAAGGCACCACCTGGCGCATCGACGCCGACCTGGTTACCATCAAATACAGCGGGAACGACTACAGCAGCGGCAACCTGTCCACCTTTACCAATAAAACCGTGGAGCACTACGACTATGAGGTGGACCCCAACTGCCTGTTCTATTACGGCGTCAAGTCCAACTGCTACCGGGCCAATAATATTACCACTTTTATGAACACCTATCTGCAATATGGCAGCCCGCTGTATACGATTGTTTACATTGAGGACAAGATCGTGGCGGTGTTCCCTTATGGCGCGGACTTTTAAAGCGCAGTATACCGTGAATAAAAACAGAGCATTCTTTCGATCATAACGCGAAAGAATGCTCTGCCTTTTTGCTTGATTACAATCCCTTTTCCCTGTCGTACGCCTGCCACAGCGGAGCGTAGATGCTGACGGCCAGTTCGTGCTCCTGTAAGGTGCGGCTGAAATGCAGCTCGCCGGTGTTGGGGTCTTTGGAACAGAAATACAGGTATTCATCCTGCACATACTGTTCATCCGGATACAGCGCCGCGCGGATGGCTGCGGACGAGGGCGAACAGATCGGCCCCAGCGGCAGGCCCTTCACGAGATACGTGTTATACGGTGAAGCAATCTGCAAATCGCTGTCGGTCAGCGCCATGCGCTTGACGCCGCTCACATACTTGACCGTTACGTCGCTGCCCAGGGTCATATTCTTTTTCAGCCGGTTATGGAATACGGCGGATACTTTGGCAAAATCCGGATTCTTGGCTTCTTTCTCGATCATGGACGCCATGGTGATGACCTGATCCATGGTCATGCCCAGCGCCTCTGCCCGGGCATGATATTCTTCGTTGAACACCGCTTCCGTCTGACTCAGCAGCTTGCGGATCACATCCTCCGCTGTGGCGGTGGTATAGATTTCATAAGTATCCGGTGCCAGATACCCCTCCAGCGCAAACAGTCTTGACGCGGCGTTTGGCGATGAGAGCACGTCGGCAATATAGTAATAGGCTGAAAACGACGTGCCTCTCTGACACAGGCTGAGGAACTCCGTATCGTTTTCAATGACCTTCTGCTCCGTCAGGTACGCCCCAATGTCCCTGACCGTCCAGCCGGGAATGATGGTGATGTTCCGGGTGATGGGATTGCCGTCTCCGGTGGTGAGCAGCTCCATAATCTGCTGCATGGTCATATTCCGGCTGACCTTGTATTCACCGGACTGAATCTTCTGGCCATAACCGAGAAAGTCCGCCACATATTTGAATACGGTGCGGTTATGAATCAATCCGGCTTCCTCCAGGTTATTGGCCACGCGGGTCAGGCTGCTGCCGGAAGACACCACAAAGGTGATTTCGTCATGATCCTCGGCGTCCACCGGCGCAAAAAAGCTGCGGTCGACCCAGTTCCAGCCGGCCATGACCACGCCCGCCACCACGACAGCCACACACAGCGCCAAGAGCAGCGGGCGCAGCGCCGTCCACAGCCAGCTGTACCAGAATACGCCATACTGCCTTTCCTCCCGAAGTTCCTCGGGTGAATAGTCCCGCTCCTTCTGATTTCTGTTCAACGCGTCCTCCTGCAATGATTACATTCCCGGCATCGGGATTTCCATGCCCGCAGCCCGGGTGAGGGTTTCAAAGATTTCGGCCATCATACGCTGCATTTTCATTTCCGCCATCAGGAAGCCCGACGTGCGGCTGTCCGCGAACAAAAGCATGTTCAAAGAATTGAAGCGCCGGGTCTCCTCCGCGTCCATTCCCTGGCCGGCAAGCAGACGCATCTGCATACTGGTCTGCATTTTGCGGTACTCCTGAATGAGTGCTTTGATGCCAGCATCCTCGTCGATTTCTTTTTTCAGCTGAATATATTCCCTGTATTCCGGGCTCTCCTGAATGGCCTGGGCCAACAGTTTGGCCGCTTCCATTGCCTGCATAGTATTCCCTCCGATCAAGAAAACGATACGCCGCCGCATATTCTTCCCGCTTGTGCGGCGGCCAGATTCATTATAGCAGGAATCGACCGCTTTGAAAAGAGAAAAACCGGATGAAAAAAGCATTTACAAACAACTACCACATGTGGTATACTATCTTTGTTTCATCCACCGGATGGGCTGTGCCGCGCAAAACGCGCGGTGATCATCAAAGGAGGAAAAACCGTGCCGTTCATTCATACCCGGGTCAACCGTCCCATCTCCCAGGAAGCGGAAAAAGCCATGGCCAAGCAGCTGGGCGACGCTGTTGCTCTGCTGGGGAAAAGCGAAAACTGGCTGATGCTGCAATTTGAGGACAATTGCCGTATGTATTTTAAGGGAGATTGTTCCAAAGCGCTGGCCTTCGTCGGCGTCAAGCTGTACGGCAAAGCGGACAATGCCGCTTATCAGCGCTTTACCGCCGAAGCAACCCGCATTCTGGGCGACGTGCTGTCCGTTCCTGCCGACGGCGTATATGTGGAATACGAGGAAACGGAACACTGGGGCTGGCAGGGAGAAAACTTTTAGTATGGAAAGAGCTGCTTTTCAGGCAGCTTTTTCTATTGGAGGGACAATCTGGAATGAATACGGTTTTGATCACCGGCGGTTCCCGGGGCATCGGCGAAGCGATGGTTCGCCTGTATGCCGATCAGGGCTGGCGGGTGGCGTTCACGTATTTGAACAGCGATGAAAAGGCACAGTCGCTCAGCCGGGAAAGCGGCGCGCTGGCCTTGCGCTGCGACGCGAAAAGCGAAGCGGAAACGTCGGTGATGGCAGAACAGGTGCTTCGCCAGTTTGGCCATTTGGACGCGCTGATCTGCAACGCCGGGATTTCATACACCGGTTTATTGCAGGACATGACCGTTTCCCAATGGGACGAACTGTTCGCTGTGCATGTGCGTGGTGCGTTCCTGGCGACGCGGGCCTTCCTGCCGGGGATGATCTCCCGGCAAAACGGCAGCATTCTCTATGTATCCTCCATGTGGGGCCAGGTGGGCGCCTCCTGTGAAGCGGCTTACTCCGCCTGCAAGGCGGCGCTGATCGGGCTTGGCAAAGCGCTGGCCAAGGAAGCCGGACCCTCGGGTGTGCGCGTCAACTGCCTCTGCCCTGGCGTGATTCAAACGGATATGCTGCGGGCATTCTCTCAGGAGGAGCTGCAAATTCTCGCGGACGATACGCCCCTGTGCCGCCTCGGCACGCCGCTGGACGTGGCCCGCGCCGCTTTTTTCCTCTCGTCTCAGAGCGCTTCCTTCATCACCGGCCAGGTTTTGGGCGTCAACGGCGGATTCGTGATTTGATCTTTTCGCTTGTTTTTGACCACATTTTGCAGGATGCCTTGATTCATTCGGCAAATTTGTGCTGTTTACGACAAAAAACACCAAATTACGGCTTTCCTCTTTCCAGAATTCCAAAAATCATGTATAATATATTTGTTCTCTTTACCAGCGCATATTTTGATAAAGGGGTGCTGCGGTATGAACAGTTTTCTGACAGAGTGGGATTTGAAGAGCATTCCCGTGGGGCCTCTTGGCTTGATCGCCATGTCGGGCTGCGAGGAAATGGGCAACAAGGTCAACGCTTGGCTGAAAAAATGGAACTCCCTCCAGGAAACCCAGGACGAAGAATTCTACACGATGCCGGGGCTCAACCGTGACTCCTTCCTGATCAAGACGTACTGCCCCCGCTTCGGCACCGGCGAAAGCAAGGGCGTCATCAAAGAAAGCGTGCGCGGGTACGACATCTACATCATCATCGACGTATGCGCCTACAACAAAACCTTTAACATGTACGGCATGGAAGTGCCCATGTCCCCAGACGACCACTTCCAGGATCTGAAGCGCGTCATCGCCGCTATCGGCGGCAAAGCCAAGCGCATCAACGTTATCATGCCGATGCTGTACGAGAGCAGGCAGCACAAGCGTTCCTCCCGCGAAAGCCTGGACTGCGCCCTCGCTTTGCAGGAGCTGGAGCAGTACGGCGTGACCAACATCGTCACCTTCGACGCCCACGATCCGCGCGTGGCCAACTCCATTCCGCTGATCGGGTTTGAAAATGTGATGCCCACCTATCAGATGATCAAGGCCCTCACCCGCACGGAAAAAGGCCTGCGCATCGACAAGGACAACATGATGGTCGTCTCCCCCGACGAAGGCGCCATGCAGCGCAACATTTTCTATTCCTCCGTGCTGGGTTTGGACCTGGGCATGTTCTACAAGCGCCGGGATTATACCACCGTTGTCAACGGCCGCAACCCCATCGTGGCGCATGAATACCTGGGTGCGTCCGTGGAAGGCAAGGACGTGATCGTGGTAGATGATATGATCGCTTCCGGCGAATCCATCCTTGACCTGTGTAAGGAGCTCAAGGCCCGCAAGGCCAACCGCATCTTTGCCGTCGCCACCTTCGCGTTCTTTACCAACGGCATTGAGGATTTCAACAAGGCATACAATGAAGGGCTGCTGACCAAGGTCGTGGCCTCCAACCTGACCTACCGCCGCCCTGAGGTGATCGCCGCGCCCTGGTTCGTGGAAGCTGATCTGAGCAAGTATATCGCCTACATCATCGCCACCCTGAATCATGACCGCACGCTGTCCAAGCTGCTCAATCCCTACAACCGCATCAAAAATCTGCTGGAACGCTATAAGAACGATCAAACCGCGGAAGGTCTCCGCATGGCATAAAAACTATGAGCAAAGACGAAGAACTTGAACTGGTTCCCGAAACCGAAGACGCGAAAAAGAACGTGATGCAGTCCGCGAAGGACTTTATGAACGGTGTGCTGCATCCTCTGAAGGGCAAGGATTTGGGCCAGCTGGTGGAGGATTTTACCTCCGAAATGACTCTGGTCGCCGAAGGGCTGAGCGAGGATCAGCAAAAGCTGTTCCGCGAGACCGACAAGCTCAGCGCTCAGCAGACCGAGCTGGAGCAGCGCCTGTTGGACGGATTGCACGACGCCGACGTGGAAAACAAGGAACTGCGCAAGGAAGTGCAATCGCTGACCGCGCGGCTGGACAAGGCCGAAAAGCTCCTTTCAGAAAAGAAGCTGAAAAAGTCCGACGGGCTTTTGTCCATCATCCGACAAGCTACCTGGCTGGTCGCCATTTTCAGTGCCGCCTGGGTGATCGTGACGATCATCAGAGCATTTACGTAAAAGCAAGCCCCGGCAGAATCCTCTGCCGGGGCTTGCTCATTTATCATTTCACCGAAAAATCTTGGGGGCGGGGATTTCGCCTTTCCCCCATTGTTCCGCTTCGTGCAGACAGGAAATCAATTGATCGGTGGTCAGCTCCCGCTGGCCGAACTTTTCTTCTCCGATCATTCCTGCCATGCCGTGCCAGAGGCAGGCCAGGGCGGCGTCATCCAGGAAAGAGCCATCACATAAGATTGCGGCCAGGATGCCCGTCAGCGCGTCGCCGCTGCCGCCCTTGGCTAAAGCGGAAGAACCCACAGTGTTCAAGAAATACTTCGGTTTTCCATCGTCATCCATTCTGCAGATCACTGAAACATCGCTTTTGAGCACGGCCTCGCAGTCATATTTTTCCACCAGCGCCCAGGCCGCTGCCAGGCGGTCCTCCATGATTTTTTCCAAAGGCCAGCTCAAAAGCCTTGCGGCTTCGCCGGGATGCGGCGTGATGACGGCTTTTTCTCCCAGCTTCATTTCGTGCTTTGCCAGCAGGTTCAGCGCATCCGCGTCCCAGACGGAGGGCTTGCCCGGATTCCACAGCTTCAGAATGTTTCCCCAGGTTTCTTCCTCTTGCCCCAACCCGCAGCCCACGGCGAACACGTCGTAAGCAGGCGGATGCTTGATTGCATCCCGGATGTCCACGCACATGGCGTTGGGCGCCAGGGTTTGCAGGATGGGAATGATTTCTTTCTCGCAGGCGATCGTCGTCAACCCCGCCCCGGCAGTGATGGAAGCCTTGGCGCACATGGCGGCGGCCCCGGCCATGCCCATTTTCCCAGCGTAGATCAGCACGCGGCCATTGTCTCCCTTGTGCGCACAGACAGAGCGCATTTTCAACCGGTTCAGCGCTGAGGGCAGCAGCGTTTCACAGTTCAGCTCGGGTTCCTCCAGCAGCAGCGCGTCGCTGTTCCAGGGCATCATGGGCCACAAGCCAATATCCGCTACCACGATTTTTCCCACAGCTTCCCGATTCTGCGTCAGATATAAGCCGGGCTTGGGGGTATTGAAGGTGACGGTCACGTCAGCGGATACGAACGATCCGGGAGTTTCCCCGGTCGCTCCATCAATGCCGCTGGGTATATCTACCGCGATAACAGGGGCAGGCTGATCAATCGTGAAATGCCGGGGAACGGCCATCATGGCCGCAAGCAGCCCCTCCGGTTTGCCCCGGAAGCCGGTGCCCACCAGCGCGTCCACATAGGCGTCGAAGGGACGGCGAAGCTCGTCCAGAGATCTTCCGGCTTCGAGCATGGAGGCGACATTCACGATTTCCACCTCCGGCAGCTGCCGCAGCCATTGCAGATTGGTTTTCGCGTCGGGAGTTTTCGGCTCATTCAGAATCCAAACCGCAGCCCTGCCGCCGCGCCCGGCAAACAACCGCGCAGCGGCGAAACCGTCCCCGCCGTTGTTGCCCGTGCCACAGAGGAACAGTACCCGCTTGCCCTTGCAGTTGCCGCCCAGGGCTTTTTCCAGTTCATCTACCACGGCCATGGCCGCGTGTTCCATCAGCAGGAGGCTGGGAACGCCCAGGTCAAAGGCTTTCTGTTCTCTACGGCGGGTGTCGTTGGGCGTGAGGATTGGATAGTAAATCATGTGTGAATCGTTTTTGATCATACAATTATCCCTTTACAGCTTTCTCGGAGGGGGACTGGGGGAACCGCTCTTTGGCTCCAAAGAGCGGTTCCCCCAGAAAAAAACGTCCTATCCGTTCCTTTCCGCGACGCATACCGCTGCCGCCATGCCCGCTTCATGGGTGATGGAAAGAAAAAAGCCGGAGATGCGCCGTACTTCGGCGAAGCGGGCGTACTCCCCGGAGAGGGAATAATACGGAGCGCCATTCGCGTCGTGCTTCACACAGATTTCCCGAATATCCGCCGCAATCCCAACCCCAAGGGCTTTTGCCAGCGCTTCCTTGGCAGCGAAAATCCCTGCCATGGACTGCGCTCCGCTCTTCCCTTTTTCCCGGATATACGCCTGCTCCTCCGTATTGAAAAAACGAACAAGAAAGCGCTCATCCTGAATCAGCTTTTCCATGCGCGATATTTCGCACAGGTCGATGCCCACGCCCGCGATCATCTTGTATACAGCAAGGCGTTGGCAATCGCCCTGGCGGTCACTTCGGCGGCGGCGGCGCACAGCTTCACGAAATTCACTTCCGCGTCCGTGCGGCCCGTAGCAAGTGCAAAGAGCGTGTCGCCGTCCATCTGGGTGTGCACCGGGCGAATCGTCCGGGCCAGACCATCGTGGGAAACGTCGGCCAGGCGGTTCGCCTGTTCTTTGGTGAGCTTGCAGTCCACGGCCACCACGCCGATGGTGGTGTTGCTGCCGGGGGCGGGAATGCGGATCTGCTGGGGCACCGGGGCGTGACCATAGAGCAGCCCTTCCGCCAGGACCGGCGTGCCGTCCGGCATGTGGGCGCAGCCCAGCACCTCCCGGGTTTCAGGGTGGTACACGTCGCCCACGGCGTTCACCGCCACCACCGCGCCGACCGTCACGCCTTCTGGCAGCGTAATGGACGCGGAACCAATGCCGCTGTCCTGGGGTACCCCGCCGGGCACCAGCTTGCCCACCGTAGCCCCCGTGCCTGCACCGACCTTGCCCTGGCTCATGCCCTTGGCGGCGTTCATGCAGGCGGAACGCCCCATGGCCGCGTCGGGACGGATGGACGGGTCGCCCACGTTCAGATCAAACAGCACGGCGGCGGGCACGATGGGCACATGCACATTGCCCATGTCCATGCCGCAGCCCATCTGCTCCAAGTAGCGCATCACGCCGCCCGCCGCGTCCAGGCCGAAAGCGCTGCCGCCGGATAAGACGACGGCGTTCACCCGTTCCACCAAATTGCCGGGACGCAGCAAATCCGTTTCCCTTGTGCCGGGAGCCGCGCCGCGGACGCTCACGCCGCCGATGGCCCCTTCCTTCCGGCACAGCACCACCGTCACGCCCGTCTTGCCCCGCGCGCTCTGGGCGTGGCCCACGCGGATGCCATGCACGTCGGTAATATCGCCTGGATAATAATTCATCGAATCACCTCATTTTTCTGTGGCTTTTTCAGGATGGGTTTTCACGGCTTCCACACCCTCAAAATGCTTTTTCCATTCGCCCATTTCCCCTATTTTTTCTTTCACGATATAATACTGGTATGGGCTGTATACGACGGGATGGATGCGTTCCAGTTCGATGTGTTCCATATCCATGTCCTGATACGCTTCGTCAATCTGAATATTGACCACTTCCGCCAGGAAGAAATCAGCGCCGTCCAGGGGAAAGTGTTTCTTCACCCGGCATTCATAAACCCAGTGGCTTTCCCCAACGACAGGCACATCCACCTTGCGTCCCCGCTCCACGGTATAAGCCACATCCCGCTTCGGGCCGTTCTCGCCCCTGGTGGTGCCGAAGTAATCCGCCAGCCAAAGGTTATCTTCGGTGATCATGCTGGCGGAGAAGCAGCCCTCCCGCAGGATGTTGGTTTTCGTCAGCTTGCTTCCTCCGATGGTCATCATCAGGCAGGGGCCGCTGTCCGCGGAAAAGCCCAGCCAGGTGATGATGCAGAAGTTGGGTGTGCCGTCTGCATTGTTGGTGCCGATCATATACATCGGCTGCGGACTGAACACAAAGCCGGGCTTCAAATCGAAGCGCTTCATCTCATTCTCCTTTTGGAAACCCGTTGAACCACGCGCGTTCCTCAAACGGCTTTTTCCTGGGAAGCTTCGGTTCATCCTCCGCCACGCCCACGGGCAGGAAACACACCAACTCGTACTCCTCCGGAACATTCAGAATCCGCGCCATCTTGTCCCCGATCCTGTCAATGTCGGTGATATGGCCCTCGAACCAGCAGCTTTGATACCCCAGGGCGGTGATGGCCAGCAGCATGTTTTCAATGGCGGCGGCGTAATCCTGAACGGCGAAGCAGCGGTCACGGTAAGCGATAATCTTCTGGCTCAGCACGCAAATCATAGCCGGAGCAGTTTCCCCCACCGGCGGGTCGATTACCGCGTGAAGCCGCTGTAAGACAGCGGGATCGTCCACCGCAATCAAACTAACGGTCTGTTTGTTGCAGCCGGATGGCGCGGCCAGACCTGCTTCCATGATAATCTGCAAGTCTCTTCTGGGAACCGGAACAGCTTGATACTTTCCCCGGTAGCTATGCCGTGATTGAATTGTTTCGATGGCGTCCATTCGGCGCTCCTTTTCAGTCCGTGGCGGTTGTGGATTGTGTCATCCTGTTTCTTGATTCCTGTTCTTTCATACATCATTCAGCTTTGTATCCTGATCATCATTTGGGCGAAAAACATCATGCAGCTCAGCATCTTTTCGTTTTAACAATCAAAACGACCACATATTCCTTGCGGCCGCTTTGATGCAAAAATTATAAGAGCGCGCGCTGAATCTTTCCGCTGGTGGTCTTGGGCAGTTCGTCCTTGAACACCACGATACGGGGATACTTATAGGGTGCGGTGCGCTGTTTTACGTAGCTTTGGATTTCCTTCTTGAGTTCTTCGGTGCCTTCCTTGCCTTTCACCAGCACGATGCTGGCCTTGACCACCTGGCCGCGGACAGGATCGGGCGCGGCGGAAACGCCGCACTCCAACACGTAGGGCAGTTCCATGATAACGGATTCGATTTCAAACGGCCCGATACGGTAGCCGGAGGACTTGATCAGGTCGTCCACCCGGCCCACATACCAGAAGTAGCCGTCCTCATCCTTCCAGGCGGTGTCGCCGGTGTGGTAGAGGTCGTCGTGCCAGTTGCCGTTCACATTGCGGTCGGAGCTGCCGTAGTAGCCGGTCAGCAGGCCGCAGGCGGGGCCGTGGTCTGTACGGATGCAGATTTCGCCCACTTCGCCGACGGGCACCGGCTTGCCGTCGTGATCCACCAGCTCCACGTCGTAAAGCGGTACGGGCTTGCCCATAGAGCCGGGCTTGGGTACCATACCGGTGAGGTTGCCGATGATGATGGCGGTTTCGCTCTGGCCGAAGCCCTCCATGATGGACAGACCGGTGGCTTCCTTGAACTTCTGGAACACCTCGGGGTTCAGCGCTTCGCCCGCAATGGAGGCGTGCACGATGGAGGAAAGGTCGTACTTGTGCAGGTCCTCCTTGATGAGCATCCGGTACATGGTGGGCGGCGCGCAGAAGGTCTTGATATCGTACTCCTTGAACAAGGGCAGGATGTCGCTGGCATGGAAACGGTCAAAGTCGTAGACGAAAATGGCGGCTTCGCACAGCCACTGGCCGAAGATCTTGCCCCAGCAGGCTTTGGCCCAGCCGGTGTCGGAAATGGTCAGGTGCAGCTTGCCGGGCATTACGTTATGCCAGTATTTGGCGGTGATGTAGTGGCCCAGGGGGTACTTGTGGCTGTGGCACACCAGCTTGGGATAGCCCGTGGTGCCGGAGGTAAAGAACATGAGCATGGGGTCGTCCCCGCCGGGCGCGTCGTCGGCCCGCTCAAAGTGGGAGGAATAGTCGCAGTATTCGGCGTCAAAGTCGTGCCAGCCCTCCCGGCTGCCGCCGCAGTAAATCAGGTGCTTTACATTGGGGCATTCGGGCAGCGCCTTTTCGATTTCGCCCGCCGCCTGGCCGTGGCTGGTGCAGATAACGCCGCTGACCTCGCCGGTCTGGAAGCGGTAAATATAATCCTTGCACAGCAGCTGATCCGTGGCGGGGATGACCACCGCGCCCAGCTTCTCCATGGCCAGCATGGTGATCCAGAAATGATACTGCCGCCGCAGCACCAGCATAATCCTGTCGCCCCGCTTGATGCCCAGGGACTTATAGTAGTTCGCCGCGCGGTTGGACAGCTTGCGGAAGTCCTCAAAGGTGAACCGGCGTTCCTTCTTATTGATGTCCAGGTGCAGCATGGCCATCTGATCGGGATGCTCGTGGGCCAGCTCGTCCATGATATCGAAAGCGAAATTGAAATGGTCAATGTTGCGGTAGGTAATGGAGGTGGGCGTGCCCACATTGTTGACGGTCGTGGTGATGTAGCGGTCGGCAATGGTCGCCTCTTGCGCAGGCGCGGGGGCCGCCGCTTCATGAATATGCGGGTTGTATTCCGTTTCTTCGCCGGGAATGACCACCGCCAGGAACACGCAGTCCTGACCCTCGGCGGCAATCAGGCCGTGGGGGGTGGAGGAATCAAAAAAGATGGAATCGCCGGGCCGCAGGGTTTCGGTGTGTTCGCCGATCTGGGCGCGCAGCACGCCGGACAGGATATAGTCAAATTCCTGGCCGGGATGGCTGACGGTTTCGATGGGCGCGGCCTGAAGCTTTGGATCGTAGGAATAGCGGGTCAGGTAGGGTTCGACAATACGCTTGCGGAACAGGGGGGCCAGGTTCTGCATCTTGATGCCCTCGATGTCCGTGACCACTTCGCCTTCGCCATGGCGGGTAACGGTATAGTTGGACAGGCGAGGGCTGGTACCCTCGATCAGGTCCATCATGTCCACGCCAAAGGCGATAGCGGCTTTATGTACAAAGGAGAACGGCATTTCCACCGTACCGGTTTCATACTGGGCCACCTCGGCTTCGGTAAAGCCTGTCAGGCGAGCCAGGTCGGCGGTGGAAAAGTCGGCAATTTCTTTCATTTCCCGGATACGGGCGGCCACATCCCGCAGCATGGCGGGGGCCTGAGGCGTGCTGGGCATGTTGTGTTTCCTCCTTACCATTTCGGGCAGATAAAAACCCGCCCCAAAGTGTTTTCTTTGAGACGGGCTGATCAAACAATTCAGCTCGCGGTACCACTCAAATTGCGCTTGTTGCAGCGCCGCTCATGGGCTCCTGTTGAAGCCCTCCGCTCTGACGCGGCGGTTAACGGGACACCCTACTGAATCCTTTCAGGCATCCGGCTCGGAAGCTACAGCTTGGATTTCTGCCGCCGCCGGTTTTCAGCTGCCCCGGCTCTCTTTCGGTTGGCTCTCCATCCCGCCCTCTTCGTCATTGCCTTTGGTATGCGATTGAGAGTAGTTTAACAGAGAAAAGCGGAAAAGTCAACCAGTATTTTTCATATAAATTTTCCGTACAATTTTTCTTTACAGTTTCGCTGCGCCGTGTTAAGATACAGATACCTGATGATACGACTGACAAGGAGGCGTTCCCATGCCCGCGAAATGGCTGAAAGACACGGTGTTTTATGAAATCTATCCTCAGTCTTTTTTTGACACGAATAAAGACGGAATCGGCGATATCAACGGAATCATTGAGAAGCTGGGTTACATCAAAAGTCTCGGCTGCAACGCGCTGTGGATCAATCCCTGCTTTGACTCGCCCTTCAAGGATGCGGGCTACGACGTGCGGGATTATCGGAAGGTCGCGCCTCGCTACGGCACCAACAACGATCTGTACCGGCTTTTTGAATTGGCTCATCAAAAGGGAATCCGTGTGCTGCTTGATCTCGTTCCCGGCCACACCAGCGAAGAACACGATTGGTTCAAAATGAGCAGTAAGGCCGAGCCGAACGAGTTCTCCGGCCGCTACATCTGGACGAGCAATTGGATCTGGGGCTGCCGCAACATCCCGTATATCGCCGGCGAAGCGGAGCGCTCCGGCACCTATCTGCTTAATTTCTTTAAGTGCCAGCCCGCGCTGAACTATGGCTTCCTGAAACCCGAAGAACCTTGGCAGATGCCGATGGACCATCCCGACGCCATCGCCACCCGCGAGGCCATCAAGGATGTCATGCGCTTCTGGCTCAGCCACGGCTGCGATGGATTCCGCGTGGACATGGCCGCGTCGCTGGTCAAATATGACGATGAAAAGAAATACGGTACCAGCGCTATCTGGTGCAATGTCCGGGAAATGCTGGACAAAGAGTTCCCGGAAGCCGCCATGGTGGCCGAGTGGAGCGATCCCAAACTGGCCCTGCGCTGCGGCTACGACGCCGACTTTTACCTGAGCAACTGGGGCAACGGATATGAAAAGCTGATGCGTGAATACGCGGGCCATGGCGCCGATCAGCCTGACAACAGCTACTTCCGTAAGGATTCCGCCCACGATATGACGGCCTTCCTGAAGGAGTACATCGACTGGTACGAGGACACGAAAGACAAGGGCTATATTTCCCTCATCACCTGCAACCATGACACCGTGCGCCCCCGATTCAATATGGATTTCAGCGAACTCAAGCTATGCTACGCGTTCCTGTTCACCCTGCCGGGCGTGCCGTTCCTTTACTATGGGGACGAAATCGGGATGCGCTATCAGCAATTGCCCACCAAAGAAGGTGGCTATTTCCGCACCGGTTCCCGCACGCCTATGCAGTGGGCGGAAGGAAAAAACCTGGGCTTTTCCGAGGGCTGTGCCGATGCGCTGTACCTGCCGGTTGATCCAGCTTCCGACGCTCCGACTGTGGAAAGTCAGGAACAGGATCAAGCGTCCTTGCTGAACACCGTGCGCAGGATTCTGAACCTGCGGCATCAGGAGAAGGACTTGCAGGCAGACGCCGCGTTGAAGATTCTTTCCGCTGTTCCCGGCAGGCCGGTGGTGTACAGCCGCGGTGGTTTATTGCTGGCTGTGAACGCCGCAGCTGAACCGATGGACATTGATGTGAAAACGGAAGACAGGCAGATGATTTTCACATTGGGAGAGGTTCAAGTGGAAAGCAGCAAACTGCATATGGGCGCTCAGTCTTTCGCCGTTCTGAAATAATCAAGGACACTTAGCGATATTTCCCCATCCGTCGGGCCGCCATGCCGAAGGCAAGGAACGAGCAGCGATGGATTGAGTGCGCTAAACGATAGGGGCGCGGAATCATCAGAAAAATAGTGCTTGCTTTTTCCGCACCTCCGCTGTATAATATAAAAGCCGTGTATAACGGATGGGCCCCGTGCGATGCTGCGGTGTGAACCCTGTCAGGTCCGGAAGGAAGCAGCAGTAAGCATCTTAGGCGTGTGCTGCGGTTCCGTCTGTCCGTTATACGCGGTTTTTTGTTTTGTTTTATTGGCACTTTAAGGCACAAAGAAAGTATCAAGAAAAACCCCTCATACTATTTCTCGTCTAAAATATTGAAAGATTCGGGATGGATTTTTCGTTCTGGCAAAGCTGAATGAAGGGAGGCGTAGCAGCGCTACGTTGACCGGACGAGAAATAGTATCAGTCGGCTTTGCCGACAGCTCCCCTGATAGGGGAGCCGTACGCTGCCTCCCCTATTAGGGGAGGTGCCCCCGCAGGGGCGGAGAGGTTTTCCTTAACGTTCATTCCCAATTCATTTTATAATGATTTTATGCGCCCCATAAATCTGCACGATCAATTTTCGGGTCTGAGCACCGTGCCCATATCGTCGCCGTCGAGAACGTCGATGATGCTTTCCGGCTCAAACAGGCCGAACACCCGCACGACGGGCACCTTGTTTTCGGCGCACAGCGCGAAGGCGGCGGCGTCCATGACCTTGAGCCGCATTTCCTGGGCTTTTTCGTAGCTGATTTCCCGAATCAACGTGGCGTCGGGATTCTTCTTGGGGTCGTCAGTATACACGCCGTCGATGTTCTTCGCTAGCAGGATGGCGTCCGCGCCGACTTCCACAGCTCGCAGCACCACAGCGGTATCGGTGGAGAAGAAGGGGTTGCCGCTGCCCGCGGCGAACAGGGTCACGTTGCCCTTTTTCATGTACTTCCGGGCCTTTTCCGCGTTGAACACTTCGCACACCCGGGGCATTTCGATGGCGCTCATGACCACAGCCTTTCCCCCGGCCCGCTGTACGGCGTCGCGCATGGCCAGGCAGTTGATCACCGTGCCCAGCATGCCCATCTGATCAGCGGTCACCCGGTCCATTTCGCCGCCGCTGCGGCCGCGCCAGATGTTGCCCGCGCCGATGACCACGCCCAGCTCCGTGCCATCCTCCACGATCTTCACCAGCACCTTGGCCACATGGTCGATGATGCTGTGGTCAAACAGCCGACCATTTTCTCCAAGCATTTCACCGCTGAGCTTCAAAAGCACGCGCTTATACTGTCCCATATTCTTGGCCCTCCTTCGCAAAAAAAGGGGGCGGCAAACGCCGTCCCTTTTTGATTGTTCAATTACTTCTTGGTCATTTCGGCGATTTCTTCCGCCAGGTTGCTTTCTTTCTTTTCGATGCCTTCGCCGCACTCGTAACGGGTGAAGCGGCGGATGCTGATCTTTTCGCCGGAAGCCAGGGTGGCTTCGTTCACGCGGGTGGCGATGGTGATGTCAGGATTCTTGACGAACACCTGCTCCATCAGGCAGTTTTCTTTATAATACTTTTCGATGCGGCCTTCCACCATGCGGTCCACAATCTTTTCGGGCTTGCCTTCGTTCAGAGCCTGGGCGCGCAGGATTTCCTTTTCCTTGTCCAGGGCTTCCTGGGGCACGTCTTCCTTGTTGATGTACAGGGGGTTGGAAGCGGCGATCTGCAGGGCGATGTCATGGCACAGTTCCTTGAAAGCATCAGTCTTGGCCACGAAGTCGGTTTCACAGTTCACTTCCACCAGCACGCCGATCTTGCCGCCCATGTGGATGTAGCTTTCCACGGCGCCTTCGGCGGCCACGCGGCCGGCCTTCTTGGCGGCGGCAGCCAGGCCCTTTTCACGCAGGTAGGCAACAGCCTCGTCCATATCGCCGTTCTTTTCAACCAGGGCCTTTTTGCAGTCCATCATACCGGCCTGGGTGCGTTCGCGCAGTTCTTTCACCATCGCGGCAGTAATTTCAGCCATGGGAATGACCTCCTCTTATTTACGATAATCTGTGAAGGGGTTGTAGGGATGAGTCCCAAGTTCAAAGTTCAAAGTTCCAAGTTTCAAGTTCTAAGCTGTCAGCTTGTCACTCTATTCGTTTTTAACTCTATTCGCTTAGAACTTAGAACTTTTAACTTAGAACTCCTATAAAAACCTTATTCGGCGTCGGCAGGAGCGGCTTCTTCCGCTTCCGCTTCGCTCTGTTCGCCCTGCTTGCCTTCCAGCACGGCGTCGGCCAGCTTGCCGGCGATCAGCTTGACAGCGCGGATGGCGTCGTCGTTGCCGGGGATCACATAGTCCACTTCGTCGGGGTCGCAGTTGGTGTCCACGATGGCGACGATCGGAATGCCCAGGGTGCGGGCTTCGGCGATGGCGATGTGCTCTTTGCGGGGGTCAACCACGAACAGCGCGCCGGGCAGCTTCTTCATTTCGCGGATACCGCCCAGGTTGGTTTCCAGCTTTTCGCGTTCATGCTGCAGCTTGATAACTTCTTTCTTGGGCAGCACGTCGAACTGGCCGTCCTGCTCCATCTTGTCGATGGCGTTCAGGCGTTCAACGCGGGTGCGGATGGTGCGGAAGTTGGTCAGCATGCCGCCCAGCCAGCGGTTGTTGACATAGTACATGTTGCAGCGCTTGGCTTCGCTTTCGATGCTTTCCTGGGCCTGCTTCTTGGTGCCCACGAACAGGATGGTCTTGCCTTCCATGGCCAGGTTTCGAACGAACATGTAGGCTTCGTCGATCTTGCGGACGGTCTTCTGCAGGTCAATGATGTAGATGCCGTTGCGTTCGGTGAAGATGTAGGGGGCCATTTTGGGGTTCCAGCGCCGGGTCTGGTGGCCGAAGTGTACGCCGGCTTCCAGCAGGTGCTTCATAGAGATGACTGCCATTTGGGGTTTCCTCCTCGTTTTTGTTGTATCCTCTGCGGACGTCATTTTCGCTTGCCACCGCGAAAGCGGCACACGCAAACAAATCGGCCCGCATGCGTGATCTTCGGTATTGTAACATACATTTTTCTCCTTGGCAAGCCCTGAATCCGCCTTTTTTTGAAAAAACCCGTCATTTTTCCTCTATAGAAAGTTTACAATCCGGAACCGCGTCCGCGCCTTGACGAAAGGATTCCTTCTTTTTATAATGATAGATGCCGGATAACGGCGAATCAGGAAGCTGATCAAGGAGGTACATCCATGAAAAAAACCGTTGCTTTGCTGCTGTGTCTGATGATGCTTTCCAGTACCCCTGCCCTGGCGGAAGAAGCCGGCCTGACCCTCGGCACCCTGGGCAACAGCCAGGCCGCCTACACCGTTTCCTGCACGGCGCCTAAAGGATTCACCGTGTTCCATAAGCAGGCGGAAACAGAGCACCAGTCCATCGAGGGAATGCTCGCCAATGACAAAACCAACGGCATGAGCTATCTGTTTGTGATTTCCCAGGAAGAAGACTATGCCGGAATTGAAAACCTGGCCGCGCTGGATGCGGACAGCCTGAACGAGCTGACCGCCGCGTACCAGGAAGAAGGCCTTACCGTGACCCTGAAGGAGCAAGGGGCTTTTCAATTCATGTGTCTGGCGGGCGAAGGGACGAAAAAGAATACCTTCCTCTCTGTTGAAACCATTGTCAATGGCTGTTTGATTCAAATCAACGCCGCGCCTGTGGAGCAGGCCGTGTCCGCCATGACTGAAAAGCAGGCGCAGACCGCCATTGATTTCCTGACGACCCTGACGTTCGTTTCCGCCGAGCCCTTCCCGGCTGAAGAAACGGAGGAAACGGAAACCGCGGAGCCTGAGGAAGAAACCGCCGAAGAACAGCCCAAAGAAGAAACGGCCACCCAACCCGTTCCCGCACTCCTTGGCGGCTGGCGGGTGAATGAAGAACCGATCGTGTCCCGCCTGACAGAAGAAGAAAAGAAGGTGTTCGACCTGGCTGTGACCTCCACCGGCATGGATTACGAGCCTACTGCCGTGTTGGCGACCCAGGTGGTGGCCGGAACCAATTACGCCTTCCTCTGCCGCGAAAAAGACGGTGACCGGGAATGGATCATCGTGACCGTATTCAACGGATTGACAGGCAATGTGCAGGTGCTCAACGCCCATGTGCTGGCGCTGTATCATCTTCTGACCGCTGATAAACCGCTGCCGGACGGGCTGGCTGGCGGCTGGACGCTTCATGAATCGGATAATGGCGAACTGCTGCCGGACGAGCAGGCGCAGAAAGCGTTCAGCCAGGCGGTGGAGGCGGCGGACGAGCTCCTTTCCCCCATCGCGCTGCTGGGCACGCAGGTGGTGTCCGGGATCAATTACAAGGTGCTGGCCCGCGGCGAATCCGCGCTGTACCTTGTGGACGTGTACGCGCCTCTCACTGGCGACGCATCCATCACAAACATGGACATGCTCGACTTGCTGTCCTATGTTTCCGTAAACTGAAATCAGGATAAAAACACCGGCGGCTCGAAAAGAGCTGCCGGTGTTTTTATACGCGGACCAACCTTCGCTGATTACTTCACGATTTCGCCCATCACGTTGCCGCTGCAGCCGGCCGCGTTGGATTCGTCGGTGTCGATGTGCATGGCCAGAGCATACTTGGGGCTGACGCGAACCACCACGTCGCCGAAGATGAGGGCGCGGCCTTCGGTGTCAACCTTGACGGACACGATGTCCTTGTCCGCTACGCCGAATTCCTGAGCGTCTTCGGGCGTCATGTGGATGTGGCGCTTGGCGGCGATCACGCCGATGGGGCATTCCACTTCACCGCAGGGGCCGACCAGCTTGCAGGAACCGGAGCCAGCGATGTCGCCGGATTCACGGACGGGGGCGGTGCAGCCGATGGAGCGGGCGTCGGTCAGGGACAGTTCGATCTGGTTTTCAGGGCGAACCGGGCCCAGAATGCTCACGCGGGCCAGGGTCTTCTTGGGACCCACCACGTCCACGCGTTCTTCGCTTGCGAACTGGCCGGGCTGGCTGAGGTACTTCTTGGGATGGAGCTCATAGCCCTTGCCGAACAGGGTTTCCAGGGTTTCCTGGGTCACGTGCACATGGCGCGCGGAGGTTTCCACGATGAATTGCTTGCCCATGATAATCTACCTTCTTTCCCTCAATTGTCCGGCAGAGCGCCGGAGTTTCTTTCCTTTTCTATTATAGCAGATTTTGGCGGTTTTGCAAGGAAAAAGCGCAGGTTCTTTCCCGGGACAAATCCCGGCCCTGAACCCGCATGGTTTTCTGCCGCGCGTTTTGCTTTCCTTCCATTGCGTTCAGCGGCTTTTGGATATATAAATCATCCTATCCTGGTGAGGGAGGAAACTGTTATGTCCACGGTTTACAAAAGCCTGCTTTCAGCTACGTCGAACACAAGGGACCTGGGCGGTTACCCGTCCCTCTCCGGCAGCATGACGCGCCGGAACAAAATATGGCGGAGCGACGCGCCGACCGCATGGAACGCTTCCGATCTTCGTCTGCTCAAAGATCATGGGATGACTTCGATCATTGACATGCGCACCAGCCAGGAAGCGGAAAAGCATCCTTGCGCTTATGCGTCGGAAAAGGGCATCGCGTATCATGCTTTTCCCATTGCAGCGGGCAGCGTTCCGCCGTCCACGCTCGCAGGCGTTCCTTTGTCTTATATGGAAATTGTATCTCAAAAGGAAGTTTCCGATGTTCTCCGGACTGTCTCGGAAGCGGAGGAGGGCGTACTCATCTGCTGTACTGCGGGAAAAGACAGAACGGGCGTCGTCAGCGCCGTGCTGCTGCTTTCCTGCGGTGTGGAGCGGGAAGCTGTCATCCAGGATTACACGGTCAGCCGTGAATATAACCGGCAGCGTTTGGAGCGGTATCTGGCGGACCACCCGGAGGTGGACAGAGAAATTGTGCTCGCCAACGAAACGAGAATGGCGCAATTCATGGATATGTTCTTTGCGCAGTATGGAACCGTGGAGAATTATTATTTGAAAGCTGGATTAACCCTCGGTCATCTGGCAAGGATTCGCGGGAAACTCCTGGAATCAGGCCCAAACGGTCAACAGACATTCGGAAAATGACTTTTGAATAGACGAAAATTTCTGGTTGACAAATCCGATATTTCTGATATAATAATGAATGCTGTTCTGGACAGCCATGCGGTCGTGGCGGAATTGGCATACGCGCACGTTTGAGGGGCGTGTTCTTAACCGAGTACGGGTTCAAGTCCCGTCGACCGCACTGAAAAGAGCCTTGAAAGCAAAAACTTAAGGCACGAAAAAGCACGCGTTTCTAAACGAACAGCGTGCTTTTTTCGTATTTCCGCCAGAGCAATTGCGAAACAAGCATAAAAGAACACCGTAAAAAGAAAACTCATCTATCGGGTATTGCCGCGACGATTCATATCATATTGACCGCTATGGCAGTCAGGTCTGCCCATAACCGCATGGCATTCATACCCCCGGAATCTGTCCTTTTGAATCCGTGGGCTGGTATTATTTCCCCATTCTTTTCTTCGTTCCTGTGGCATACTTCCATTTTTTGCATGAATGCTTCTCTGCTCTCGAAGTCCGGTTTCTCGAGAGATCCGGTTTCGGCCGGGGTATTCTGCAGTGTCTCCTGTATAAACTACAATGCAGAAAAACCGACTTATACAATATGTATTCTAAAATAATGGTATCTGTTCAGTCACAAAGGAATGTTGGGCGCTTCATCCATAAGAAAGCATGAATAGCCCTCCGCAGGGATATGGGTTTTTCTTCCTTGGGTTCGATTGTCAAAGAACAGCTGCGAATACAAAACAATTGGCAGACCGCCTTGTGCCTGCAAGGGCGTATTCGCCTATCCTGGAAATAGTTCTTGCATAGATACCGAAAAATCTGTATACTGTATGAAGATGCGGGCTGGGCAGAAGCCATCTGCTGAGCATCGCTCGTCTGCATGTGATTCCGGTTTTTAACATTTTTATTATTGGCTTTTATAGGATAGCAGGCGATCCCAGGACGCCAGATACCGAGAAAAGAACATTGCTCCCTGCAGAGAACGAGGAAATCAATCGAGAAACGCCCTCGGTTATCCAGCCCGAATCAGCTGATCCATTGTCCAAGGAGCTTATTTCTGGTATGTTACCGCTTTACTCCATACCGAAAAAAGAATGGAAAGCTTTCAGCCCTGTGACGCCGCAGAAGAAACAAAGTCAGCATCTCTGTTTATTGACTTCGATAAAAGGTGAAATCGATGGCTCAATACGATTTTCTGTTTTTTGATCTTGACGGCACGCTGCTCAGTCCTGACCACAGGACTGTTTCACATGAGAATCAGGAGGCCTTGCGGGAAGCAAAATCCGCTGGGATCAAGCTTGCTTTTGCTACGGGCCGCTGCCTGGGGATGATCCCGCATGAAACCTTGGAACTTGGTCTGGACTTCGCAGTAACCAGTAATGGAGCGGCCATTTATGATTTACGGCAGGGAGAGCAAATCTATCAGTATCCTTTCCCGGCGGAGGAGGCAGCAGCAGCCTGCGAGGTCATTGAACAATACCTGGATTTTTACGAACTGTTCGTGAACGGCAAAGTACTGTTGATCAGGGCACAGCGGGCAGAAGCCGCAGGATTGACGATGCCCCCCTGGGGACATTTTTATATCGAACGCCGCGGCAGCCTGCCGCCCATGACCAGCATCCGCCCGTTTCTGGCCGAAGGCGCGCCGGGTCTTGAAAAAATCAACATCATCGAATGCCCCCGGTCAGAGCTGCTCAGTCTCCATCAGGAATTGGCCAGGTTGGGACATTTCGACCTTTCATCTTCCATGAGCTACGGCGGTATCGAGGCGGTGCCCAAAGCCTGCAGCAAGGGCAACGCGATTCGCTGGCTGTGCAAGGAGCTGGGAATTGGTCTGACCCGGTGCGCCGCTTTCGGGGACAGCAGCAATGACCGGGAAATGCTGGCCGCTGTCGGCTGCGGCGTCGCAATGGAAAATGCGCCGGAGGATCTGAAGGCCGCGGCGCGCTGTGTAGCACCGCCTTATGACCAGGACGGTATCGCCAGATTTATCAGACAGCATGTATTATAACTAATACTAAACTCAAGCTAAAAATGTATCAGATTTGGGATGGATTTTACGCCGTGGCTAAGCTGAATGGAGGAAGGCGTAGCAGCGCTACGTTGACCGGAATTTTAGATTGAGTTTAGTATAAATCAGGAGGATTCGCTCTTAACCGCCCAGGTCATCGCCATTTGAAACGATAACTTTTAGTGAAACAATCAACCCCGCCCTGTGAAACCATACAGGGCGGGGTTTTGATTGATAGGAATGAAGAAATGAAATGGTTAATTGACCGTTTCTTCCTCATTCATCTGGCAGAACACGATCTCCGGTTCGTCGGGGGTCAGCTGGTTATACCAGCTCAGCAGGAACTGATCGTTTTCATCCGTCAGGAGCAGCAGGCGGCCGCCCAGGTTCTGCTGGGTGGGTTCACCCAGGGCCGTTTCTTCGCCGTCGGTGATGGGCAGTTCGTACACCGCGCCGTCGTCGTACATGAAAGCGTTCAGCTCGCAGTCATAATGCAGCGTCATGCGGAACAGATACGCGCCATGGGACATGGGGGAAATGATTTCGGCGGTCAGAAGCCCTTCGTCGTTTGTGCCGATGGTCATTTGAGTGAACTGGGTTTCCTGTTCGCGCCATTCGCCGACGCAATACACGGCCAGTTCTTCATCGCTCGGAGAGGCGGTATAGGAGCCGCCGGTCACTTCCTGGATTTTGCCGTCCTTCACCAGCAGGTCAAAGGTGTGGGCCTGATCGCAGGCAATGCCATTGAAATGCCGGATCGCCACGGCCATTTCCCCGTCCCCCACGGGATCGTAGCGCACTTCATAAGCCCCGTTTTCCAGCCGCGCATAGGCCAGCTTCACAATGGAATCGTCCTGGCTCATATCGTCGGCCACCCATTCCCCGGCTTCATTTTCCTGAACGGGGATGCGCAGGATATAGCTGCCGTCCTCGATGCGGCCCACGATCGTATCCGTCAGCGGAATGGCGTCCCAGCCGTAATCCTGATAGGCAGTGATGTCCAGGCCGTTGGCGTTTACATAGTCCCGGATGAACCGGGTACGGATGCCCTTCAGCGGTTCCTCAAACACACTCTGGGTATGGAAGTAGGCGTTTTCCAGCTCCGCGTCGCCGTCGGCAAAGCGCTGGATGTCCTTCGGGTAATCGTCGCCGTCCCCGGCGATTTCCAGGGCTACGGCTTCCCAGCCCTCCCCCTTCTTTTCCAGCGTCATGATGCCGGGATATTCCCCGCCGGAAATGCACGCCAGTACATGATCCTTCGCCGTATAGTTCATGACCCAGAAGTTGCCGTACACCAGGGCATGCGTGTCATCCTGGAATACGGTTTTCAGAATGACCGGCGCGGGGATGGTCACAGCGCCGTCCTCCAGGAGGTAGTCTTTCCCCTTTTCCACGATGCAAGCCGTCACGGCGGCTTCAATGGGATCCTCGCCGGGATAGGCGTAAGCGGGAAGGCCGCTGTTTTCCGCAAGCGCCGCCCCTGCGAATGTCATGCAGGCAATCAATAAAATAACAATCAGTTTCTTCATCAAATTTAATCTCCTTCCATCATGGGATTTGGCCGCAGGAACGTTTTTTGCCCTGCACAGATATATACGAAGCAGAAATCCATATGGATGCATTCTGCAAAATATTTCGTGCAAAAGCATGAAAAAAACCGCGCCCGAATCCGGACGCGGCTGAGAAATCTTTATACGGGATTATTCGGCGGGCACTTCGAACACGGGGGCGAAGCCGCTGTTCACGATCAGATCGTACACCTTCTGGGTGTAAACGGTCTTTTCCAGAGCCTTCACGAAATCCGCCTCAGCGTTTTCGGGCTTCACGGCGAAGATGTTCACATAGGCTTCGGCGGCCTGGCTGCCGGGCTGTTCAAAATACACGGCGTCCTTGCCGGGGATCAGGCCGGCCAGGGAAGCGTTGTTGCCGTTGATGACAACGAAGGCCGCGCCGTCGCGCATGGTGGGAGCCAGCTCAGCGTTGGCTTCCTGGAATTCCAGGTTCTTGGGGTTCCCAATGTCAAACTTGGTCACAACGCTCTCCAGGGTGGTGCCTTCAGGCAGGGTCACCAGACCGGCGTCCGCCAGCAGGATGAAAGCGCGGGTCATGTTCACGGGGTCGTTGGGCACGACGATGATGTCGCCTTCGGCAATCTCGTCCAGGCTGCTCTTGGTGCCCGGATACAGGCCCATGGGCTCAAAGTGGGTGGGCACAACATAGACCAGCTTGTTATCCGCCTGACCAGTGGCTTCCATATCGGCGTTGTACTGGTTCAGGTAAGGGATATGCTGGAAGAAGTTTGCCTGGGTGTCGCCCGCAGCGGTCGAGGGGTTTTCTACCAGATAGCCTTCATTGATTTCGATTTCCAGTTCAAAGCCCAGCGCGGCCAGATCGTCCTTGATCAGCGCCAGCACTTCGGCATGGGGATTGGGGGTGGCGATGATCTTGAGGGGTTCGGCCAGAGCGGCCACCGTGCCAAGAGACAGTGCCAGAGCGAGCAGGATCGCAACTACCTTTTTCATGATAAAGCCTCCTAAAATTGATTGTTTATATTCAAGCATACGCTTAAATAACAGGGGAGAATCAGTTGTGAGTATTTAGTTCTAAGTTCTTAGTTCTAAGTTCTAAGCTTAATTACCTGTGATACACAACCGTTCCTTGGAAACCAAATTGTCTTGGAACTTAGAACTTTGAACTTGGAACTTTCCTCACCGAATCCGGTGATCCTTTTTCCGGGACAGGGACGTGCCCGCCACCGTGATGACCTGCACCAGCACCACCAGCATAATGCTGGCCGCGTACATAATATCGTACTGCCGATAGGACAGGCCATAGGTCACGGCCGTGGCACCCAGGCCGCCGCCCGCGGCCACGCTGGCCATGGTGGTATAGCCCAGGATGGTGGTCTTGCAGATGGAAAAGCCGTTGATCAGGGAGGGCTTGGCTTCCGGCAGCAGCACCTTCCAGATGATCTGCCAGGTGGTGGAGCCCATGGCCTTGGCGGCCTCAATCACGCCGCCGTCCACCTCCATCAGGCTTCCTTCCACCATGCGGGCCACATACGGGAACGCGCTGATGGTCAGCGGGAAGGAGATGGTCATGGTGCCCGTCATGCGACCGGTCACAGCCAGGGTCACATTCAAAAGCATCACCAGCAGAATGATGAAGGGAATGGAGCGCAGGAAATTGATGATGGTGCCCAGCGCCATATTGAACTTGGGCAGGGGCTTGATGCCGCCCTTCCGCGTGACCACCAGCAGCACGCCCAGTGCGATGCCGATGATATAGGACAGCAGGGTGCTCAGCACGGTCATATAGATGGTTTCGCCCAGGGCAGGCCAGAGAATTTTCCAGGACCGCTCAAACACGAAGCCAAACACATTGTTATACAGGAAAGTCCCCAGCCCGTTCCAGCCGTCCATGCACAGCTTGTAAGGCGCCTGCCAGAATACATGCGACCAGTTCATCACGAACGCACCTCCTTCACCGTCAGGCCCTGCTCGGTGAGATACTGAATCACCTGGAGGCGCACCAGCGGATCGTCGGGCGATTCGATGAGCATTTGCCCGTAGGGCTTGCCATTGATAGGCTTGATGTCGGCAGAGAGGATGTTCACGTCCACGCCGCAGCTTTTTACCAGCCCGGCGATGATGGGCATACCCTCCTTGCCGCCGTCAAACACCACGCGCAGGGCGGGCACGTCGGCCACCGTGTCTTCCTCATCGGAGGACAGGATGCCGAACAGGCGCTTGCCCGCGGCGGAACGGGTGTGAACGAACACATCATCCACGGTGCCTTCCTCGGCGATGCGGCCGCCGTCCAGAATGGCCACCCGGTTGCAGATCTGGCGGATGACCGCCATCTCGTGGGTAATGAGCACCACGGTGATGCCCATTTCCCGATTGATTTCCTGCAAAAGGGCCAGGATGGACTGGGTGGTCATGGGGTCCAGGGCGCTGGTGGCCTCGTCGCAGAGCAGCACCTCGGGATTGCTGGCTAAAGCCCGGGCAATAGCAACACGCTGGCGCTGGCCGCCGGAAAGCTGGATTGGATAGGCGTCAGCCTTGTCCTCCAGCCCTACGAGCTTGAGCAGCTCCTTCACCCGCTCGTTGGCCTTCGCCTTGGGCACCCCGGCAATTTCCAGGGGATAGCGCACGTTGCGGGCGACGGTTTTCTGCATCAGCAGGTTGAAGCTCTGGAAAATCATGCTCACCTTTCGGCGCATGGTCATCAATTGCTTATTGTTCATGGCCAGAATGTTCTGGCCGTCGATTAAAATCTGGCCGTCGGTGGGCGTGTCCAGCCGGTTCAGGCAGCGGATCAGGGTGGATTTGCCCGCCCCGCTCATGCCGATGATGCCGTAAATCTGGCCCCGGTTGATGGTCAGGTCGATCCCGTCCAGGGCCACCACCTCGCCGCCCGGCACCTGATATACCTTACGCAGGTTCCTGACCTCGATCAGCGGCGTTTCCGGCGCAGCGGCTTCCAGCACAGGAGCTCCGTTTTCTTCTGACAATTACTTCTTCTTCCTTTCAAGTAAAAAGCCGCCGCGCATATCTGCGAAGCGGCGCATGCAGCAAAAGCGTATGTCAAGCGGCGCGGCGCAAACAGCGCAAGGAAACCCTTCCGCACCGGGACATTCGGCTGTTTTCCCTTTGCTTCATGGGGTCTCCTCCCTTCCCGGCGTCCATGCCTCTTGTTGGTATGTATTATAAAAGATCGGTCTTTTTGTGTCAAGAGTTCGGGGATTATGAGAAATGTATTGCGAGCTATAGGTTGAAGTTATAAGGGAGTAGGCAAGAGGCAGTAGGCAATAGCGAGTAGGAAACAGATAGTATCTCCCAGGTTGTCATCCCGAGCGGAGTGGAGCGAGAGCGGAACGCAGCCGAGGGATCTGGGAGCCGGTTATCATCCTGCTTGATGGAAGGTGTTCCTCTCAGGTCCCTCGACTTCGGTTCGCTTCCAGCTCACCTTCGCTTGGGATGACAGCCGGGAGGCACCGCCTATTTCCTACTGCCTACTGCCTATTCCCTATTGCCTAATCCCTATTCCCTAATCTCTCACTCCTCCAATTCCCTGCATTCTTGCAGCAGCTGAATAATTTGCAGATGCTGGGGACATGCGCCTTCGCACTGGCCGCACTGGATACAGTCGCTGGCCTTGCCGCGGCCCTGGGTGACGATGGTGTATTCCCGCACGGTGCGGAAACGGGGGCTGCCCTTCTTGCGGTTTTCCACGTTGAAGATTTCAGGAATGGGAATGTTCATGGGGCAGCCCTTGGTGCAGTAATGGCAAGAGGTACAGGGGATGGATTTGTCCGCGTCCAGGGCGGCCTGGGCCTGGTGGATGACTTTCATTTCATCGTCAGACAGCGGCTGGAAATCCTTCATGAAGCTCAGGTTATCTTCCATCTGGGCTAAGCTGCTCATACCGCTGAGCACCACCATGATGTTGTCCAGCCCCGCCGCGAAACGCAGGGCCCAGCTGGCGCAGGAGGCGTCTGGGTTCGCCGCTTTCAGGATTTCTTTCACTGTGGGGATTGGCTCGGCCAGGATGCCGCCCTTCACCGGCTCCATGATGACGACGGGCTTGCCGTGACGCTTGCAGATTTCCCAGTTGCGCCGGGACGCCACGCCGGGGTTCTCCCAGTCGGCGTAGTTGATCTGCAGCTGCACAAACTCCGCGTCGGGGTGATCAGTCAGCAGTTCCTCCAGCAGGTCGGGATCAGCGTGGAAGGAGAAGCCCCAGTGCTTGATCAGCCCCTTGGCCTTCTGTTCCTTCACAAAGTCCCAGATGCCGTATTGGTCGTACAAAGCCTTGTTGGAGCGCTGAATCGCATGGAGCAGGTAATAGTCGAAATATCCCGCTCCGGTGCGTTCCAGGCTGGTATAAAACTCCTGTTTGGCGCTTTGCTCGTTCTTTTCCGGGGCCATAAAGGCGTTCAGCTTGGTCGCCACGGTGTAGGCGCTGCGGGGATACCGGTCCGCCACCGCCGCCTTGAAGGCCGCTTCGCTGGCGCCCTGATCGTATACAAACGCCGTGTCAAAATAGGTTCCGCCCGCGGCGATAAACCTGTCCGCCATCTGGGCGGTCTGGGGCACGTCGATGGTGCCGTCCGCGTTCTTGGGCAGGCGCATCAGGCCGAAGCCCAGCTTGAAGGTTCCCGCGTCCAAATATCCGCTCATGGTGTTCCTCCTCCGTGATCGTCAGGATAAAAGCGTACAGAGTGCAGAGTACAGTTTTATTTCGTCATAGAAAAGCAGAATCCTGCCTGAATGGCCAAAATCGTCCGCATTTCGGCTTTTTTCCGTCCCAAAGCGCGTGTCAGGATCAATAACCCGGATACGCAACAGCGTGGAATTTATACGCTCAGCAGTTCATGTTCCAGCACATCCGCATAATCCTGCACAACCGGCCCCAGTCCCTTCAGCCATTGCTTGATATCCTCCCTATCTTTGAAGGATAACGGATGCTGCCGGATTTCGATCGTTTTTCTGAGCGGAGCTTCATTCGGAAAAAGATGTTCCTCCAGCGCCCAGAATCCTGCTTGTGTTTTGGAGATGACGTCATCATTTCTGAGCGTGTAGATACACTGGGCGATATCCAGCAGCCATCCGCACGAATACAGGCTTTCGGTTGTTTGAACGGCATAAGCCCGGATCGCCTCATAGTGCCTGCGCACAGCCGCTGCCAATTCTTCTTTTCCCGGCGCCGGAAAAATCCATACTTTGTCGCTGTATACCGGCTTTCCATACTTTGCCAGTTCAAACAAAGAGAACGCATCCGGCGTATAGCGGTCGGTGATCCTTTGTCCGCTCGTTCCCCAATAGACCAGGCTTTGGAAAGACTGCCTGAGGTATTCATTCAAACTGGCAATCACGCCCTCGAAAGAACGGTAATACAGGTTGCCTGGTTCTCCTCTGAGCATGTCTTGCCTGAGCATCAGCAGTTTCTCTGCCTGGATTTTGGAGATGGGCCCATCGATCAGCGCAACAAAATCTATATCGCTCCACCCCAGCTGAAAGTCATTCAGCACTGTGCTGCCATACAGCCAGGCACCGTAAACACGCCCCTCCATTGTTGAAGCGATTTCGTCCATCATCCTTGTGACCGAATGAAACATAACTCATTACCAAATCCCGATTGAATGCATCCGATAAGTACAAACGGTTTTCCCCACAAAGGATGCTAATCCCCCAGTCCCACAAACGCCTTGACCTTTTCGCTGTCGAACACTTCATCCGGCTTGCCCTCGGCGACGATCACGCCTTCCTCCATGAACACCACCCGGTCGGCGACTTCCCGGGCAAAATTCATTTCATGGGTGACCACGATCATGGTGCGTTTTTCCTTGGATAAAGACCGGATGACGCCCAGCACCTCCTGTGTCAGCAGGGGGTCGAGAGCGGAAGTCGGCTCGTCAAAGCACAGGATTTCCGGGTCCATGGCCAGCGCCCGTGCAATCGCCACGCGCTGCTGCTGGCCGCCCGAAAGCTGGTAGGGGTAAGCTGTTTCCCGATCGGCCAGGCCCACCTTTTTCAGCAGCTCCCGGGCATAGGATTCCGCTTTCGCTTTGTCCCGTTTCAGCACGCAGACTTGGGCTTCGGTCAGGTTTCGCAGCACGTTCATATGGGGGAACAGATTGAAATTCTGAAACACATAGCCCATTTTCAGGCACAGCGTGCGCTGCTCCTTCGGCGCGCCGTAGACCCCGTCCTTTACCAAGGCCTGGCCGTCGATCTCGATGGTACCGCCGTCCACCTTTTCCAGGTTGTTGAGGCACCGCAGCAGCGTACTTTTGCCCGAGCCGCTCTTGCCGATGATGGCGACCACTTCGCCCTCGTTCACCTGCAGGGAGATGTCCCGCAGCACGCCCAGGCCGTCAAAGCTCTTTTTCAGGTTCGTCGCGTTCAGCATGGCTTCTCCCTCCTTTTAACGATAGTAATTCAGCTTCTTTTCCACCCGGCCCAGCAGCAGCGTCAGCACGCCGTTGAAGACCAGGTAGTAGACGCCGGTAAAGAACATGGGCCAGATGGCGCCGGAAATGCCCTGGCTGCCCTTCATGAACGCCTGGCCCGCCCAGATGATTTCCTGCAGGGCGATGATGCGGGCTAAGGACGTGTCCTTCACCAGCGTAATGATTTCGTTGGACATGGGCGGCACAATGGCCTTGACGACCTGCATCAATTTAATGCGCCAGAAAATCTGGCCTTTCGTCATGCCCAGCACCTTCCCCGCTTCGATCTGTCCTACCGGCACACTCTGGATGCCGCCCCGGTAGATTTCGGAAAAGTAGCAGGCGTAGTTGACGATGAACGCCACCGACGCAGCCCAGAAGCGCCCGCTCTCTCCCCCGCCCCAGATGGGATTATGCAGCACCAGGCCGGGGAAATAATAGATGATTAAAAGCTGGATCATCAGCGGCGATCCGCGCACGATCCACACGATGACCCGCGTGACAGCGCTGAGCGGCTTGAAGCGGCTCATGCTCCCGAATGCGATCACCAGCCCCAGCGGGGCCGCACCTAAGAGCGTCACGAAGAACAGCCGCAAGGTCTGGAGAAAGCCCACGTTCAGGGAGTTGATGACGATGGGCAGCTGTTTTATAATCAGTTCCATGTTCATTCCTCATTTGTCTATATATGCATACGAACAATGACAGCCGGGCCGCGCAAAACAGACGGCCCGGCTGCGGGGGTGTTCAGTTGATTCTCGGCTTGCTCCAAATTACTGCGCGATCAGCGCGGCCTGTACGCCGTAAGCTTCGGCACAGGCGATGAGAGTGCCGTCGGCGTAAGCGGCCTTGAAGTAGTCGTTCAGCGCGGCGGCCAGGTCGCTGCCCTTGCGGAAGCCCACGCCGTATTCTTCGCTGTTGAGGGCCAGGGTATAGGTGAGGTTGGCATAGTTGGTGCCTTCGCCCACCATGGCGGCAGCCATGAGCGCATCAATCACAGCGGCGTCGGCAGTGCCGCCCGCCACTTCCATCAGCGCCGCAGCCTGGGAGGTAACTGATACTTTGTTATAACCCAGCGCATCGATGACCGCTTCGCCCGCGCTGCCCGCTTCCACGGCGAAGGTCAGTCCGGAAAGGGAGGGAACGTCAGCAAAGTCCGCCGCCTTGTCCGCGGCCAGCACCACCACCTGCGCGTTGTTGCAGTAGGCGTTGGAGGTTTCCATGGCGCTCTTGACTTCATCGGTCAGGGTCATGCCGTTCCAAACGCAGTCAATGGCCTTGCTGTCCAGCTCCAGGATTTTGTTATCCCATTCGATTTCGATGAACTCCACTTCCACGCCCAGGGAGGCGGCGAAGGCCTTCGCCACGTCGGCGTCAAAGCCTACCCACGCGCCGGATTCGTCCTTGAAATCCATAGGCGCGAAGTCCGTGATGCCAACGACCAGCTTGCCTTTGGCCTTTACGTATTCCAGATCGGTTTCCGCCATCGCCGCGCTGCCCAGCAGCATCATCGCCGCCATCATCAGCGCCAATACCTTCATCAGCTTCTTCATCATGTTTTCCTTCTTCCCTTTGTTTGATTCGATTCTTTATTACTTTACCGTAATAAACCATTAACATAATAACATACCAGTCAGGTTTTGTCAATCCAAGTTGCGGATACAAACCTCTTGTATACAGAAAAAAGACATCGTTTCTCCCGGCCGTTTTCCGCCAAAGCGGGCCAGGCCGTTCAAAGCGATGTCTCGTTCAATGATCCGTGGAAGCAGTTCGTCTTCCCCGCGTTATCCGTTGGTTGTCTGGCGGAAAGAAATGACGTTGCTGTTGTTTTCCAAGAAAGCAAAGATATCCTCCTGCTTTACGTCATTCTTCATCTTGACCACCATGGAATACGACGTGGTGCCGTCCTGATTATGAGAAATGCTGGTTTCCATCACCTGGGCGTGCCACGTGTCAAGATGTTTGGTCAAAGCGTTCCTGAACCCGTTATCGTCGGAAACGGTAATCTCGATATAGTTGTTCTGATATTGGTCGTTGACCATGGGCAGGCGGTGCATAATAACCTGCACCATCACCACCGCAACGGTACAGAAAATGCCCAGCGGATACATCCCCGCGCCCAAAGCCAGGCCGATGCCGGCCGTTCCCCACATTCCCGCAGCGGTGGTCAGGCCCTTGATCGAAGAGCCCTGTTTAAAGATCACACCCGCGCAGAGGAAGCTGATGCCGCTGACAACCTGGGCAGCGACGCGGGCGGGGTCCGTCCCGCGGACGCCCCAGAAGTTCATATCCTCTGTCGCAGCCATATCGGAAAAGCCATACTTTGACACAATGATAATCAGCGCCGCGGTGCAGCACACCAACAGGTGGGTGCGCACGCCCGCTTCCTTCAGACGGTGGCTGCGCTCAATCCCGATGACGCCGCCGCATAAGCAGGCAACCGCGATCCGAATGAAAAAGTCCGCATACTGGAAAAACGGGATATTCTGAGTCAGCATTTCAAGTAGCATTGCTGCGCCTTCCTTTCCGAACCAAACGCAATTCTGTTTTCGCCGTTATTCCACAAAGCCCATCACGTCCACAATCCGCTGGCCCGCGCCGTAAATGAGCTTCAGGGTCTTTTTGCCCTGCAGGCGGCGGAACAGCGCGGAGGAAGGGCCGCCGTCCAGGTCGTAAACCCATTCGGGGTGATATTCCCCCTCCAGAAACTCGTTGGCTTCGATTAGATTCAGGCCATGGCTGGAGGTGCCGGTCAGGATCACGTACGTGTTTTCCTCCGGCAGCTTGGCGATGATGGTGCGGATATAGCGGGTGGTGGCGAACTTCCAGGTTTCATCCACCAGACTTTGCCCGTTCACCGCCATGGGGCAGCCCTCGTAAAAGCTCCAGGTTTGAATGGGATGATGGGACAGCACTTCCTCATTCTCCGCGCCGACATACATGTGCAGGCCGTCCTCCTCCAGCGTCAGGCCGTAGTACGGTACGCCCTCCAAATTCCGGTACACTTCCCCGTCCACCACCGTGAGGGAGCCCAGCGGCGTGTAGTAATAATCCGCGCTGGTGCCGGGATAGTTGTCGGGGATTTCGGGATAGGTGGGGCTGACGTAGCCGCTGCCGTTGATAACCACCGCGGCGCCGGTGATTTTCTTCGCCAGCTCCTCTGCCTTGGCCAGCTTTTCATGCCAGGGCGAGATGGCTTTTTTGATCTGCCGCGCGGGATCAGCCATCCAAATTTGGGTCACATAGCAGACCGTGCCGTTCATCTTCACTTCTTCCAGAGTATATTTCAGCGTGTCCGTATCGTATTTCACCGCCAGGTTCCGCTTGGTCACCTTGTATTCCGCCAGGCCGTTCAGCGGCAGCAAACCCAGCAGAAGAATCAGAGCCAGCAGCCTTTTCATTTCTATTCCTCCCGTTCGGTGGGTTGATTTACTGTTATTATATCACGGTATGCATTTCCTGACAATGCAGTTTTATGTAAATTCCTTGACTTGCCAGACCCGCTTCTTCGTGATATGATGAAAGAAAAACGGAAAGGAAGCGGACGCCATGCCGTTGTTTCGCAAAAAGCCGCTCAGCACCATTTCATATGACTCGAAAACCCAGGAGCCTGCCGTGCGCCGCAGCATCTGCACCGGGGAAATGACCGTGGGCTTCATCGACAAAGCCACCGGCAAATTCCATGATCTGATGATGGTGGATCATCAGGGCCTGGCGGACTTTTGCAGGCAGGTCGGCGCGGAGGAGATTCGGACGATTTACTGATTCAGTTGCGCATCGCAATAGAATATGATACAATACCTGCGATACATCCATCCGGGAACAAAGGAGATTGACCCATGGGCGAAAGCCTGACTGAACGGAAAGCCGCTCCCTGCGTGGTCTGCCTGGGTTTTTTTGACGGTGTGCACCTGGCCCACCAGGCGCTGCTTCGCGCGGCGCGGGCGGAGGGCGAGCGGATGGGGCTGCCGGTGTGCGTGCACACGTTCGACCACGCGCCGGGAGACAAGGACTTTGAGCTGACCACCCTGCCCGAGCGGGAAGCGCTTTTAAAACAATACGGCGCGGACAGCGTGTCCGTGAGCGTATTTGATGAAGATATGCGCCACATGTCCGGAGACGATTTTTTCAGGGATATCATTCTTCGCAGACTCAACGCCCGCCATGTGGTCTGCGGCGACGACCATCGCTTCGGCTACAAAGGCGCGTGGGGCGTGAAGGAACTGCAGACGCTTTGCGATGAAGCGGGCGTAGGCTTGACGGTGGTGCCCCAGGTCTCTCTCCCCGACGGCCAGCGCGTATCCAGCACTGCTATCCGCAAGGCGATTCTGGAAGGAAACACAGAATTGGCGGAAAGGATGCTGGGAAGGAAACTTTAAGCTATCATCAAGTATTCGAATCCAAATCAAATCTTGATTGTGTTTCAGTCTAAAGGGTGGGAAGTGTGGAATATGGTTACAAAGCAGGAAAGCCGGTTTATCACAGTCATGCGGGTCCTTTCCATGATGTCTATCGTGGTTTGCCATTACGTCGTTTGGTTTCCAAAGATATCCTTCATTGAAAACCTGTTTAATATAGGGGTTCCTTTGTTCTTTATTATTTCCGGGTACCTGTATGGAAAAAAGAAAAAAGAACACCCGGGAAAATGGCTGAAAAACAAGATCATAACGCTTTCAATCCCGCTCTATATTTACTATCTGATTGGCGCATTCGTTCTTCTTTTGTTCCACCGATTAGGGAGAGTTGACTTCCTGAACACTGTAAAACTCTGTTTCCATCTGCAGGGAGTCCTTGGAGGAGGCATCGGAAATCTCACGGTCAGCCATCTTTGGTTTATCACGTTTATCTTCATCTGCTACTTGATCACGCCTTTACTGCAAAGGATTGATTTACCGAGAAATACTTTTATCTGTGTCATGAGCGCGGTTTGCGTGATTGAAGCGGCTTTGATGCTTCTTTTGGGGACACATATGAATCTTATCTGGCTGCCTGGCGTTTTTTCCTATATTATTGCTTATTATGTGTCTCGCCATTGGCCTGGGAAAGCCTCGCGCCGCACAATGATGATTCTGACGCTGCTCATGCTTTTCGCGGTCTTTGCGCGTTTTGGAACAAAAGCCGTCATTTATGAAACAAGGCTGTACGATCTGGTGATCAGGCCATATACCCAATGCATGATCGCCTTTTGGGTTTTCTATATGGTGTTCATGCTTTACGATCAACTGGGAAATACGGGGGAAAAGATCTATAAAATCTGCAAAGCTGTTGAACCATACTCCTATGAAGTATATATTGTACATTATTGTCTGATCATCGGAACCTTATCCGTTCGCAGCCTGACTGGAAATATGATCGTGAACACAATCGTTTTAGCTGCTGGAATCGTTCTGCTTTCGATTGCGCTGAAACTGATCAGTAAGCCTGCTGTTCGTTTATTGGTTAGAACAAATAACTTCTGATGAATAATCAGCTTTAATAGATCGGATTTCTGAGATTCATTCTCTTGAAAAACATACTTGCCTATTTTGATAAAACAGAGTAAAATAGAACCAACAAATTCCACAGCACGAACAGGAGGCATGAAACATGTACCATGCGGTAATCGACAACGCGAAGGAAAAAATGGTCAAAACCAAGGATTTCTATCAGAAGGATATGCTCTCCCTGCGCGCTGGCCGCGCCAACCCCCAGATTCTGGACCGAATCGTGGTGGATTATTACGGCACCGCCACCCCCCTTAAGCAGATGGGCAACATCAACAGCCCCGAACCCCGACTGCTCACCATCTCCCTGTGGGACCCCAAGGCTATTCCGCTGGTGGAAAAGGCTATCCAGAAGAGCGACCTGGGCATGAATCCCTCCAATGACGGCAAGGTGATCCGCCTGGTGGTGCCCGAGCTGAACGAGGAGCGCCGTAAGGAACTGACCAAGGTCGTCCGCAAGGGCGCGGAGGAAGCCAAGGTGGCCATGCGCAACACCCGCCGCGACGCGATGGAGCAGATCAAAAAACTGAAGAAGGATTCCAAGATCACCGAGGACGACCAGCGCAAGGCCGAGGATGAGCTGCAAAAGCTGACCGACGCCCAGATCAAGGAAGTGGATAAGGTCGCCGCGGAAAAAGAAAAGGAGATCATGGAAGTTTGACCTGTAATGTACTGGGCCGCGAACTGAAAGCGGCCCTTTCTTCCCTCCCGGAAAACGCGGAAAAACCCGCCATTACCCTCACCGCCGCACCCCGCCGCGATGGTCAGACCCGCCAGGACGGCGTTCTGCGAGTCGTCGCGGTGCGCGAAGGGGAATGGGTGGTGGCAAGATTTATTGAAAACATCAAGCAGTAAAAAACGAGTGTTCAGAGTTCAGAGTACAGAGTTCAGATTTATATAGTCTGACAATAACGCGAACCAAAATTGAAAATACTTAATTATCTGTACTCTGAACTCTGCTCTCTCATATCCACAATTCCTTCAATACAAGGAGCTCCCTATGTCCGAACTTCCTCTCCCCCGCCATGTGGCGATCATCATGGACGGCAACGGCCGCTGGGCCAAGCAGCATAAAATCCAGGTCGCCCTGGGCCATCGCAAGGGCGTGGAAACCCTGCGCGCCATCATCCGCGAAAGCAGCGACCTGGGCATCGAATCCCTGACCCTCTACGCCTTTTCCACCGAAAACTGGCGGCGCTCGCCGGAGGAAGTGGCAGCGCTGATGGGCTTGCTGCTGGAATATTTTACCTCTGAAATCGACGAGCTGGACGAAAAGAACGTGCGTATCCGCATTTTGGGCGACAAGGACGGGATGCCCGAAAAGCAGCGGGCCGCGCTGTACAACGCCGAGGAGCGCACGAAGAACAATACCGGGCTGAACCTGAATATCGCCATCAACTACGGCAGCCGGGCGGAGCTGGCACGGGCAGCCCGCGCTCTGGCCGCAAAAGCGGTCAAAGGTGAAATCAAGCCCGAAGACATTGACGAAGCCGCTTTGTCCAACGAATTGTATACAAAAGGCCAGCCGGACGTGGATCTGCTCATTCGCACGAGCGGGGAAATGCGGCTGAGCAATTTCCTGCTATATCAGTGCGCCTACGCGGAATTCGAATTCCCCCCGGTGCTCTGGCCCGACTTCGATTTGGCCGCTTATCACGAGGCGCTGGACGCGTTCCGGCATCGTGACCGGCGTTTTGGAGGACGCAACTCATGACCCAGCGAATTATTACCGGCGTCGCCCTGGTCGCCATTCTGGTGCTCGCCCTGTGGGGCGGCGGGCTTTGGTTTTCTGTCCCGTACATGATCACCATCTGCATGTCCATGTATGAGATGATCCGCGCTACCGCGCAGGCCGGACACCGTCCCGTGCAGTGGCCCTGCTGGCTGTGCGTGCTTTTGTCCATCCCGCTGTTCCATTTTGTGGGCAGCGTGTCGCTGCTGATGCCGCTGATCGGCGGGGCGTTCATGCTGATCGCCATGGTGGTGATCTTCCGGGAAGAACCAAAGCTGGAGGATATCGAAATCTCCGCCCTGCCGTTGATCTCGGTGCTGCTGCCGGGGCTGTGCATGCTGGGGCTGCAAAAAGCGCCGGGGCAGTACAACCAAAACCTGCTGATGGTGCTGGCTTTCGGCGTGCCGCTGTTCGGCGATACGCTGGCGTATTTCATCGGCAGCCGGTTCGGCAAGCGCAAGCTGTGCCCCGCGGTCAGCCCCAACAAATCGGTGGAAGGCGCGGTGGCCGGGCTGGTCGGCAGCATCGTCTGGGCTATGCTGACGGCGGCGGCGTTTTCGCTGTATAAGCCCATTCCGCCCTTCTGGCACTTCCCCATCCTGGGGCTGCTGGGCGGCGTCGCCGGGCAGATGGGCGACCTGTTCGCTTCCCTCATCAAGCGGCATTGCGGCGTCAAGGATTTCAGCAACATCTTCCCCGGCCACGGCGGCATGATGGACCGGCTGGACAGCGTATACTGGTCCACGGTGATCATGTATGTGTATTTCAATCTGTGTGCGGGAGCGTTTGCGGTTTGAGAGGCGAGAGTGCAGAGTTCAGAGTACAGAGTTCAGATGATTTTGCTTGTCAAATGACAGCTTTCAATTGCGGCCGACTATATCAATCTGTACTCTGAACTCTGTGCTTTGGACACTCGTCTCTTTCTCCGCGTTCCCGTCCTTTAAATTCCTTAAAAAGCGAGGTAATCAAGTATGCGGCGCGGCATCGCCATCCTGGGCAGCACCGGCTCCATCGGCAAGCAGGCCATCGAAGTGATCCAGCTCCATCCCGACCGCTTTTTTGTGACGGCCCTGACCGCCCACAAAAACGCGGCGCTTTTGTTTGAGCAGGTTCGTGCTCTGCGGCCCCGGCTGGCGGCGCTGACAGGGAACGATCAGCCGGTGGAAATCCCCGACGACCTGTCCTTCTGCGAATTCCGCTTCGGCCCCCATGCCCTGGAGGAAGTGGCGCAGGAGGCCGAAGGGCAGGACGTGCTGGCGGCGGTGGTCGGCGTGGCGGGGCTCAAGGCCGTCATGGCCGCGCGGACGGCTGGCAAACGGGTGCTGCTGGCTAACAAGGAAACGCTGGTTGCCGGGGGCGAAATGGTGATGAATGCCTGCCCGCCCGGTACGCTGCTGCCTGTGGACAGCGAGCACAGCGCCATCTTCCAGTGTTTGCAAGGCGCGGGGCCCAACAAATACGAGCAGATTTTGCTGACCGCTTCCGGCGGTCCCTTCCGCACCTGGGACAAGGAGCGCATCCGCACCGCCACGGTGGAACAAGCTTTGGGCCATCCCACCTGGAACATGGGCGCGAAAATCACCATCGACTCGGCGTCCATGTTCAATAAAGCCCTGGAAATCATCGAAGCCAAATGGCTGTTCAACGCCCGGCCTAAGCAGATTCAGGTGGTGGTGCACCCCCAGAGCATCGTTCATTCCGCCGTCAAATTCGCCGACGGCGCGGTGATTGCTCAATTGGGAGCCCCGGACATGAAGGTGCCCATCCTCTACGCCATGAGCTATCCCGAACGGCTGCCCACCGGTGGCAAGGAATTGGATCTTTTCCAGGTGGGCACGCTGACCTTTGAGCGGCCCGATCCGGAGAAATTCCCCGCCATCCGCATGGCCTACGACGCGCTGCGTCAGGGCGGTGCGGCTTGCTGCGTGCTGAACGCCGCCAACGAGGAAGCCTGCTACGCATTCCTGGCCGGGAAAATCCCCTTTGGCCGCATCCCCGAAATCGTCGTCGAAACGCTGGAAAAGCACGCATCCCTCCCCGCCCGCTCTTTGGACGACATTGACCGGGCCGACGCTTTGGCAAGGGAGACAGCAAGAAACGAGATTAGGCAGTAGGCAATAGGCAATAGGCAGTAGATAGCAGGTAATTGAGATGCAGAATTATAAAGAATTGATGGTATGGGAAAAATCAATGGATTTGGTAGAAGAAGTGTATAGAATCGTCAGTCTTTTACCAAAACAGGAACAATTTGCTCTATCTGATCAGCTTCGCAGAGCCGTCGTATCGGTTCCTTAAAATATTGCCGAAGGATATGGGCGTTATGCTGTGAGGGATTATATCAGATTTCTAAGCATTGCGAGAGTTCCAAAAATGAAGTAGAAACGCAATTGTATATCTGCGTCCGATTGAAATATATATCGGAAAACGATATAGAAAAAGCATTCGCATTATGCGACGAAATCGGAAGAATGCTTAATTCTCTAATCAATAAGCTGAATCCAAATCCTTAATCTACTGCCCATTGCCAATTGCCTACTGCCTATTGCCTACTGCCTATTGCCTATTGCCTCATCATAAAAAAAGGAGCACCGCATGAACATTCTCTACATCCTCGCCGCCATCGTGATGCTGGGCATCATGGTGACGATTCACGAAGCCGGGCATTTTTTCGCCGCTCGGCTGACGGGCATCCCGGTGAAGGAATTTGCCATCGGGTTCGGCCCGCAGATTTTGAAATGGAAAAGCAAAAAACATGAAACCCAGTTTTTCTGGCGCGCCATTCCGGCGGGCGGCTACTGCATGTTCTACGGTGAAGACGACGCCGAGGGCAGCGAAGCGAAGAACGACCCCCGCGCCATCGGCAACTTCGCCGTGTGGCGGCGCATCGTCACCGTGTTCATGGGCCCGTGCATGAACTTTGTGCTGGCGCTGATCGTGGCGGCGGGGCTGTTTGGCATGGTGGGTGAGGACACCCAGGGCCGCTATGCCGATTACCCGCTGGTGGTCACGGTGGACAGCGCCGGAGCCGCGGCGGAGGCGGGCATCCAGCCCGGCGACCATCTGACCGCCATCAACGGTCAGGACGCCCTGGGTGTCACCGACGACGGAACCACCCTGCGCCTGAGCGCCCTGATCGACCAATACGGCGGTCAGCCGCTGACCGTCACCGCCCGGCGCGGGGAGGAAACGCTCACCTTCCAGCTTTCTCCGCGCTTTGACGCTTCTCTGAACCGCTATCTCATCGGCGTGACGCTGAATCCCGGCTATGTGCCGGGTTATACCGGGATCAGTCTCCCCCGCGCGTTCGAGTTGGGTGCCAATTACTGCGTCACGGCGGGCGGGACCATCCTGCGTTCCCTCAAGGATTTGATCACCACCGGCGCGGGGCTGGACCAGACCAGCGGCCCGGTGGGCATCGTGACCATGATCGCGGAGGAAACCCAGCGGTCGGCGGAGGCCAGCTGGCGCGACGCGGTGATCACCTACGGCGAGCTGCTGGTCCTGATCTCCGTGAACCTGGGCTTGTTCAACCTGCTGCCCATCCCCGGTCTGGACGGCAGCCGCATCCTGTTCCTGATCGTGGAGGGCATCCGCCGCAAGCCTGTGCCCCAGAAGATCGAGGCTTACGTCCACCTGTCCGGATATGTGCTGCTGTTCGGGCTGATGATTATTATGACGTATAAGGATATCTTGAAGATATTCCGATAGGTAATAGGTAAACCCTGATTTATTCATCGCAGGTAGATATGATACAAATCAATTGTAGGGGCGGATATGATCCGCCCGCAATGCAGAATTGCGATAACACGCGGAAATGCAGCGGACGCAAAGATTTACTCCACGGGCGGATCATATCCGCCCCTACATATAATCGAATTTCAAACTTGTAATGATATTCACCCGCATGAATTATTCAATGCTTACCTATGCATTAGAAATAGAGCGCTCCATTGTCATCCCGAGCGAAGTCGAGGGACGAGGGACCTGATAGCAACAGTTTCAATGAAGCAGTGCCAATCCAGTTTATAGGTCCCTCGACTTCGCCTCGCCTCTGGCTTGGCTTCGTTCGAGATGACAAAAGGGCGCGCATTCTAATATTCACTCCCTATTTCCAAAAGTACGGAGGAACCACTTTATGACGAAGCAAGTAAAAGCGGGCAGCGTCCTGATCGGCGGCGGAGCCCCGATTTCCATTCAATCCATGACCAACACGGACACCCGGGACGTGCCTGCGACGCTGGACCAGATCAAGCGGCTGGCCGCGGCGGGGTGTGATTTGGTGCGTGTATCGGTATATGACCGGGCCTGCGCCGGAGCGGTACGCGCGCTGGTGGACGGCAGCCCGGTGCCGCTGGTGGCAGACATTCACTTTGACCACACCCTGGCCATCGCCGCCATGGAGAACGGCATCCACAAAATGCGCATCAATCCCGGCAACATCGGCGGGGCGGACAAGGTGCACCGGGTGGCGGACTGCGCCAAGGCCCACCACGTGCCCATCCGCATCGGGGTGAACGCCGGTTCCCTGGAAAAAGACATTCTTGCCAAATACGGCGGTCTGACCGCCCAAGGCATGGTGGACAGCGCGCTGCGCCACGTGAAGCTGCTGGAGGAGGCGCACTTTGACGACATTGTGATTTCCCTGAAGGCCAGCGACGTGCCGCTGACGGTGCAGGCTTACCGGCTGATGCATGAGGCCTGCGATTACCCGCTGCACCTGGGCGTGACCGAAGCGGGTCTGCCGGGCCAGGGCACGGTAAAGAGTGCCATCGGCATTGGCTCCCTGCTGCTGGACGGCATCGGCGACACCGTGCGCGTATCCCTGACCGGCGATCCCGTGCGGGAGCCCCAGGCCGCGCTGGAAATCCTGCGGGCGCTGGACCTGCGCAAGGGCATCCGCTTCGTTTCCTGCCCCACCTGCGGCCGCACGCAGATTAACGTGGAAGCCGTAGCCGAGCGCATGACGAAGGAGTTCGCCGACGTGGAAGCGCCTATCACCGTGGCGGTCATGGGCTGCGTGGTCAACGGTCCCGGCGAAGCCCGGGACGCCGACATCGCCCTCTGCGGCGGCAAGGACTGCGGCGCGCTGTATGTGAAGGGCCAGTTCGTGCGCAAGCTCACCGGCGATCTGGGCGAAGCCATGAGTCAGGCGGTGCGGGATTATCTTGCTTCATCCCCCGCGAAATAACAAGAGGTCTGGCTTACTCTAATACTGTTATGTAGTGCCCATTTGTCAAGAGGGAAAATGAGCAGACAATAAAAGAGCCAGGAGAGGTTCACGGCAATGACCAGTCTGTTATACGC
>CADCJO010000002.1 GCA_902801765.1 uncultured Eubacteriales bacterium
TCAAGCTGCTTCCGCTATTGAGGTCCAGGAGATGAAATCTCCTGGTGCAGGTGCACGAGGGCCGCATAGGCCCTCGCCCCGTAGTGTATTAAAGCGCCCATTCTTCCCTAAAGCACAGCTATATGTCTACTCAATGATATTCGTGGTGATGTAGTCCACGCCCCATTGGGCGAGGCGTTGGGCGTCCTCAACGCTGTTGACCGTCCAAACGTTGACTTCTTTTCCCAAGGCATGTACATCCCGTACCCTTTGTTCGTTCATAAGCTGCCAGTGAATATCCAGGTCAAGGCTGTATGTTGTCAGTGCGTTTAACACTTCCTGCCAGTCCGGGTTCCCTTCAATCAGATATTGCGCTTTCTGCTGCGGCAAAACCTGACGCACATGAATCATGTTGGACAGGGCGAAGGAAATGAAGATCGTGTGCTCCAGCCATCCTTCTTCCCGGATGATGTCGATGATCCGGTCGATCTGTTCCGGCTGCATGGGGTTTTTCAGCTCCAGCACGCTGACCTTTTCATACTTCTTGCAGATTTGGATGTATTCCCGAAGAGAAGGCAGGCCCAAATCCTTCCGGCCCCGTTTGCCGTCCTTGTCCAGCAAACGCATGGAACGCAGGGTTTCGTAGGTGCTTTCTTCCACCCGCAGATCATCCAGCGCCACGCGCCTGGTGGTGTCGTCGTGGATGATGATGAACTGTCCGTCCTTGGTCACGTGCACGTCGGTTTCAATGCCGAAGTAGCTTCTGTTGCCTGCCGCCACGAAGGCGGAGCAAGTGTTTTCCATTTCAATGCCGCTCAGTCCCCGATGCGCGATCATCCGGGGCTTGGGAGCGGTCAAACGCAGCGTGTCCACGCCAGATATTCCCCCTTTGAATTGCCCTTGTTTTCCATGGAATATCTTAGCACGTTTGCGCTTATACCGCAAGCATGAAATGAAAAAAGCGCTCCCAAAGGAGCGCCTTTTTGTCAGTTGCTTACCGGATTATTTGTTCTGGTCGTTGAAGGTCTTCTTGGCTTCTTCCCAACCGGCCAGCAGGCTCTTGAAACCAGCCTGGGCAATGGCGCCCGCGCCTTCGGCGACGGACTGCAGGGTCTTGGCGGCTTCTTTCAGAGCAGATTTGGCGGCGTCAACCGTGGCGTTGATCTGGTCTTCAGCGGCCTTGGCAGCTTCCTTCTTCGCCTTGATGGCGGCCTGCGCGGCGGCCAGACGGGCGATCGGAACGCGGAAGGGAGAGCAGGAGACGTAGTTCAGGCCGATCTCGTTGCAGAATTCGATGGAGGACGGGTCGCCGCCGTGTTCACCGCAGATGCCGCAGTGGATCTTGGCGTTGTTCGCGTGGCCCAGGGTCACAGCCATCTTCATCAGCTTGCCAACGCCCACGGTGTCCAGACGGGCGAAGGGATCGGACTCGTAAATCTTGTTGGCGTAATACGCGGGCAGGAACTTGCCGGCGTCGTCGCGGGAGAAGCCGAAGGTCATCTGGGTCAGGTCGTTGGTGCCGAAGCAGAAGAAGTCGGCTTCCTTGGCGATTTCATCGGCGGTCAGGGCGGCACGCGGGATTTCGATCATGGTGCCCACTTCGTACTTGAGGTCGGAGCCGGCGTCCTTGATCAGCTTGTCCGCGGTTTCCACCACGATGTTCTTGACGAATTTGTATTCCTTCAGTTCGCCGACGAGGGGGATCATGATTTCGGGAACCACGTTCCAGTCGGGATGACGGCCCTTCACAGCCAGAGCGGCCTTGATGATGGCGCTGGTCTGCATCACGGCGATTTCGGGATAGGTGACGGTCAGGCGGCATCCGCGATGGCCCATCATGGGGTTGAATTCGTGGAGGTCGGAAATGACCTGCTTGATGTAAGCGACGGTCTTGCCCTGAGCTTTCGCCAGCGCTTCGATGTCGGCTTCTTCGGTGGGAACGAATTCATGCAGCGGGGGATCCAGGAAGCGGATGGTGACGGGATAGCCGCCCAGCGCTTCGAAGAGGCCCTCGAAGTCAGCCTGCTGCATGGGCTCGATCTTGTCCAGCGCGGCCTTGCGTTCTTCGACGGTTTCGGCGCAGATCATCTCGCGGAACGCGGGGATGCGGTCGGGGCCGAAGAACATATGCTCGGTGCGGCACAGGCCGATGCCCTGCGCGCCGAAATCGGCGGCCTGCTTGGCATCCTTGGGGGTGTCGGCGTTGGTGCGCACGCCCATGGTCTTATACTTGTCAGCCAGTTCCATGATGCGGCCGAAGTAACCGCTGTTGGGATCGGCGGGCACGGTGGGAATCAGTTCGCCGTAGATGTTGCCGGTGCTGCCGTCCAGGGACAGGTCGTCGCCTTCGTGATAGGTCTTGCCGGCCAGGGTGAAGCACTTGTTCGCTTCGTCCATCTTGATCTCGCCGCAGCCGGATACGCAGCAGGTGCCCATGCCGCGGGCCACAACGGCCGCGTGGCTGGTCTGGCCGCCGCGGACGGTCAGGATGCCCTGGGAGTACTTCATGCCTTCGATGTCTTCGGGGCTGGTTTCCAGACGCACCAGAACCACCTTTTCACCCTTCTTGCCGTGTTCCACAGCGTCCTCGGCGGTAAACACGATGTGACCGGCGGCGGCGCCGGGGGAAGCGGCGATGCCCTTGCCCACGGGGGTCGCGGCCTTGAGGGCCTTGGTGTCGAAGGTGGGATGCAGCAGCATATCCAGGGATTTGGCGTCGATCTGCATCAGCGCTTCTTCTTCGCTGATCATGCCTTCGTCGATCAGGTCGCAGGCGATCTTGATGGCGGCCTGGGCGGTGCGCTTGCCGTTGCGGCACTGGAGCATATACAGCTTGCCGTTTTCAACGGTGAATTCCATATCCTGCATGTCGCGGTAGTGCTTTTCCAGGTTGTCGCACACTTCCACGAACTGCTTGTAGGCTTCGGGGAACTTTTCTTCCATCTGGGAGATGGGCATGGGGGTACGAACGCCGGCGACGACGTCTTCGCCCTGGGCGTTGGTGAGGAATTCGCCCATCAGCACCTTTTCGCCGGTGGCGGGGTTGCGGGTGAAGGCCACGCCGGTGCCGCTGTTTTCGTTCAGGTTGCCGAACACCATGGGCATCACGTTCACGGCAGTGCCCCAGGAATAGGGGATGTCATGGTCCATACGGTACACGTTGGCGCGGGGGTTGTCCCAGGAACGGAACACGGCGCGGATGGCTTCGTACAGCTGCACCTTGGGGTCGGAGGGGAAGTCGCTGCCCAGCTGCTTTTTGTATTCGGCCTTGAACTGCTGCGCCAGCTCGCACAGGTCTGCGGCGGTCAGTTCGGTGTCGTAGGTGACGCCCTTCTTTTCCTTCATGGCGTCGATCAGCTGTTCAAAGTACTTCTTGCCCACTTCCATGACCACGTCGGAGAACATCTGGATGAAGCGGCGGTAGCAGTCGTACACGAAGCGCTCGAACTTGGGATCGGGGTTGCCCTTGATCATGGCGGCAACCACGTCATCGTTGAGGCCCAGGTTCAGGATGGTATCCATCATACCGGGCATGGAAGCGCGCGCACCGGAGCGAACGGAAACGAGGAGGGGGTTCTGCAGATCGCCGAACTTCTTGCCGTTGATCTTTTCCATCTTTTCCACGTTTTCCATGATTTCGGCCATGATTTCGTCGTTGATCTTGCGGCCGTCTTCGTAGTACTGGGTGCAGGCTTCGGTGGAAATGGTGAAGCCCTGGGGCACCGGCAGGCCGATGTGAGTCATTTCGGCCAGGTTCGCGCCCTTGCCGCCCAGCAGCTCGCGCATGGTGGCGTTGCCTTCAGTAAAGAGGTACACATACTTCTTGCCCATGGGATATCTATCTCCTTTCGGAATTTGGATTTTAGATTTCCATGGAAAGCCATGGACAGGCGTTCCATAGCTTATCCAACAACTAATTATACCTTTTTTTTACCAGATTGACAAGGGGAGGGAACAGGGAGAAATGTTACAAATTTGAAAAGATTTGCGGGATTAGGGAATAGGGATTAGGGATTAGAATTAGGGATTCAGACACCCCGTTGTCATCCCGAGCGAAGGCGAGCCAATGGTGAGCCGAGGCCGAGGGATCTGAGAATCGGGAATTACGGGTGCTGGGTTCAATATACCGCTCATAAGTCCCTCGGCTCCGTTCCGCTCTCGCTCCACGCCGCTCGGGATGACATGGCTGCGCGCTTGTGCATTGGGTATATTTATGGGCAGCATAAGAAAAAACAAACAAAAAAGACGCAGCTTCTGTTTCAAAGCTGCGTCGCGTACTTGCTTATTTCAGGGTAATCACTACATGCCGATTGGGTTCTTCGCCCTCGGAGTGGGTGGTGACGGCGGGATGATCCTGGAGGGCGCTGTGCAGAATGCGGCGCTCATAAGGATTCATGGGCTCCAGGCTCACCTTGCGGCCCGTTTTCTGGGCACGGTTGGCCATGCGGTTGGCCAGGCGCACCAGCGCTTCTTCCCGCTTGGCGCGGTAGCCTTCGGTGTCCAGGGTCACGCGGGTGTAATCGTCCTGGCCCTTGTTCACCTGCAGGCTGGTCAGATATTGCAGCGCGTCCAGGGTTTCGCCCCGGCGTCCGATCAGGATGCCCAGGGTGTCGCCTTCCATATTCACGCGTACGTTGCCTTCTTCGTCATTCTTCACAGCGACGGACACGTTCACGCCCATCAGCTTGGTCACTTCCTGGAGGAATTCCTGGGCGCGGCCGGCGGCAGTGGCACGATCCGCCTGTTCGGCGGGCACGATTTCTTTTTGCTCTTTGGGTTCCTTCGGCGCTTTGGGGGCCTTGGGAGCGCGGGGCTTGCTTTCCTTCTTGGGTTCAGCCTTTGCCTTGGGGGCGTCTTCCTTCGCGTCCTCAGCTTTCGCGGCTTCTTCCTTGGGGGCCTTGGGCTTCCGGGGCTTAGGAGCGGGCTTTTCGGCTTTTTCTTCCTTTTCGGCTTTGGGGGCGGGCTTTTCGGCCTTTTCCTTGCGGGGCTTGGATTCCTCGGGCTTCATGGCGTCGGCCAGGATGGCGCGGGCCACGTCGTCGGTGTCTTCTTCGTCCTTCATGGTGATGCGCACTTTCGCGGGACGGGAGCCGAACAACCCGAACAGGCCCTTGCTGCCTTCTTCCAGCACGTCCACCGTGACGTCGCTGATGGCTACGCCCAGCTCTTCCAGGCCCTGGTCGATGGCCTCCTGAATGGTGCGGGCGGAGTATTCATATACTTTCATTATTTGATGGACCCCTCTCCGGATACGGACTGCGCTTTCTGCGCGTCTTTTTTCTCAAGGATTTTGGTGATGATCACGCTCTGCACCCACATGGCGATGGTGGAGGTGACCCAGTACACAGCGAAACCAGCGTTGGAGGTCAAGCACCAGAACACGGACAGGATGGGGAAGAAGTATTTCATGAAGGTGTTCATCCCATTCGACTGGCTGTTCTGCTGCGTCTGCTGGCTTTCGGTCATCGCGGGGTTGAATTTGTACTGCAGAATCTGGCTCACGCCCGCCAGTACGGGCAGGATCAGCAGACCGTTGTACTGCTTGTACAGAGTGATGCTGAACACGAAGAAGTTCACATTCGCCCAGCCGGGCACGGTCGCAACCGCTTCCACATAGCCGGGCATCTGGCCCAGGGCAGTGAGCATGGTGGTGATGCTGGTTTTGACGGTGTCGGCGGTGGAAAAGTCGAGCGTGGTTTCGCTGACAGCGGCGATGCTTTGGGCGATGGCCTGAACCTGGCCTTCGCTCAGCGTTTCATACGCCCGCTGCCACATGTTCGCGGGGATCATGCTCAGCGCTTGCGCATTGGGAGCGATGGAGGCAAACAGAGAGTCCGCCATCCAGATGTTCTTGACCCACAGGAACCGGTCGGCGGCGGAAACGATGTTGGTCTCCCCGGCCAGGTAGCGGAAGGTCTGCATGGCCATCTGTTCGTTGGCGATACCGCGCATGGCGGCGAACATGGCGAACATGATGGGCCAGGTGAGCAGCAGGGGCAGGCAGCCGGACAGGGGGTTGTAGCCTTCCTTCTTCATCAGCTCGGCCTGCTTCTGCTGGAGCTTCTGCTGATCCTTGCCGTACTTCTTTTGCAGCTCGTTGATCTTGGGCTGGATCAGGGCCATTTTGCGCATGCCCTTGCGGCTCTTGTAGTCGAAAGGCATGATCAACATACGCATGAGGATGGTGAAGATAATGATGGACACGCCATAGTTTCCCACCAGGCTGTTGATGCCCGCCAGGACGTCGTACAGGAATTGCTCAATCGCGTTCAAGGATTTTCGTCCCTCCTAATGATAGCGCTGGGCGCTTCGGGCACGGGGTCATACCCGCCCTTGGCAAATGGCTGACATCGCAGCAAACGCTTTGCGGCAAGCGCTCCGCCCCGGGCCGCGCCGAAACGCCGGATGGCCTCCTCGGCATATTCGGAGCAGGTGGGCGTGAAGCGGCAGGCGTAGGGAAGCGACGGGCTCACCCTGCGCCGATAGAAACGAATCATGGACAGCAAAACGCGCTTCATTTGATGTCATCCCGATACAGGCCCTGTTTGCGCAGCAGATATCGAAGCGACTGGGAGAGACGGGCAAAATCAGCTTCCGCGGCGGCTTCCCGCGCTGTGACCACGTACAGCCCGCGGCGAAGAAGCATCAGTTCCGCCCGGAACGCTTCGCGCAGCCTGCGGCGGACTTTGTTGCGCGTGACGGCATTTCCGATCTTTTTGCTCACCGAAAAGCCGACCAGCAGCTTGGGGCCCTTCACAAAGCCGACCGACATTTCCCGGCACGCGCCGCCCTTGCCCTTTTTGTAGACATAACGAAACTGCCCGTTCTTCCTCAGGCGATACTGCTTCTCCATATGTTCCCAGCCGAATCGTTCAATGGTTCATGCCGCCGTTTTCACCGTGGCGCACACGGGGGAAACAAACAGCAAACCCGCCCCACGATTCCATGCTCTCTGGCAAGCGCGGGGCGGGCCAAGCCATGCAAGAAAGAGGGGAGAGGCGGTCTTAGACCGTCAGCTCCTTGCGGCCACGATTGCGGCGGCGGGCCAGCACCTTGCGGCCGTTTTTAGTGCTCATGCGGGCACGGAAACCATGCACCTTGTTGCGCTGGCGTTTCTTGGGCTGATAGGTACGTTTCATGACAACAACAACTCCTTTTAAAATCCGAAATGCCTGACGGCATGTTTCGCTCGTTGTGAGGCGGTACACCACAAAACAGCCATTATAGTATATCCATCAGGCCGCCGGATGTCAAGAGACTTTCGGAAAAGATTTTTCCGTTCACTAGGATTTGTCAGAAAAAAAGAGTATAAAGCCCAGAGTACAGAGATCAGACCGATCGCGTCAGATGTTTTTGCTTCTTTATATGGAAGCTGTATCATCTGTACTCTTCGCTCTGAACTCTGTACTCTAAAAGCAAAGCCTTGTTCTGTGCTTACTGCTGTCCGGCGTACTGCTGCCGCAGGGCGCGGACGGCGTCCGCCTGCTGGCTCATGCTCATATCCAGCTGTTCCATGAGCTGGTTGATGGAATCATGCACGCGGGCGGTGTAGGCTTCACAGTCGCGGTGGGCGCTTTCCAGCATTTCCTGGGCCTCGGCCTGGGCACGGGCGACGATTTCGCTGTCGGCCACCATCTGGGCGGCGCGGGCCTGGGCGTCAGCCACCAGGGCATTGGCGCGGGTCTGAGCGTCGGCGACCATAGCGTTGGCCTGATCAGTGGAGGTGCGCAGGGTTTCGGCGGCGCGGGCCTGGGCGTCGCTGACCATGGCGTTGGCTTCATTCTTGGCGTTCTCCACCGTGGACTGGGCTTCGGCGTTGGCATTGCGGGTGGTTTCCTCGGCAATGCGGTTGCTTTCGGAAATGATGTTTTCTTCCTGATCAATAATGGTCTTGGCATTCTGCACGTCCACAGGAATGCTTTCCTCCAGACGGCGCATCAGGCTGGAGAATTCTTCCTTGTCCAGCATGAATTTTTTGGTCAGGGGAATGGCTTTCGCTTCCGACAGGAGCTGTTCCATACGGTCCAACAGTTCGAAGGTCATCAGGCGGTTGGTAGACATGGTAAAATCCTCCTTTATATGGTTCAAGGTTTTGCATAGGCTGCCAGGATATCTGGCAGAACCTGAGAGGGAACATAGTTGGAAATATCCGCGCCGAACTGGGCGAGCTGACGTACCATGCTGGCGCTTACGTCCGCGCGGCCCGGAGAAGCGGGCAGAAAAACCGTTTCCAGTCCGGGGTCCAGCTGGCCGTTGATGTGGGCCATCGTCGTTTCGCTGTCCAAATCCGCGATGCTGCGCACGCCGCGCACCACCACCCGCAGACCGCTTTCCCGGGTCAGCTGGGCCAGCAGCCCGGGCCAAGCGATGATTTCCACGTTGGGTATACCTTCGCAGGCGCGCTTGAGCATATCCATCCGATCCTCCACGGAAAAGCGGCCCTGCTTGTCCGGATTATGCAGCACGCCCACCACCACGGTGTCAAATATGGACGCTGCCCGTCTGATAATATCCAGGTGGCCCAGCGTCACGGGGTCGAAGCTGCCGGGATAGAGGCAGCAGTGCTTGCCGTATTGACTGATCATTCTTCCGCCTCCCCGTTTGTCAGCCGGTAAAAACCCACGCCCGCTGCGCCGTATTCCCGGTGATCGGTTTGTATCAGCGGCGGCGGAATGTCCGGCGGCGTTTCCCGCCCGTGCTCCACGATGACCGTGCCGTCCGGTTTCAGCAAGCCGTTCGCCACAATCATTTGACAGATCGGCACGGTGGACATCCGGTAGGGCGGGTCAAGAAAAATCAGGTCGAAAGCGTCGCCCTTTTTTTGCAGCGCGTTGAGGGCGGCGGTATCCTTCATCCGAAGGAGCTTGACCTGATCACCGCAGTTCAGCGTGTCGATATTCTCCTGAATCACCGCGCAGGCTTTGGCACTCAGGTCGCAGATCACCGCGCTGTCCGCGCCGCGGCTGATGGCCTCCAGTGCCAACGCGCCGCTGCCGCCGTACAAGTCCAGCACCCTGGCCCCGTAAATCCTGCTGCCCAGAATGGAAAACAGCGCTTCCTTCACCCGGTCGGCGGTGGGGCGGGTGTCCATGCCCTCGGGGGCTTTCAGCTTCCGGGAGCGCATTTCTCCGGCAATGATCCGCATATCAGATAATCTCGTTCTTCTTCTGCGTCCGCGCCTGACGGGCCTTTATGGCCTTCTTGCGTTTGCGTTGGGCGCGTTTGTTGCTGCTGGAAATGCCGCCGTGAATCATGGCGCGGCTGCGGGGGCCGGTCAGATACCCGATGGGGAAGCCCAGCAGAGGCAGGGAAGCCAGAACAGGACTCAGCCGGTCAAAGAGCAGCAGCAGGTCCGGCCGGTCCACCGTGGCGATATTGGCAAAGGGGAAGATCAGCACGCGGGCAACCATCCGCAGCACGTCCAGCACGCCCAGGCCGCCTTCCCGGGTGTAATAAGCAAGGGGCGCGGTAATTTCCTCCTGGCTGGCATAGCCGCCCACCCAGCGCGGCAGGGACTGCAGAACATAGACCTGCTTGGTGGCGGTCAGCGCATGGGGGAGGGTCAGAAGAATCACGGGAATCGCTCCGATCAGGGCAATGATCCAGCCCTTTCCGGCGCGGAAGCAGCGCTCTTTGTCCTTGGCATCCACGGGCTTGCCGCTCTCCTGCCGGGCGTAAGCGATTTCGCCGAAGGCCACTTCATTTTCGCCCAGGCGCGAGCCGTCCATATACACGATCAGGGCGCATATGAGCACGATGATCAGGTTCAGCGCCGTGCGCACCGCGAAGCCGCCGAACTGCAGCGCGCTGCCAACGATCAGATACAGGAACGCGAACATGAGATAATACGCCATCAGGCGCAACCCTCTTTTCACCGCCGCGCCGTCCAGAAGATTTCCTTTCAGGTACGGCTTAAATACCAGCGGCATTTTGTTCTTTGCGGATTTGGTTTGATTCTGCATGACTGTTTCATTCCTCGTTTTGATACACAATGGGCACGCGGGCCGTCGCGGCCAGCAGCATTTCATAGCTGATGGTGCCGGCCCAGGCGGCTATTTCGTCGGCGGTGATTTCTTCGCCGCCCTGCCTGCCCAGCAGCACCACGGGCGCGCCGAGGGATAATGCTTCGGGCGGCAGGTGGGTTACGTCGGCCATGATCTGATCCATGCACACCCGGCCGATGACGGGGCAGCGTCTGCCGCCGATCAGCACGGAGGCTTTGCCGGACAAGGCGCGGTGATAACCGTCGCCATAGCCCACGGGCAAGGTCGCCACCCGCATGGGCGCTTTCGCCGTGTAGGTACAGCCGTAGCTGACGCAGGCCCCGGCGGGCAGTTCCTTGATGTACACGATTTCCGTGTGCCAGGACAGGGCGGGCCGCAATGCCGGCGCTTCCGGAATCGGCGCACAGCCATAGAGCGAAATGCCCTGCCGCGTCATACCGTACCGCGCCTGGGGATACCGCAGGCTGGCAGCGCTGGCGGCGGCGTGAATCAGAATCCCTTTGGGCAGCAGCGAAACCATCCGGTCAAATGCTTCGATTTGCTTGAAGGAATAATCGTCGTCGTCCCCGTCCGCGTCGGCGAAGTGGGTGAAGGCCCCGGTCAGCCGCACGTGGGGAGAGGCTTCAATCGCTTGCAGGACAGCTTGCAGTTCTTCTTCCGTGCGCACCCCGATTCGGCCCATGCCGGTGTCGCATTTGAGGTGCACGTCGGCGGTGGTATTCAGCCGGGCCGCGGCTTCCTCCAGCATCCGTACCCGCTCTGGGTCGAACACTGTCTGGGTCAGGCGGTTGCGCGCGCTGGCTTCCGCGCCGCGCTCGTTCACCGCCCCCAGCACCAGGATCGGCGCTTCCACGCCCGCTTCCCGCAGGCGTTCTCCCTCCTCGGGAATCGCCACGCCCAGCCAGTCCGCGCCGTGAAGCAGCGCGGTTTTCGCTACCTGTGCCAGCCCGTGGCCGTAGGCGTTGGCCTTCACCACCGCCAGCATGTGGGGCGTCGGCGCTGTCGCCTGCCGGAGTACCGCTGTGTTTGCGGCAATCGCCCGCAAATCCACCTGGATGTATGTTCTCCGATACTGCAAAGCTGCCTCCACTTACATTATAGCATAATATTGTCAAACTGGAAAGAAGTATTTTTAGAGAACAGAGTACAGAGTTCAGAGTGCAGATTATAAAGACAGTCAAATCGCCTTACATCACAAACAGTCTAAATCATCTGAACTCTGTACTCTGCACTCTGAACTCTGTATTATTCTTTCACTCCTGCCCTGAACGCCTTGAGGTTGGTTTCCAACGTCTTGGCGGGCACACAGGCCGCGATGGCGGCTTCCCATTTTTCCTGGGGCCAGTCCATGAACCGGCTCAGCACGCCCAGGAGCACGATGTTGATTGCGCGCGCGTTCCCGGCCTCCTCCGCTAATGTCAGAGCGTCCAGCAGCACGGTTTTTTCCTGGGAGGGATTCGCCTGCGGATACGTGGTGCTGCCCATGATGACGGGCATCGGCAGAATCTCCTGGGTGTTGGAAATCAGCACGCCGTCTTTTTTGAGGAAGTATTCCGCCCGCAGCGCTTCCAGCTTTTCAAAGGAAAGCACGAAGTCCGCTTCGCCGGGGTCGATGAGCGGAGAATGCACGTCGCTTCCGATGCGGACATACGTGATCACGCTGCCGCCCCGCTGGCTCATGCCGTGCACTTCGCTGACCTTCACGTTTTCGCCCATGTCCAGCGCCAGGTAACCCAGGATTTTACTGGTGAGCAGGATGCCCTGGCCGCCCACGCCCACGATGATGATATTGGTGTTCTTCATCATTCCTCGCCTCCTTGAATGGCGCCGAAGGGGCACACCTGCTTGCACAGGCCGCAGCCCACGCAGAGGGTGTGGTCAATGACCACGCCTTTGTCGGTCTTGATCAGGGCCGGACAGCCGATCTTCATGCACGCGCCACAGTTGCGGCAGTTCTCGATGTGGGCGGGCTCCTTCTTCCGCTTGTCCAGCAGCGCGCAGGGACGCCGCGCAATGACCACGGATACGTGGTCGGCCTCGGTTTCTTCTTTTAATATTTGCGTAAATTCCTTCAAATTATGCGGGTCGCACACGCGCACCGTGGCCCCGATCGCTTCGCACAGCGCTTCCAGGTTCAGCTGCGGCGCGGGGTCGCCCAGGATGTTTTTGCCCGACGCGGCGTTCTGCTGATGGCCCGTCATGCCGGTGATGCGGTTGTCCAGGATCACGGTGGTGGTGGAAGCGCCGCCGTACACCGCGTCCACCAGGGGCGTGATGCCGCTGTGGATGAAGGTGGAATCGCCCAGCACCGCCACAGCCTTTTTGGAGAATTCCTTGCCCCGGGCCTTTTCCGCGCCATGGGCCATGCCCACGCTCGCGCCCATGCACAGGGTGGAATCCATCAGATTAATGGGCGGCAGGGCGCACAGGGTATAGCAGCCGATATCGCCGAACACGGTCAGGCCCAGCTTCTTCATGGCGAAGAAGGTCGCCCGATGGGGGCAGCCGGGGCAAAGCACCGGAGGACGTCCGGGCAGCGCCGCTTCGGCGGGCGCTTCCGCGCCGTCGCCAAAGAGTTGGCGAATCTTCGCGGCGGACAGTTCGCCCTGCAGGCCGGTCTTATCCTTGCCGGACACTTCGATGCCCATGTTGCGGATGTCCCGCTCGAACACAGGTTCCAGTTCTTCAATGACGACAAGCTTTTCCACCTTGGCGGCAAAGCCCTTGATCATTTCTTCGGGCAGGGGATAGGTCATGCCCAGCTTCAGCACGCTGGCGTCCGGCAGCGCTTCGCGGACGTACTGGTACACTACGCCGCCGCAGACCACGCCCAGCTTGTTATCCCGCATTTCGACGCGGTTGATGGAAAAACCGTTGGCATCCTTCGCCAGCTTCTTTTCCCTTGCTTCCACCACGACGTGGCGCTTCCGGGCCATGCCGGGCATCATCACGTATTTGCCGGGGTTCTTTTCATAATCCTTCAGCGGCACGTCGGCGCGTTCGCCCACCTCCACCGGCGACCGGGAATGGGCCAGCCGGGTGGTGAGCCGCAGGAACACGGGGGTGTCGTACTGCTCGGAAATATCATAAGCCAGTTTGGTAAAGTCCAGGCATTCCTGACTGTCGGCGGGCTCCAGCACGGGAATATGGCTGGAGCGGGCGATCATGCGGGTATCCTGCTCGTTCTGGCTGGAGTGCATGAAGGGGTCGTCCGCCGCCGCGATCACCAGGCCGCCGTTGACGCCGGTGTAGGCCGCGGTGAACAGCGGGTCGGCCGCCACGTTCACGCCCACGTGCTTCATGCAGGACAGCGCCCGCGCGCCCACCATGCAGGCGCCGAAGCTGGTTTCTACGGCCACCTTTTCGTTGGGGGCCCACTGGCAGTTCATTTCAGGATACTTGGCGCAGAACTCGGTGATTTCCGTGCTGGGCGTGCCGGGATAGCTGCTCACTACCCGCACCCCGGCCTCGTAAGCCCCGCGTGCCACCGCTTCGTTGCCGATCATCAGTTTTTTCATGAAAGGTTCCCTCACTTGTTTTCGTTCTGTATGAGATGGAAAGCCGGAGGCTTTCCGTTTCAACGTTTCCGGTGATTGCATGACACCAAATTGAATTATATCAAACAGCGTGAAAAAAGGAAAGTACAAAATTTGTTCCGGTCAGTACAGGATAAGTCCGCTGACCATAGAAACCGGCACCCACGCGCGGCGGTACTGCGCCAGGCCGTTATCATAGCATTCGATCTGCACATAATCTCCGCTGCCGCCGTCGGCATAACCGAATACGGCGCAGGAAGCATAAGCGGGCAATGCGCGGCCGATGGCGGCATAGCTGCTTCCGGGTCCATACCGCCCTGTCACGCTGCCTGCCAGACGGCATTCACCGATCTGATATTCTTCGGGAATGACGTTCAGGTTCAGCCCGTTAAAGCGTTTCACCCCTGTGTACGCCCGGTACCAGGCGCCGCTGTAAAGAAATTCCACCTGTACCCACCAGATATTATTCCGGGTGTCATACGCGCGGGACAGCACAGAGACATTGTGTCCGGCTGAAAAGAAGCTGCCGGGCTCGTCGTAAGTGGTGCTGGGGCCGGTACGGGTGGCCAGACGGCTGTTCAGCGTGGCGTTCACATAAGCATAGCTGGTGTAGTTCCAGCTCCATCCGCTGGGCGAAGAAGGATTAACGGGCTTCGCCGTACCGCAAACCGGACAGAAATTGAGGGAGTTTTTGGCGCCGCACTGAGGACAATACCAGGTTTCGGCCTGCGCTATCGGAAGCGCGGCAAGCAGCAGCGCTGCGGCAAGCAAGACAGCAAAACTTTTCTTCATGTGTCCTTCTTCCTTTCGTATTCACATTTTGATGCGTGTCGCGTTCGTTCTTATGGTATCATAGAAAACTGGAAAAGTAAAGGTAAAAAGCAGGCCGGAAGCGGCGCTTCCAGAGAAAAAAAGAGTGGAAAAATCTTCCGTTTTCATGTATAATGGGATCAATCTGAATTGGAGGGAGAAGCCCATGGACAACCTGAATTACCGTAAAGCGGAAGCAAAGCTGCAAATTCTTCATGCAGACGGCACTCCGGCGGCGAACCAAAAGATCAGCATCGACCAGACCAGCCATGATTTTCTGTTCGGCTGCGGCGCGTTCGACGCCATCGCGCAAATGAAAATCCAGGATGAACAGAAGAAAGCCTTCGTTCGGGACAGACTGGAAAAATGGTTGGGGCTGTTCAACTATGGCACCATTCCCTTTTATTGGGGCCGTTATGAACCCGTGGAAGGGCAGACCGCTTATGCCGAAACCATGGCCGGAGCGAAGTGGCTGCAGGAGCGGGGCGTCAAAGTGAAGGGACACCCTTTGTGCTGGCACACGGTATGCGCGCCGTGGCTGATGCAGTTCAGCAATGAGGAAATCCTCCGCCGCCAGCTGGAGCGCATTCACCGCGAGGTGACCGCCTTTAAGGGCGTGGTGGACATGTGGGACGTGATCAACGAAGTGGTCATCATGCCGGTGTTTGATAAATACGACAACGCCGTCACCCGCATCTGCAAGGATCTGGGCCGCATCCGGCTGGTGAAGGAAGTGTTCGCCACCGCGAAGGAGAGCAATCCCAACGCGACCCTGCTCATCAACGATTTTAACACCAGCGTGTCTTATGAAATTCTGCTGGAGGGTCTGCTGGAGGCGGGCGTGCCCATCAGCGCCATCGGCATCCAGAGCCACCAGCACCAGGGCTACTGGGGCCTGGATAAGCTGAACGACGTGCTGGAGCGCTTCTCCCGCTTCGGCCTGCCCATTCATTTTACTGAAAACACCCTCATCTCCGGCGATCTCATGCCCGCCCACATCGTGGATCTCAACGACTGGCAGGTGCCCTCCTGGCCCAGCACGAAGGAGGGAGAGGAACGGCAGGCAAAGGAAATCACGGAAATGTATTCCACCCTGTTCGCCCATCCGCTGGTGGAGGCCATCACCACCTGGGATTTCACCGACGGCTGCTGGCTCGGCGCGCCTTCCGGCCTGCTGCGTCAGGACAACAGCGTCAAGCCCGCCTATGAAGCGCTGAAAGCCCTGATTCACGGCGATTGGGAAACCCATACCCAGCTGACCACCGACGCGGAAGGACGCCTTGATTTCACCGGCTTCAAGGGTGAATACGCCCTTTCCTGCGGCCAGGAAAAAGCAAGCGTTTCTCTGCATGATGACATACAGCAAAATGTGACGCTCGGTTAACCTGATACTGTTCCTCTTCTAAATCTTTTAACCGGGTTGTTTTCAAAGAGGAAACGCTGGGGTTTCACCCCAGACCCTACCAGGGGGATGATCCCCCTGGACCCGCAACTGGCGAAATAACGTAGCTGGGATAAGCAGACAAGTTCCGCCTGGTGCGCTGGGGTGACGGAAAGTTTGAGGGCTTCTGGCCCAAGAAAGCCCGGAAACATCCGAGGGGGAAAATAAATTTTCCCCTACGGATGATTCCCTGGCTTTCCCCGGATGCAAAGCATCCGGTCTGGCGGCTTCGCCGCCGGGCCAGAAGCACCACGGCACTGAGCCAGACTTCTGCGTCACTCCCCGAATCAGCGGGAATCAAGCATTTTTCTCAAGCTATGCTGTTTCCGCTATGGAGGTCCAGGAGATGAAATCTCCTGGTGCAGGTGCACGAGGGCCGCACAGGCCCTCGCCTTGTCTTTGCTCTTAGCATTTTTAGAAGATGAAAGGTATGCATCGGAAAGACAGGCGAGACGGTACTTTTTCTGTATCCGCTCTTGCCGTTCTTTTTGTATGCTGATATACTGAAGAAGATATTTCTGTATGGAGGACTTGCCGCATGGAATTGGAACTGATCCGCTCTGCTGACCCCGAGGTCGCTCAGGCGATCGAACTGGAACTGAACCGGCAGCGCACGCACATCGAGCTGATTGCCAGCGAAAACTTTGTATCTCCCGCTGTCATGGCGGCGATGGGCTCCTGCCTGACGAATAAATACGCGGAGGGCTATCCGGGCAAGCGCTACTACGGCGGCTGCGAGTATGTGGATATTGTGGAAGAACTGGCGCGGAAGCGGGCCTGCGCTTTATTCGGGGCCGACCATGCCAACGTGCAGCCTCACAGCGGCGCCCAGGCCAACATGGCGGTGTATTTCGCGCTGCTCAAGCCCGGCGACACCGTGATGGGCATGAACCTGAGCCATGGGGGACATTTGACCCACGGCAGCCCGGTCAATATGAGCGGGGCATATTTCAATTTCGTGCCTTACGGCGTGAGCAAGGAAACCGAAACCATCGACTATGACGAGGTGCGCGCCTTGGCGATCAAGCACGAACCCAAGCTGATCGTGGCGGGCGCGTCTGCCTATCCCCGGGTGATCGACTTTAAAAAGCTGCGGGAAATCGCGGATGAGGTGGGCTCCCTGCTGATGGTGGACATGGCGCATATCGCGGGCCTGGTGGCGGCGGGAGAGCATCCCAGCCCCGTGCCTTACGCGGACATTGTGACCACCACCACCCATAAAACCCTGCGCGGCCCCCGGGGCGGCATGATTCTGTGCCGGGAGCAATTCGCCAAGGCCATCGACAAGGCCATCTTCCCCGGCACCCAGGGCGGTCCGCTGGAGCACGTGATCGCGGGCAAGGCGGTATGTCTGGGCGAAGCGATGACGGACGGATTCAAGGCGTACCAGAAGCAGATCGTCAAAAACGCCAAAGCCTTGGAAAACGCCTTCCGCGCCCAGGGCGTGCGCATGGTATCCGGCGGCACGGACAACCATTTGCTGCTGCTGGACTTTACCGGCACTGAAATGACCGGCAAGCTGATGGAAGCGCTGCTGGAGGACGCCAACATCACCGTCAACAAGAACACCGTGCCCAACGAAACCCGCAGCCCCTTCGTTACCAGCGGCATCCGCGTCGGCACCCCCGCCGCCACCACCCGCGGCCTGAAGGAGCCCGAAATGGAAAAGATCGCCGGATGGATCGCCAAGGTGCTTCGGGAGGGCGAAGCCGCCGTGCCCGCTGTCCGCGCGGAAGTGGAAGAACTGATGAAGGGCTATCCGCTTTATTCATAAAAAACACTGTGGGGGAAACCGCTCTTTGCAGGTCAAAGAGCGGTTTCCCCCACACCCCTTTCCGAGAAAGCCATAAGATACGGCAGGTATTTACGTTATAGAACCATGATTCCTATTCAATGACCCGCTTCGCGCATTGGAGCGCCGAAGCGATGACTTGATCCATATCGTAGTATTTATATTCGCCCAGACGTCCGCCGAACACTACGCGCTCCTCTTTCTCCGCTAATTCTTTATAAGCGGCATAGAGTGCGCCGTTTTTTTCGTCGTTCACGGGATAATAGGGCTCGTCGCCCGGCTTCCATTCGGAGGAATACTCCCGGGAAATGACGGTCTTGGGCAGGTCGTTTCCCGCTGCGTCTTTTCCGAATTCAAACCATTTGTGCTCGATGATGCGCGTCCAGGGCGTTTCCCGGTCGGTGTAGTTGACGGCGGCGTTGCCCTGGAAGTTGGGGATGTCCAGCAGCTCCGTTTCAAACCGGACGGAGCGGTAGGCCAGCGTGCCCAATTGGTAGCCAAAGTAGGCGTCGATGGGGCCGGTATAAATCACGGTTTTCGTCATCGCGTCCCAGGCGGCTTTGTTTTTCAGGTAATCTTCTTCCAGCCGCACTTCCATCCCGGACAGCATGTTTTCCACCATCTTCGTGTAACCGCCGATGGGAATACCTTGATACAGCGCGTTGAAATAATTGTTGTCAAAGGTCAATCGTACCGGCAGGCGTTTGATGATGAAGGCGGGCAGGTCGCTGCAATCGCGGCCCCACTGCTTTTCGGTGTAGCCCTTGATGAGCTTTTCGTAAATATCGCGGCCCACCAGGGAAATGGCCTGCTCCTCCAGATTGCGGGGCTCGCCGGTGATTTCCTTCCGTTGCCCGGCAATCTTCGCCGCGGCCTCCTCCGGCGTCACCACGCCCCACATTTTGTTGAACGTGTACATATTGAAGGGCAGGCTGTACAGCTCTCCCTTGTAATTCGCCACGGGGGAGTTGGTGAAGCGGTTGAATACGGCGAAGCGCTGCACATAGTCCCACACGGTTTTGTTATTCGTGTGGAAAATGTGCGCTCCGTATTCGTGCACGTGGATGCCTTCCACGTTCTTCGTAAACACGTTGCCCGCGATGTGCGGCCGCTTGTCTATCACCAGCACGCTTTTGCCCGCGGCCTTCGCTTCATGGGCGAACACGGCCCCAAACAGGCCCGCGCCGACGATCAGATAATCATACATTGCTTTTCCATCCTTTTCTGAAACCGAATCCTATCAAGGACTGATCATTCGCAGGCTTTCAGCCATTCCTTTCCCGCCTTGACCGCGGCAATCACGCGCTCCGGCGCGGGGCCGCCGATCAGGTTCCGGGCGGCGACGCAGGAGGAGAGGGAAATGGCCTCGTACACATCCTGATCGAAAGCGGGGGAGAAGGCGCGCAGTTCCTCCAGGCTCAGGTCGTCCAGCGCGCAGCCCTTTTCCAGACAGTGGGCCACCAGCCGGCCCGCCACGGCGTGAGCGTCCCGGAAGGGTACGCCGCGCTTCACCAGGTAGTCCGCGCAGTCGGTGGCGTTGGCAAAGCCCGCGTTGGCGCTCTTTTCCATGTTGGCGACCCGGAATGTGGCGGTGCGCAGCATTTCGGTGAATACGTGCATACATTTAAGCCAGGTGTCCCGGGCATCAAAATAGTTTTCCTTGTCCTCCTGCATGTCCTTGTTGTAGGCCAGGGGCAGACCCTTCATCACCGTCAGCAGGGCGGTCAGATCGCCGTAGACCCGGCCCGTTTTGCCGCGGATCAGCTCGGCCACGTCGGGGTTCTTCTTCTGGGGCATCATGGAGGAGCCGGTGGCGAAGCCGTCGTCCAGGGTCAGGAAGCCGAATTCCAGGCTGCTCCACAACACCAGCTCCTCACAGAAGCGGGACAGGTGCATCATGCCGATGGAAGCGGCGGAGAGATAATCCAGCAGAAAATCCCGGTCGGACACGCCGTCCAGGCTGTTCTGGCTCACAGCGGAGAAGCCCAATTCTTTCGCGGTAAACTCCCGATCCAGGGGATAGGTGGTGCCCGCCAGCGCGCCGCAGCCCAGGGGACAGCAGTCGGCGGAATGCTTCGCGTTCTGCACCCGGCGATAGTCCCGCTTGAACATTTCAAAGTAGGCCATCAGGTGGTGGCCCAGGGTGACGGGCTGCGCCCGCTGCATGTGGGTGTAGCCCGGCATCACGTCGCCTGCGTGCTGTTCGGCCAGGTCAAGAATCACTTCTTCCAGCTCCAGCAGCATTTGTGCCGTCTGGTCGCAGGTGTCCATGGCGTAGAGGTGCATGTCGGTGGCCACCTGGTCGTTGCGGCTGCGGCCGGTGTGGAGGCGCTTGCCCGCGTCGCCGATGCGCTGGGTCAATATCTGCTCCACCAGCATGTGAATGTCCTCGCTCTCAGCGGGGAAATCCACCTTCCCGGCTTTCATGTCCTCCAGGATGGAGGCAAGGCCCTGCTGAATCGCGGCTTCGTCCTCCGGGCTGATAATGCCCTGCCTGCACAGCATCTTCGCGTGGGCCATGCTGCCCTTGATATCCTGGGGATAGAGCCGTTTGTCAAAGGAAATGGAGGAATGAAAATCGTCCACCATCTGGTTGGTTTCTTTCTCGAATCGTCCGCCCCACAGCTTCATGGCATTTGCACCTCGTCGTTCTTCTTTGATCTTTGTGGCAAGTTCTAAGTGATTCGTTCTAAGTTATAAGTTCTAAGCCTGATTATAGTCAATGAAAGAAAATGGCTCATGACATGCTTCAGCTTAGAACTTGGAATTTTGAACTTAGAACTCATCATGATTGATGATCATACCGTCCAAAATACCAGCCGGATACGCTGTCCTTCTTCACGAAGCAGCCATAGTTGAGTTTCAGGATCAGGGACAGCCGGTCGTCCGGCTTGACCTCCAGTTCATAATCCGTGGTGTCGATGCAGCTGAGCACCCCGTTATGGTCAAAAATATATTGCGTCGGCACGGTCATGGGTTTTCCATGGTACAGCACCCGGGACACTTCCCCGCCCTTTTCGATCAGCTCCACCGCGTGGTCGTTCCAGGGAATATAGCGGGCTTCCTCCCGGGGGGAACTGGTTTGGGCGTCCAGCGCGGTGATGATGGGCAGATCATCCCAGGAGAATAGGGTAAAGTCTTCGCTTTTCCAGTCTGGCATGACCAGCAGGTTCAGCTGTCCTTCGGTTTTCACACCGCAGGCTCCGTCTAGGCAGATGATGTGCCGCTCCCGGTCGATGATGGGGGAATAGGTGGGATAGGTTTTGCTGCACAGCACCGTCGGCCAGTGGCCCGTCACCACGGTTTTCTGAAACGATAAGCCTGCGCTGTAAAAGTCGTCGTATTTTAGGAGGGGAAAGGCGTCGGTTCCTGCCAGCTCCTCCAGCCGTTCATGAGGAATGCCGCCGTGGACGAAGATCATGTTCTGGGTTTCCAGGATGGTGGGCAGACTGCCTAAAAAATCAATTTCTTCCCGGAACTGCTTTCGTACCCGGGGAAGCAGCGCGTCCATGTCCGTGTCCCTCGTCAGCGGTTCGCCCATCTCCGCGCACATTTCGTGGAGCAAACTGCTGCCCCACCAGGTTATGGCATTGAACGCATAGTCCGCCATCCGCTGCCAGTCGGGGCCGCGCTGCTCCGTCAGGAATTCCCACCGCCACAAATCCACGTTGCCCATCAGCGGATAGACCGTGTGCGTGCGGCACAGCTCCATCACCAGCCTCACCGTTTGCAGGCTCTGCGGGCCTTTTTCGATCAGGTCGCCCACGATGATGAGCACATCGTCCCGGCTGAAATTCGCCTTGTTTACGATTGTCCGCAGCCCGTCGGCGTGGCCGTGGAGATCGCTGATCATCAGGATGCGCCGGTCGTCGGGCAGGGCTGCGCGCCGTATGGTGGTGTTCATGCGGTAAGCTCCTTGCGCTTTGGTATTCGCGCGCTGGCGGTACAGACAGCATTATACCAGACAATCGCAGATGAAACAAGCAAAAATACGTATCGCTCCAGGCTGGCCCCTCCATGGCTGGCAGAGGCCGCGATCATGGATCTTATAGATTCATACCGATAAAAACGCCGGAGAAGAAAGCTGCGCGCTGTCAGCCGCGGTTCGGTTTGGCCCCAAGCGGCTGGTAAAAGCGTTTCCAGAACAGAATGCCCAGCAGAATGATGGTGATAACATCAGTGACAGCCTGAGCGGCCAGCACGCCGGTATAGCCCGCAATGGCGGAGGCTGCGGCAATCACGGCGATGAAGATGACGCCCTGGCGGCAGACGGAGGCAATCAGCGCTTCCGTGGCTTTGCCGCTGGCCTGGAAGCAGATGGTGATGATCATCACGCCCGCGGCCAGCGCCATGGTGATAATATACCATCGCAGCATGGCAACACCGGTGCTGATGATGGCCTCATCCTGCAAAAATATGCTGATGCAGGGTCTGGCCAGGACAAACAGAATCACCGTCATGATGATCGCCGTACCGCCAACGGTTCTGAGCAGGAAGCGCAGCAGCTCTTTCAATCTGTCATACTTCCCACCGCCGTAGTAATACCCAACGATGGGCGCCGCACCAAAGGACATGCCGGTCAGCACCAGCAGAATGATCATGCTCACCTTCTGCGCGATGCCCATGGCGGCTACCTGGTCGGTGCCGTAGGGCAGCAGGAAATGGTTCAGCACGATCAGGCTGACGCTGGACATGATGTTGGTCAGCGCCGCGGAGATCCCGATGGCGACAATATCCAGCATTTCCTTGCCGGGAATCAGTGCCTTGCGCGCGTCCACCGACAGGATGCGGCTCTTTTTCAGCACCACGGTCAGCAGGAACACGTCGGAAAAAGCGTAACCGATCACCGACGCGAAGGCCGCGCCGAACGCACCCCAGCCCAGGACGGAAATGAAGATGGGGTCCAGGATGATGTTGACCACCAGGCCGCTGACGCTGCCGATCATGGATTCCTTGCTCATGCCCTCGGCCCGCAGCAGGTTCATGTGGATGAAGTTCACCACCACCAGCGGCCCGCCGGCAGCGAGGGTCATGAAGTAATCATAGGCGCTTTTCCGCGTGTCCCCGCTCGCGCCCAGCAAGCTCAGCAGCGGGTCGTGGAAAATCAGCATCAGCCCCCCGATCACCGCGCCGGACAGCAGCGCGGCATAGAAGCAGAAGGCGCTGACGCGCTTGGTGCCCTCCGTGTCCTGTTTGCCGAACAGGCGGGAGATCAGCGATGTGCCGCCTTGGCCAAAGATGTTGCCAAAGGCCATCAGCAGCATGAACACCGGCGCGCACAGCGACACCGCCGCCACCAGGTTGGTATCCTGGGTGCTGGCGATGAAGTAGGTGTCCGCCACATTGTATACCACCGACAGCACCATGCTCAGCGTCACCGGCAGGGCCAGGGTGATATAGGTTTTGCGGATGCTGCCCTGCTCGAACAGATTTTGCTTTTCCATTTCTTTCCCTTCTTGTGTAAAAGCTTATATAACGCGGGTCAGGTTCTGAATCCATCGCCCGGATTTGACGAAGAAATACCCGATAATGCACTTGATCAGGTTGGCTGCCTCCACCACGGCGAAGGTGACGACAATGTCCGCGTGAAGCACATTGACCATCAGCAGGGCCAGCGGCACGGAAATGGCCCAGGTGTAGCCGCTGTCAAACAGGAAGGTGATGATCGTTTTGCCGCCGGAGCGCAGGGTGAAATACGCGCAGTGAGAAAAGGCGTAGAGCGGCATGGCGCAGGCCGTCACGATCAAAAGCCGGGTCGCCATGCTCCGGACGTCCTGGGTGACGCCGCTGTACGCGTTGGGAATCAGCGGGGCGAACAGCGCCAGCAGAATGCCCATGGAAACCGCGCCCGCCACGCCGAACGCCATCAAGCGCCATACGTCGCCCTTGGCCTTTTCAAAGTTGCCCGCGCCCAAAGCCTGGCCCACCATTACCGCCACCGCCGTGCCCATGGACATGTACACGGAGTTGAACAGGTTGGAAATGGTAAACGTGATACTCAGCGCCGACACCACTACCAGACCGCACAGGGAATAGACGGCGGTGAGCGCGCTCATGCCGATGGACCAGAGCACCTCGTTCAGCAGCAGCGGCGCGCCCATGCGCAGCACCTTTTTGAACAGCGCGGCGGGCACCCTGAGCGTGCGGTAAGCTCCCTCGATAAAGGGAAAGGTCCTATGGTTTTTATGGGTGAAGCCCATCACGATGCCCAGCTCCACATACCGGCTGATGACCGTGGCGACAGCCGCGCCGACCACCTCCAGCCGGGGCAGGCCCAGATGCCCGAAGATGAGCAAATAGTTGAACACCGCGTTGGTCACCACGGCCGCAACGCTGGCGATCATGGGCAGGCGGGTTTCTCCCATTTCCCTGAGCGTGCCGGCATAGCACTGGCTGAGGGCAAAGGCAGGCAGGCCAAACAGCATCACCATCAGATAATCCTGGCCGTTTTTGAGCATGGCTTCCGCCAGCGCGGGGTCGCCGTCGCCCTGCAAAAACAGGGAAATCAGCGGCCGGTTGAATCCGATGAACGCCACGAACGCGATTGCCAGCAGCACCAGCGATTCCAGCAGCTTGATGCGGAAGGTGTTCCGCACGCCCTCAATATCTCCCGCGCCGTAAAACTGCGCGCCAAAAATGCCCGGCCCGGCGAGACCGCCGAAAATAGCCAGGCTGAATACGAAGTTCAGCTGGTTGGCGATGGATACGCCGCTCATCTGCGCGTCGCCCAGCGCGCCGACCATCAGGTTGTCCAGAAAGTTGACAAAATTGGAAATGCTGCTTTGGATAATCACCGGGATTATGATCGCCAGCACCGCGCGGTAAAAGGCGCGGTCGCCGATCAGGGTGCGTTTCGCTTTGGCAAGCAGGGAAGCCATGCTCGTTTCACCTCGTCTGTCATTGACCTGTGCTCCTTCATTATAGGGCAAGCGCCCCCTTTGTCAATATATGTTTCCCGAGGAAAGAGCAAATTTGCAGAAAAACATGCTTTCCTTCTGAAAATAGGTTCCTTTTTTGCATTTTGCGCTGCCATTCAATGGACAGCCTGTCCAAAACAAAACGGACCGTCGCTTCCGCGGCGGTCTTTTGATGGATTGTCGCCTATAAAAAATTGTCTCATTCATCCGTTTCAAACGGAAGGGGAACGCCGTCTTTCATCAGGGTGACGCAGATATGTCCGGCGCCTTCATACGGTACGCGGGCGCCGGCGCGGCCCAGCAGCGCGCCTTGGCGCAGGAGCTGGCCGGGCGAAACGTCGATTTGCTTCAAGCCCCGATACAGGCTTTCCATTCCGTCATGATGCCGCAGACGCACGCAGCCATCCGCGCAGGATATCACCGTTCCCTCCAGCATCGCGCGCACAGGTTCACCGTCCGCGGCGGAAAAGTCTACGGCGCGGTGGGTCTGCCATGACCGCACGGACGGGAAATACACGGTTTCCTCGCTGAACATGCGCAGGATGACGCCATCCGTCGGTTTCGCGTATTTTTCTTTTTCCTGCGGCATTGCCTCGGACAAACGCTGGCTTTGATCAGACAGGGCCTGCTGTCCCGCCTTTTCCACCGTTCGCTGTTCCCGCGTCCACGCCGCCGACAGCAGGATCACCCCCGCGCACAGCAGCGCCAGCAGATAATGCCCCCAGGCTTCAAGCCCCCGGCGAAAACGTTTCAGCATTCGGGCGTTTACTGATAGATTCTTCCCAGCACGGTATTATCCATCGTCCGGTTCTGTAAGCCGGGAATGGGGTTGGGAGCGGTCTCGGCGCGGTAGTCGCGGCCCAGCTTGCGGATGGCGCGGTCAATCACCTGGTGGCTGGGCACGGCGTCCACGTTGGCGTTTACCGCTTTCTGGTACACGAAGAAGTCATAGTCCTTGGGCAGCATGTTCACGGGCTTGAAGATTTCCTTTTCCGCCGTGAATTCCACCATGTTCAGCGCGGCGCGCACATAGTCGATATTCGTTTCAAAATGGAAGGGTTCGGGGAATTCGCCGCCGGGGATGACCTGCTGCCAGTCCTTCTTTTCGTACTGCTTCAGCAGGTCGGCTGCTTTGTGCAGGTGGGCGACCTCCATTTGGAAAAAGTCCTCCCATACCTTCCGCACATTCTGGTCGGTTTCATCCTCCATGCAGGAATAATACAGGTACGCTTCCACGTACTGGTGCATCAGCAGCCCCTCCAGCCAGGTGCAATTGGGGTCCATCAGGCTTCCGTACTGGGTCACGTGCTGCTCCTCGATCATGCCGATTTCCTGGTACAGCTTCCGTCCCAGGTCGGAGGTATAAAAGGCGCACACGTTCATGTAATAGTTCATGGTCTGCTGCTCGGCGGCGGTGATGATCTGCACGGCCATTTTGTCAAACAGCGCGGCGTCGGGCTTGCCGGGCATGCACAGGGCGTCCATGGGGCAGCGGTGCTCGGAGATCGTGGGGCGGCCCGGCATGATTTCCGTGTAATCCCCCACCAGCTTTTCGGCATACTGGCCGTGCTCCATTTCCATCAGATCGGCATAGCGGTAGAGATGGTCAAAATCCTCCAACAGGGCAAAGTCCAGGGCGGATTTCACATGAGGACATTTGACCCGCTTAGCCAGACCGGCGGTCAGATCCACGGCCAATTGCTCGTAGCCGATGGTGTGCTCCAGCACGGTTTCGTCCATGGGTTTCAGGCAGGCGATTTTCTTTTGCTGCTGCTGTTCCTGACGGCGGATCATGGCCAGCTCCCGGCGCAGATCATTGTTGCTTTCGTGGCGCTGGAACTGATGGGAATACCCGGCGGACTCAAATTCTGTTCCGTTCATCAGAATGACCCGTACCCGGGTGTAAGGGTCTGTCTCCATTTTGTCATAGGAACGGGGATAAAGGCGCTCCCAGTCCATAAACTGTTCGGTCAGGTTTTCGGGCTTTAGCTGAAATGGATTCATACTGCTTCCTCCTTGCGGTTTCTTATGCTTGTTATGCCCGGAAACTGGAAAGAATATGCGAGAAGCTTTCATAATAAAAGAAGCGTGAACTCCTTTGAGCGCACGCTTCTGATAATAGCATTTGCGGAATCAGTCCTCCCGGGCTTCCTGCTCTTGCTGGATTTCCTCGAAGGCGGAATACATGGGCTTGAGATCGGGCTGCTTTTTGGTGATCTTGCGGGCGGAATAGTTCTTGGTGATCTGGATGACCAGCCGGGACAGGAACAGCACGCCGATCAGGTTGGGAATGGCCATGAGGCCGTTGAAGGTGTCGGACAGGTCGATAGCCAGGGATACGTCGATGGTGGCGCTGACCACGACCATGGCGATGAATACGATTTTATAGGCCAGGGTGCTCTTGGTGCCGAAGAGATATTCCCAGGCCTTGGTGCCGTAATAGCTCCAGCCCAGGATGGTGGTGAACGCGAACAGCGACACGGCCACGGCGATGAACACGCCGCCGAAGGGGCCGAAGCTCTTGGTGAAGGCTTCCGCGGCCAGGCCCAGCTTGGTGGCCCCGGAGATGGAAGCGCCGGTTTGCAGGTCCACCACGCCGGAGGTCAGGATGACCAGCGCCGTGCAGGTGCACACGATGATGGTGTCGGCGAACACTTCAAAGATGCCCCACAGGCCCTGCACCACGGGCTCCTTCACGTTGGAGGCGGAGTGCACCATGACGGAGGAGCCAAGGCCGGCTTCGTTGGAGAATACGCCGCGCTTGAAGCCCCAGGTCATGGCCTGGGCGATGATGGCGCCGCCGATGCCGCCCGCGGCGGACTTGAAGTTGAACGCGCCCGCGAAGATCGCGCCGAACGCGGCGGGCACCTGACCGATGTTCATGCCGATGATGACCAGGGAGCCGATGATGAAGAAGATCGCCATGAAGGGCACGATGTTTTCATTGGTGGTGGCGATGCGCTTGAGGCCGCCCAGAATGACCAGGGACAAAAGCACGATCACGATCAGGCCCGTGACCAGGTTGACCACGGAGGGGTCATAGGGCAGCAGGGTGTTGATGCTCTCGGTGATGGAGGCCACCTGGCCCATGTTGCCGATACCGAAGGAAGCGATGATGGCGAAGAAGGAGAACAGCGCGGCCAGTACCTTGCCCAGCGCGGGGAAAACATGCACGTCGCCGAAGGTGATCTTCCCCAGGCCGTCCTTCAGGTAGTACATCGCGCCGCCGCTCCATTCGCCCTTTTCGTTCCGGCGGCGGAAGTAGATGCCCAGCACGTTTTCAGAGTAGTTGGTCATCATGCCCACGATGGCGGCGATCCACATCCAGAACACCGCGCCGGGGCCGCCCATGGTGATGGCGTAGGCCACGCCGGCGATGTTGCCGGTGCCGATGGTGGCGGACAGCGCCGTGCATAGAGACTGGAACTGGGAAATGGAGTGGGCGTCGCTGCTCTTGCGGATGCCCTTTTCCTTATTGAACAGGCCGCCGATGGTGTTTTTCCACATGTGGCCGAAACGGCGGAACTGGAAAAAGCGGGACAGAACGGTCATGATAATACCGGTGCCGATCAAAAGCACCAGCGCGGGCACGCCCCACACCACGCCGTTGATCTGGTCGTTGATGGACGCAATGGTTTGCATGATGTTCTCCATGGGGTCACGATCCTTTCGCTTAGTCAGGTAGGAAGTAGGAGATGTAAAAAGAATTCGCTATAGTCAAACAATCTGCAAAAAGTGATTGATCTATAGAAACCTCCTACTCATACCTTCTACTTCCTACCTCAATAAAAAAGAGTCCGCCGAAGCGAAACTCTCTCATTGTATCAGGGCATACCACGATGCTGCGCAAATCAACCCATCGCCTCTGTCCTTTTGCCTGAGAGATTAGCCCAAACGGGCTTTGCACCTTCGGCACCCGGCGTACCTCTGCCGGGATTCTCCAGAGCGTCATCCGCACACAGTCCCGCTGATTCCTCAGCGCCTGAGAGTGTTACTCCTTCGGCTATCCTTTCGGATATTTCCTGCATACTTCGTATGACGGGGTTGATTATACATCACGAACGTTTTTCGGTCAAGGGGGGAAGAATGATCGGATTTGTTCTTTTGCTGTACTGGGCTGCCTGGCGCGCTGAACCCTGCGGGTTCGATCAAAGCGCCCTGACCTTTTCCGCGGCGTTCTCCATGATCTCCACCATGGCGTCGGAGAAGGCGTCAAAGTCCGGGTCTTCCACCTGCAGTTCGGGATGGCTCAGGAAATAAGCGATGCTCTCCCGGGCACACTGGTCGAAGGTGCGCTTTGGCTGGAAGGTAGGCACCAGGTGGTGCAGCAGGGAGTTATCGAAAATCACGGTGTTGGATTTGTCGCCGATCATCGCGCCCACGAAGTCGTATTTCGTCGTTTTCGCCAACAGGTCGGTGGGCACGTAGCAGGGCTTGTATTCCCCGCCCGCCGCCCGGGCCACGGAGGCCGTGATCTGATTCCAGGTGAGCAGCTCTTCGCCGGTGATCTGCACGGCCTGGCCGATGGCGTGGACGTTGCCCATCAGGCCCACGAACGCCGGGGCGAAGTCCTCGCTGTTCATCACGGCCCACAGGCTGCTGCCGTCGCCGGGCATGAGCACCTTTTTGCCCTCCATCATCCGCTTGATCACCTGCCAGGGGCCTTTGTCACCGTGAATCGCCAGAGGGATGGAGCGGAAGTTGAAGGTGTGGCTGGGGCGGATGATGGTGATGGGGAAGCCGTTCTCCCGGTATTCCCGCATGAGCAGCTCCTCGATGGCGATCTTGTTGCGGGAGTATTCCCAGTAGGGGTTGGAAAGCGGCGTGGATTCCCGGATGACGGGATAGGACAGGGGCTTTTGGTACGCGGAAGCGGAGCTGATGAACATGAATTGGTCGGTCTTGCCTTTAAACAGGCGGATGTCCCGTTCCGCCTGGGCGGGCACGAAGGCGATGAAATCGCACACCGCGTCGTAGTGTTCGTGTTCGATGGCTTTCGCTACCGCCGCTTCATCGTTCACGTCCAGGATGAGCTGCTTCGCACCGGGCACGTCATTTTGCCCGGTTGCCCCGGTTAAGCAGGGTCAGGTCCCAGCCCTGGGCGACCAGGAGCCGGGAGATGGAGGTGCTGATCACGCCGGTGCCGCCGATAAACAATGCTTTCATGGTTTTCTCTCCTTTACCTTTTTTGAATTGGAAAAATCGTAGGCTTCCCGCACCCAGGAGAAGAATTCTTTGTCCATCTCGTTTTCCGAGCCAATCACGATATGGGTCGTCCAGCGATTGGGGTACGGTTCGCATTTGGAAACTACGCGAGGGGATTCCAAGCGGTAGGGCAGGCCGATGGTAACAACGATGTAAGGGTCGGGCAGCTCGGCCTTGCGCTTCACCCGCAGCAGGGAAACGCAGGCGAACACGTGCCGGTTGTAATAGGTGATCTGGGTTTTCTGAACGCGCTTGTTCGTGTCGGGAAACAGGGCGGTGATGCGGGTGTCAAAGGCCAGGTACAGGGGAAGGGCCTGGGGCTTTTCGCTGAAAAACAGCAGCGCTTCGGGCGAAATCTCTTCATTCATGCCCGCTGCTCCATTTTTTCCAGGGCTGTCCGCAGAGCAATTTTCCCGTGGGCATAGGTCAGCCCGCCCTGCAAATACACCGTGTAGGGGGCCCGCATCGGCGCGTCGGCGGAAAGCTCAATGGACGCCCCCGCCACGAAGGTACCCGCCGCCATGATCACCTGGTCGGTATAGCCGGGCATGTCCCAGGGCTCGGGCACGGCGCTGCCGTCGATGGGGGAGGCGGCCTGGATGCCCTGCACGAAGGCGATCAGCTTGTCCGGGTCGCCCATTTCGATGGCCTGGATGATGTCGGCCCGGGGCGCGTCGAAGGCCGGGGTGGTTTTCATGCCCAGCAGTTCAAAGGTGCGGGCAGCCAGGATGGACGTTTTCAGCGCTTGGGTCACGGTATGGGGGGCCAGAAAGAGGCCCTGGTAGAAGGGCTGATAGCTGGCCGCGTAGCTGCCCACCTCGCGGCCCAGGCCGGGCGCTGTAAGCCGGGCTTCGATGCGTTCGATGGCTCGGGACGAACCTGCCAGATACGCGCCGGTGGGGGCCAGCCCGCCGCCGGGATTCTTGATCAGCGACCCTACGCACACGTCCGCGCCGAAGTGGGTGGGTTCCCGGTCGGTGATGAATTCGCCGTAGCAGTTGTCCACCATGATGAACACGTCGGGCCGCGCGGCATGAACGGCTTCGATTACATCCTTCATCTCCTCAGGCTGCAGGGAGGATCGCCAGGCGTAGCCCCGGCTCCGCTGAATGAGCACCACTTTGGTGTTGGGCCGCATTGCGTCCAGCACGCCCTGCACGTCGATTTTCGTTTGGCCGTCGCACATTTCCACCTGGGAATAGGAAACGCCCATTTCCTTTAAATTCCCCGGCGCGTTGCCGGAAAGGCCGATCACCGTTTCCATGGTGTCATAGGGCGTGCCGGTGGCGGACAGAAGATGGTCGCCGGGCAGCAACAGCCCGAACAGACATAAGGAAAGCGCCGCCGTGCCGCAGGCGATGGCGGGCCGCACGATGGCGGCTTCCGCCCCGAACAGCCGGGCGAACACGGCTTCCAGCTTGTCCCGGCCAATGTCGTCGTAGCCGTAGCCGGTGGTGGGGGAGAAGTGGCGGGTGGCAATGTCCTCCGCCTGGAAAGCGGCCAGCACCCGCCGGGTGTTTGTGATTTCGTTTTCCTCCAGCGCGGCAAAGACCGGCTGGCAGTCGCGTTCCGCCTGGAGCAGCAGGGAATCTATGTTCATAAGCATCATTCCTTCCGAAAATTTTCGTAAATCATTTCTGCGTAAGGAGCCAGGTTTTCACCTTTTCCATAGGGCAGCCATTGAATCCTTTCATCCCGCTTGAACCAGGTGAGCTGGCGCTTGGCGTAGTGGCGGGTGCGGAGCTTGATGAGGGAAACCGCCTCCTCCAAGGAGGATTTCCCATCCAGCACGGGCAGCAGCTCCTTGTACCCCAAGCCCTGCATGGACTGAGCGTCCTCGGGTACGCCGCTGTCCTTTAGCCGCTTCACTTCGTTTAGCAGCCCGTCCCGCATCATTTGATCGACCCGCTGATCGACCCGGCTGTACAGGACCTCCCGCGGTAAATCCAGCGCATAGAGCTGGAAATCATAGGGCGAATCCTCCGGTCCCGGCATCCTCTGTGCGGACAGCGGCGTGCCCGTCAGGTCATATACCTCCAGCGCCCGCACCACCCGGCGAATGTCGTTGGGATGCAGCCGGGCCGCCGACGCGGGATCGACGCTTTCCAAAAGCTGGTGCAGCGCTTCCGCGCCTTGGGTGTCGGCGATTTCATGGTAATGCTTCCGAATCGCTTCATCCCCGCCCACCGCGCCGTAATCCATCGGCAGAGAAAGCGATTGCAGATACATCCCGGTGCCGCCCACCAGGATGGGCACATTCACCCGCGCAATCACTTCCCTGGCTTTTTCCGCGTACTGGGATACGGAAAAGGTCTCCGTTGGTTCCAGGAAGCTGTGCAGGTGATGGGGAAGAACCGCCTGCTCCTCCCGCGTCGGCTTGGCGGTGCCGATGTCCATTCCTTTGTAGATCTGCATGGAATCCATGCACAGGATTTCTCCGCCCAGCCGCTTGCCTGCCAACAGCGACAGCGCGGTTTTCCCGCTGGCCGTGGGGCCAACGATACCGATCACACGTTTTTTCATGGTGCCGCCGCTCGTCCTTCCGCCTGCTTTATAGCCCGGCGCATCAGCCACAGCGCGAACATGGCCCCGCAGCCTTCGCCCGCCACCAGTGCCCAGGCCAGGCCGGTTTCGCCGAACAGCCTGTCCAGCAGGAACATGAAGGGAATGTAGAACACGATTTCCCGCACGAAGGCGTGGAGCATGGTGGCCTTGCCGTTGCCCATGGCCTGCATGGAGAAGGAGGTGTGGTAGTTGAGAAATTGGAAGGGGGAGGCCAGGCACCGGATGCTGAGGAACAGCGTGGCGTAAGTGACGGTGCGCAGGGCGTTTTCCGCGTCGCCCCGGGAGGTGCTCATGAACAGCCGGGTCACGTCCCCGGCGAACAGCTCAAACAGCGCGATGGAAACGAAGGAGACAATCAGCCCCCACAGCCGGGCGGTGTTTACGGTCTTTTTCATGCGGCCGATATTGCCCGCGGAATAGTTGTAGGCGATGATGGGCATGGCCCCCTGGCAGATGCCGATGTTGACGGCATTGGGCACCCGCTCCACCTTCATCACGATGCCCATGCCTGCCAGCGCCAGATCGCTGTGGGCGGAGGCCAGCATGTTCACGCACACGTTCGCCAGGTCGAACAGCCCTGTCAGAATGGCGGAGGGCACGCCCACGGCGAATACCTTTTTCACGCTGTCCCTTTTGATTCTCCGCGCCTGGTTCAGGCTCAGGCTGAGGGAGGCGGTGCGGGTCGCCTTTTGATAAGCGAACAGCAGAAAACCGCAGGAAACGATATTGGAAAACAAAGTGGCCAGCGCCGCGCCGACGACCTCGCTGCCCCGGGGCAAAAGCACAAACATGAACAGTGGGTCCAGCGCTATGTTCAGCACGCCGCCCAGGCTTAGGCCCATGCTGGCCTTGCCGGAATAGCCAGCGTTGCGAAGCAGGTGGGCCAGTGTCATGCTCACCATGCTGAACCCGCCGCCCAGCACGATCACCAGAAAGGTATACTGCCGGGCATATTCGATCGTCTGTTCTGACGCGCCGAGGAAACGCAGCAGCGGATTCATGAAAAGACCGATCAGAAGTGAATAGCTCAGCGCTACGGCGACGGCACCATACACGCTGAAAGCGCTGACCCGCCGGGCCTCTTCCTCCTGGCTTATGCCCATCAGCCGGGCGGTCAGGCTGCCGCCGCCCACGCCGAACAGGTTGGACAGCGACGTCAGCATAATCACCAGCGTCAGGGTCAGCGAAATCGCCGCCACCATGAAGGAGTTGCCCGTCTGGCCGATAAAAAAGGCGTCCACCATGTTGTAAATCAGGGTGATCAATTGGCTGATGATCGTCGGCACCGCCATGGACATAAGGGCCTTTGGTACCGGCATCGATTCAAACATTTCCTTCTTGTTTCCTGCCGCCTTTGGCATCGCAAGCATCCCTGCTTTCTGTATAGATCAAATGAATTATACCATTTCCGCGCCAAATGTTCAATCATGAAATCCGCCTTCGTTTTTCCCTCGAAAACATGGACAAACGGCATGAAAAATGCTATACTGTATATTGGTTTTGTATGGATTCTTTTTGGGAGGGGACGACCTTTGAACGACCTGGAAAACAGGAAGCTGGAAGAACTGCTGGAAACGGTTCAGCGCCCCGCGCGCTATACCGGCGGGGAAATGAACGCCGTACGCAAGGACTGGAGCAAGGTCCGCTGCACCTTTGGCTTCTGCTTTGCCGACACCTATGAAATCGGCATGAGCCATTTGGGCATGAAGATTTTGTATTATCTCATCAACCAGCGGGAGGACGCCCTCTGCGAGCGGCTGTTCATGCCCGACGCCGACATGGCGGACAAAATGCGGGAGACCGGCGTGCCCCTCTTTTCCCTGGAAAGCCGGGCGGCGCTGAACGAATTTGACATTATCGGCTTCACCCTGCAATACGAAATGAGCTATACCAACATCCTGGAGATGCTGGACCTGGGCCGGGTGCCCATTCGCCGGGAGGACCGAAGCGAACAGGACACCATCGTGGTGGCGGGCGGCCCCTGCGCCTTTAACCCCGAACCCTTGGCCCCCTTTATCGACGCCTTTATGATCGGTGACGGCGAGGACGTGATGCACGAGCTGATCGACGTGATCCGGGACGGGCGGGAAGCGGGCCTTCCGCGCATCGGCATTCTGCGGAACCTGGCCAAGCTGGAAGGGGTTTACGTTCCGGCGTTTTACGACGTTGCCTACAACGAGGACGGCACGCTCAAATCCTTTGCGCCTAACGACCCCGCCGCTCCCACCAAGGTGAAAAAGCGGGTGGTGAAGGATCTGACCAACGCGGTCTATCCCGAATCCATCCCCGTACCCTACACCGAAATCGTCCACGACCGGATGGTGCTGGAAATCATGCGGGGCTGCACCCGCGGCTGCCGCTTCTGCCAGGCGGGGATGCTGTACCGGCCCGTTCGGGAGCGCAGCATGGAACGGCTTTTGGAGCTGGCGGATAAATTGCAGCAGTCCACCGGTTACGAGGAAATGAGCCTTTCTTCCCTGTCCAGCGGCGACTATCCCTGCTTGCCGCAACTGATTCAGGCATTGATGGACAGATATAAGGACAAGCGGGTCAGCGTGTCCCTGCCCAGCATGCGCATCGACAACATCGTGAAGCAATCTTTGGAAGAAACCCAGCAGGTGAAAAAATCCGGCCTGACCCTGGCCCCCGAAGCGGGCACCCAGCGGCTGCGCGACGTGATCAACAAGGGCGTGACGGAAGACGATTTGATCCGTTCCGTCACCGACGCTTTTGAATGCGGCTGGAGCAGCGTTAAGCTGTACTTCATGATGGGCCTGCCCACCGAAACAGACGAAGACCTGCGCGGCATTGGCGATTTGGCGAAAAAGGTGGTGGACGCCTTCTACCGCGTGCCCAAGGAGCAGCGGGCCAAGAGCGGCGTGCGCGTGACGGCCTCGGCCAGCGTGTTCGTGCCCAAGCCCTTCACCCCCTTCCAGTGGGCCGCCCAGGACACCATCGACATGGTGCATGAAAAGCAGGCGGCCCTGCGGCAGTATTTAAAGCTCAAGAACGTGCATTTCAACTGGCACGAAAGCGAATTATCCATGCTGGAAGCCTGCATCTCCCGGGGCGACCGGCGCATTGGCGAGGTGATTTACGCCGCCTGGAAGCGGGGCTGCCGCCTGGACAGCTGGATGGAGCATTTCAAGTTTGACCAGTGGATGGGCGCGTTTGAGGATTGCGGCCTTGACCCCGCCTTCTACGCCCACCGGGAACGCCCCTATGACGAGCTGCTTCCCTGGGAATTCATCGACGCGGGCGTGAGCATGGCCTATTTAAAACGCGAAAACGAAAAGGCCAAGCTGACCCAGACCACCCCCGACTGCCGCCACGGCTGCAACGGCTGCGGCCTGAACACCTGGGGCGTGTGCGACTGGGTGAAGAACCCGCCGCTTAAGGGCAAGGCCCAAACCGCCGCGCCGCTGGCGGACTGAGGGGGAATGAACGATGAAGCTGATCGTCGTATTTGAGAAAACACCCCGCCTTCGCCACATCGGGCATCTGGATCTGATGCGGGCCATGCAGCGGGCATTGCGCCGGAGCGGGCTGCCGCTGCGGTATTCCCAGGGGTTCAATCCCCATATCCTGTTGACCTTCGCCGCACCGCTCTCCGTCGGCATGCCGGGACGCAGGGAAATCATGGAAGTGCCCATCGAGGGCGAAATGACGGCCCAGGCATTTCTGGACAAGCTGCGGCCCGCCCTGCCACCGGAGCTGCCCTGTATTTCCGCCCGGGCGGTGGACGACCGCCACCCCGCGCCTATGGCCCAATTAGCCGCCGCCATGTACGAAGCGAAGCTGGACGAGGTGCCGGAGGGTTTGGCCGAGGCCATTCCCGCGTTCCTTAAGCAAGCAGAAATCCCCGCCATCCGCAAGACCAAAACCGGCATGAAGCCCTGCGATATCCGGCCCATGATTTACGATCTTGCGCTCACCGGCGACACCCTGCGTATGACATTAGCCCTTTGCGAAAAGGCTACCTGCAAGCCCGAGCTGCTGCTGTCCACCCTGTTTGAATTTGCGAAAACAGAGCGTCCCCACATGATCGTTACCCGCACGCAGATGCTGGGCGAAAAGGACGGCGTGTTCTATCCGCTGGAGGAAATGTGAGCAAAACGATTCTCATTCGCCACGAAGCCGGAAAGCGCGAAATCGCCCTCATGGACGGAAAGCGGCTGCTGTATTTCAGCCATGACGAGGGCGGCGGCATCGCGGCGGAGCAGATTTATTTGGGCCGGGCGGACCGCATCGTCAAGGGCATGGAAGCGGCCTTCGTGAAGCTGGGCGGGGAGATGGTTGGTTTCCTGCCGTTCAGTGAATGCAGGGAAAAGCCGCGCTCGGGCGACCGGATCATCGTGCAGGTGAAAAAGCCGCCCGTTGGGGAAAAGGCCGCGTATTTGACCATGGACATTGCCCTGGCCGGACGTTTCGTCCTGCTGACGCCCCTGACCCGCCGCTTCGCGGTGTCCAAGAAAATCGAGGACGAGGAAACGCGAAGCCGCCTGTCTGACTTGGCTTCCCGCATCGCCCCGGAGGGCATGGGCCTGGTGATGCGCACGGAAAGCGCGGAGGCGGAAGAAAACGCCATCGCCGAAGACGCCGCCATTTTGGAAGCCGCCTGGAAGGACGTGCTGCAGCGGCGCGCGCAAATAACAGAGCCGGGGCTATTAAAGGGCCGGGAGGACGCGCTGGTGCGCCTCCTGCGGGACGAGCACGGACAAATCGAAAGCATCCTCACCGACCGGCCGGAGGAAATCAGCGGCGTCAGTGTTCCGGTTCAAAGCTGCCCCAATCCCTTTGACCTGTACAATGTTCCCGCCAAGCTGGAAAAGTCCCTGAACCGCAAGGTCTGGCTGGACTGCGGCGGGTATCTGGTCATCGACCCCACCGAGGCCATGACCGTGATCGACGTGAACAGCGGCAAATTCACCGGCAATAAAAGTGGTACGGAAAACACCTTTTTGAAGCTGAACCTGGAAGCGGCAAGGGAAATCGCAAGGCTGCTCCGGCTGCGGAATATCGGCGGCATCATCATCATCGACTTTGTGGATATGCAGACCGAGGAAAGCCGCGAAGCGGTCCGAAATGCCCTGGAAGAAGCATTAAAGGATGACCCTGTCAAAGCCGTCGTGCATGGGTTCACCAGCCTGGGGCTTGTCGAGATGACACGGAAAAAAGGACAGTGAAAGAGTATACAGAGTTCTCGCTATAGTGTACACTTAACTTTTTATCCTTTACCTGACATTGTCATCCCGAGCGAAGCCGAGCCAGAGGTGAGGCGAAGTCGAGGGATCTAAGAGAGTCATAACAAACCGAGTGACGTTCACCATGCTCCAAGGTCCCTCCACTCCGTTCCGCTCTCGCTCCACTCCGGTCGGGATGACAAAGAGAATTGCTATATTTATATTTTGTTAGCCATATTGTTTCAAGTTGGATTGAGGTAAAAGACAAAATGAACAAACGCGATGAAATCATCCACGTTTCTGAACAAGAACTCCTGTCCCAGCGGCAGTTCGCAGAGGAATTCAAGGCCCTGCCCGACCGTCCGCAAACCTATTTTATCGTCACCTACGGCTGTCAGATGAACGCCCACGACTCCGAAAAACTGGCGGGCATGCTGGACGGTATGGGGATGACGCCCGCCCCCCGGAGGGAAGAGGCGGACTTTGTGCTGCACAACACCTGCTGCATCCGGGACAACGCCGAGCGCAAAGCCCTGGGCAACGTGACCTGGCTCAAGGAAGTCAAGAAGGAGCGGCCCGGCATGCTCATCGGCGTGTGCGGCTGCATGGTGCAGGAGCCCGGCATGGCGGATAAGCTGCTGCGCCAGTATCCTTTTGTGGACGTGGCCTTCGGCACCGGCAACATTCACCAATTGCCTGAACTGCTTTACCGCGCCGCTCAAACCCGCCGCCGGGTGGTGGCCGTGCCGGAGGAGCAGAGCACCATCGCCGAGGGCCTGCCCATCCGCAGGGAAAGCCCCTTCCAGTCCTACGTGACCATCATGTACGGCTGCAACAACTTCTGCTCCTACTGCATCGTGCCTTACGTGCGTGGCCGGGAGCGCAGCCGCACGGCGGATGATATTGTCCGCGAGGTGGAAGGGCTGCAAAAGCAAGGGGTTCAGGAAATCATGCTGCTGGGGCAGAACGTGAATTCCTACGGCAACGACGTGCCGGGCAGCGTCACCTTCCCGCAGCTGCTGCGCCGCGTGACCGAAACGGGCATTCCCCGGGTGCGTTTCATGACCAGCCACCCGAAGGACCTGTCCGACGAGCTGATTGAAGAAATGGCATCGAACCCTGCCCTGTGCCGCCATCTGCATTTGCCCGTGCAAAGCGGAAGCAACGCCATTTTGCAGGCCATGAACCGGAAATACACAAGGGAAAGCTATCTGGAAAAGGTGGAGAAGATCCGCAAGGCCGCGCCGGATGTAGGCCTGACCACGGACATCATCGTGGCCTTCCCCGGCGAAACCGACCGGGACTTTGAAGACACCATGGACTTGGTGCGGCAGGTTGGCTACGACAGCGCCTTCACCTTCATCTATTCCCCCCGGGTGGGCACCCGCGCCGCCGAGATGCCGGGCCGCATTGATCCGGCTTTAGCCACCGAACGCATCGAGCGCCTGATCGCCCTGCAGGAGGAAATGACCCAAATGCGCTTTGCGGAAATGATCGGCAGAACCGAAAGCGTGCTGGTGACGGGCCAGAGCAAGCGCGACGAAAACCAGTTCACCGGCAAAACTTCCCGCAACATCAGCGTCAACTTTGAAGGCAGCGCGGATATGATCGGCAAAATCATTCCGGTGAAGATCACCGCGGCCAGCAAAACGACGCTGAAAGGAAAAATCTGATTTTGGAACTATTCAAAAAAGGAGCAAAAACAATGAGCCAAGCTGTTATCGACAAGGCCAAGGAATTGGCCGCCATCATCGCTCAGTCCCCCGAATACATCACCATGCGCGCCACCGAGGACGCCGCCGGACAGGACGAGCAGTTGCAGGAACTCTTCAAGCAGTACGACAGCATCCATCGGGACATCGAGGACGCGACCCTCAAAAACGAACCGGACTTTGACAAAATCGGTTCCCTCACCCGCGACCTGGACACCGTGCAGCAGCAGATCAAGGCTCAGCCCCTGTACCAGGCTTTACAGCAGGCGCGGAAGGGCTTTTCCGATATGATGAGCGCGGTCAACAGCGAACTGTCCGCCACCCTCAACCCCGGCGGCAGCCAGGGCGGCTGCAGCGGCAACTGCGCTGCCTGTGGCGGGTGCGGCTGACAGGGGAAACCGTCCATGATAAAGAAACTACTCGCCAAATACGGCGACATGATTCCCTACGCCATTTTCGGCGTGCTGACCACGCTGGTCAATATCGTGGTGTACTGGCTGTGCGCCCACCCGCTGGGTATCCCGACAGTGCCCAGCACGGTGATCGCCTGGGTGCTGGCGGTGCTGTTCGCCTATGTGACCAACCGGAAATGGGTGTTTCACAGCAAAGCGGTCACCAGGCAGGAGATCATCAGGGAAGGCATTTCTTTTTATCTGTGCCGCCTGGGCACCGGCGTGCTGGACTGGCTGGGCATGTATGTGATGGTGGACGTGCTGCATTGGAACGACCTGATCGTGAAAATCGCGGTGAACATCGTCGTCATCATTCTGAACTATGTGGCCAGCAAGCTGATCGTGTTCAGAAAGAAAGCGTAAAACAATCTATACCAACGCAAAGGAGCAATCCGCCATGGCGACCCTGTCCCCGATGATGCAGCAATATATGAAGCTCAAGGAGCAGAACCCCGACACCCTGCTTTTCTTCCGGGTCGGGGATTTTTACGAGATGTTCTTTGACGACGCCCTGACCGCCAGCCGGGAACTGGAGCTGACCCTGACAGGCAAGGACTGCGGCCTGGAGGAACGCGCGCCCATGTGCGGTGTGCCCTACCACGCTGTGGACACCTACGTGGCGCGGCTGGTGGAGCGGGGCTATCGGGTGGCCATCGGCGAACAGATGCAGGACCCCGCGCTGGCCAAGGGCCTGGTGGAGCGGGACATTATCCGCATCGTTACGGCGGGCACCCTGACGGATTCCGCCGTGATCGGCGAAAAGCGAAACAATTTCCTTTGCTCCGTCTGCATTAACGGCAAGCGCTGCGGCATCGCGGCCTGCGATGTAAGCACAGGCGAATTCTACGCCCAGCAGGTGGAAAATACCCCGCAGGCCATCAAATCCGCGCTGGATGCCCTGACCCCCGGTGAAATCATCACCAACAGCCCGGAGGCGGTGCAGCCCGCTTCTTCCCTCGTCTGCCGGAATTATACCGCCGCAGCGTACCAGAGCGCCAACGCCAAGGAAACGTTGCTGAACCATTTCCAGGTGCATTCCTTAACCGCTTTGGGGCTGGACGCTTCCCTGTCCGTGGCGGCCCAGGCGGCGGGCGCGCTGATGCGGTATCTGAGCGAAACGCAGAAAAATGCCCTGCAGCATATTTCCCGGGTGCGGGTGCTGGAAAAGAACGACATTATGCCGCTGGACGCCTCCACCCGCCGCAACCTGGAGCTGACCGAAACCATCCGGGGCCGGTCCATGAAGGGATCGCTTTTGTCCATCCTGGATCAGACCGTCACCGCCATGGGCGGGCGGCTGCTGCGCTCCTGGGTGGAAAAACCGTTGGTGAATAAAGAAAAAATCGAAGCCCGGCTGTCCGCCGTGGAAGCGCTGTATAAGCAGCACGTGCTGTCCGAAAACCTGCGGGAGCAGCTGAGTCAGGTATACGACATGGAGCGGCTGCTTTCCAAGGTCAGCTACCATACCTTAAATGCCCGGGACTGCCTGAGCCTGCTGCGCTCCCTGGAAAAAGCCCCGGAGGTGCTGAACCTGTTGTCCGGCGTGGCGGATGATTCGCTTTCCTTCCTGAAGGATCTGCTGGACCCTGTGCCGGAGCTGACCGACCTTTTGCGCCGCGGCATTTCTCCCGACGCGCCGCTGCTGCTCTCCGACGGCAACTTCATCCGCGCCGGGTATAACCAGGAGCTGGACGAATACCGGGAAGCCGCCTCCGACGGCAAGGCGTGGATCGCCGAGCTGGAAGCCAAGGAGCGGGAGGAGACCGGCATCAAGAACCTGCGCATCAGCTTCAACCGCGTGTTCGGCTATTATATCGAGGTTACCAAGTCCTACTGGGACAAGGTGCCTCTGCGCTACATCCCCCGCCAAACCTTGGCGAATTCCGAGCGTTTTACCACCGAAGAGCTGCAGAAGATCGAGCGCAAGGTCACCGGCGCTCAGGAAAAGGCCGCGCGGCTGGAAATCGTGCTGTTTGACGGCATCCGGGACGAGATCGGCGCCAACATGGCCCGGCTCCAGTCCACCGCTCTGGCGTATAAAACGCTGGACGCGCTCTTGTCCCTGGCCCGGGTGGCGCTCATCAACCACTACACCCGTCCCGTCATCACGGAGGACGGCGCGATCGACATTGAGGAGGGCCGTCATCCGGTGGTGGAGGCATCCATGCCCGACCAGGGCTTTGTGCCAAACGACACCCACCTGGATGGAGACGAGCGCCGTGTGCAGATCATCACCGGCCCCAACATGGCGGGCAAGAGCACCTATATGCGCCAGGTGGCACTGATCACGCTGATGGCCCACATGGGCTCCTTCGTGCCCGCGAAGTCGGCCAGCATTTCCCTGGTGGACGGGGTATATACCCGCGTCGGCGCGTCGGACGATCTGGCGACCGGCCAGAGCACCTTCATGGTGGAAATGAGTGAGATGGCGTATATTCTGCGGAACGCCACGAACAAATCCCTGGTCATCCTGGACGAAATCGGCCGCGGCACCTCCACCTTCGACGGACTGTCCATCGCCTGGGCGGCGGTGGAATACCTGGCCGACAAAAAGAAGTCCGGGGCCAAGACCCTGTTCGCCACCCACTACCATGAATTGTCCGAGCTGGAAGGGCATCTGGAGGGCGTCAACAATTTCTGCGTGTCGGTCAAGGAGCACGGGGAGGAAGTCATCTTCCTGCGTAAGATCGTGCCCGGCGGCGCGGATAAGAGCTTCGGCATTTATGTGGCCCACCTGGCGGGCGTGCCCCGGCCCGTGGTGGCGCGGGCCCAGGAGATCATGGCCCGCTTGCAGGTCAACGACGTGACCAACAACACCATCGGCCAGAATATCCTTGGCGCGGGCCATAAAAAGAAAAACGAGCAGGTGGATTTGATGGAATACCCCAAGACCGAATTCATCGAGGAAATCCGCAAGCTGGACGTGATGGCCATGACGCCCATCGACGCGCTGAACCAACTGTTTTTGCTGAAAGAAAAAGCGATGAAGCTTTAAACAGATCGGAGCAATTATGGAACAGAATCAGAACCACATCCGCCAGCTCCCTCCCGAAGTGATCGGCCAGATCGCGGCGGGTGAAGTCGTTGAAAGACCCGCCGCCGCCATCAAGGAACTGGTGGAGAACAGCATGGACGCGGGGGCGACGGCGGTCACGGTGGACATTAAGGAAGGGGGCCTGACCTCCTTCCGGGTAGCGGACAACGGCAGCGGCATCCAGCCCAGCGACATCCGCCTGGCCTTCGCCCGCCACGCCACCAGCAAAATCCGCACGGCGGAGGACCTGTACGGCGTGCGCTCCCTGGGGTTCCGGGGCGAAGCGCTGGCCTCCATCGCGGCGGTCAGCAAAGTCACCTGCCAGACCCGCGCCCGGGGGCAGGACATGGGCGTGATGGTGCGCAACGAGGGCGGCGACATTCTGGACATCCAGGACGCGGCTTGCCCGGAGGGTACCACCTTCACCGTGAAGGAGCTGTTTTATAACGCCCCCGTGCGCCGCAAGTTCCTCAAAAAGCCCGCTACCGAAACCGCAGCCGTTTCCGAACTGATGGCCCGGATGATTTTAAGCCACCCCAATATCTCCTTCCGTTTTATGGCAGACGGCAAGCTGGTCTATTTCAGCGCGGGGGACGGGCGGCTGGACAGCGCCATCATGAGCGTGTATGGCACCGATACCCTGAAGCTGCTCACCAAGATCGACGGGAGCATGAACGGCGTCATGCTGTCGGGTTACGTGGGCGTGGGGGACGCGGGGCGCGGCAACCGCAGCCACGAACACTTCTATTTGAACGGCCGCGCCATGAAAAGCCCGCTTCTGTCCCTGGCTCTGGAAAACGCCTGCCGACAGCGGGTGACCATCGGGCGCTTCCCCATGTGCGTGCTCCATCTGACCATGCCCTTTGAAAACGCCGACGTGAATGTGCACCCCAACAAATGGGAGGTGCGGTTCCAGGACGAAAAAGGCGTGCGGGAAGCGGTGGAAACCATCGTGTTTGAAACGCTGGAAAAGACCAACGAAGCGCCGCCCATTCCGCCGATGTACGTGCAGCCCGACAAGGTAAATCCCCCTCCCGCGAAAATCCAGGTGAGCGAACCGGTTCCGCCTCCGGAGGATGCGCCGGTGATCAGGCAGGCCAAGGACAGCCGCCTGAGTGCCTTCACCGAGGATGGCGCGCTGCCCTCCTTCTCTCCCGCTCCGCCGCCGCGGGAACGGGAACCGCTGCCGCCGCGACTCATTGAGCGGCCCGCCGCTTCTTCCCTGCATGATTCCGCCGGTTCTATTCTGCCGCTCAGAAAACCAGAGCCGAAACCGGAACAAAAATCGAATCCGGTTCTGCAGGAACCTGAAATCCAGCAGATGGAACAGCTCCTGGTGGAGCAGCAGTTCCTGCAAAAGCCTCTCCGGGTGCTGGGCGTGGCGTTCAACACCTACATCATCATGGAGTACGGCGATCTGCTGATCCTGTCCGACCAGCACGCGGTGCATGAACGGCTGCTGTACGAAAAGTTCATGAAGGAAACCGCCGCCGCCCCGGCCAGTCAGGCCATGCTGATCCCCCAAGTCATCAATCTGAGCCCCCAGGAATACGCCTGCTTCGAGGAAAACCAGGAAACGCTGATGAAAGCAGGCTTTGACCTATCTCCCTTCGGCGATACCTCCGTGCAGCTTCGCGGCGTGCCCATCATCCTGGGCCAGCCCCAGGCGGAAACCTGCCTGCGGGAAGCGCTGGACGAACTTCTGGACAACCCCTCCGCCACACCCGCCGACCGTACCAGCCGGGTCATTCAGATGGCCTGCAAGCACGCGGTCAAGGGCGGCGAACGCCTGCCGGAGGACAGCGTCGTCCAGCTCATCCGGGACGTGATCGACCAGAAGGTGACCCCCACCTGTCCCCATGGGCGCCCGCTGATGGTGCAGCTCACCCGCGCGGAGCTGGATAAACGGTTCAGGAGAATACAGAGTTAAGGTAGGAAGTAGGAGATAGGAGGTTAAGACAGCGGTTATTCTGGCTTGCAAATTTGCTTTCCGGAATACGAAAACAAAACAAACCTCCTGCCTCTTACTTCCTACCTCCTACCTTATTTGCTAAAAAAGTGCTTGCTGTTTTGGCGTTTATCCTGTATAATAGGCTCGTTGCCTTGAACAAATTAGTTAGGAGATGTATTCACCATGCGGAAAAAGAGTGTATTGGCCCTGCTGCTGGCCGTCATGATGGTGCTGAGCGGCTGCGCGCTGGTATCCAAGAACGAAGAAAAGGATAACGCCCGCGTCATTATCGACGTGAACGGCGAAACCGTGACCAAGCAGGTCATTTCTGCCGCCGTGCAGAACCAGATTTCCCAGAACCAGTATTACAATCAGCTCTTCTCCTCTTACTATGGCTACAACGCCGGCGTGTATCCCACCGACGAAGCGACCGTGACCAAGCAGGTCGTCGAGGCGTACACGCAGAACCTTGTGCTCAAGCAGAAGGCCGCGGCCCTGGGCATGACGGAGCTGAACGACGAAGAAAAGGCTCACGCCGAAGAACACGCCAAGGAATACTATGATTCTTTCCTCCAGTCCGTCATCAGCGCTTTCCTGCCCAACAGCGGGCTGGAAGGCGATGAACTGACTGCCGCCGCCGAAAAGTACGTATCCGAGCACAGCGACGTCAAGACGGCCGATGGCCGCGCCACCTATGAAGATTTCCTGAATGCCGCGATGGAAGAAGTGGCGGAGGAAAAGGTGCGGGAAGACATCGTGAAAGACGTCACGGTGACCGAAGAAGAAATCAAGGCCGATTACGACGCCAAGGTGGAAGCTGACAAGGCCGCCATGGAATCCGATCCCGACAGCTACGGCTATAACCGGATGAACGGCACCGAGGTGTATTACGCTCCCGCGGGGTATCGTATGGTGAAGCACATCCTGGTGGGTATCTCCGACGAGGACACCAAAGCCGCCAATGAAGCCCAGACCGCCCTGACCGAGGCCCAGGATGCCCTGACCAACGCCGCCGCGGACGCCGATAAGAACGCCCTGCAGGCCGCCGTGGACGCCGCTCAGGCTGCGTATGACGCCGCCAAGGCCGCCGGTATGGCCAACGCCAAGGTGAAAGCGGATGAAGTGTACGCGAAAGCCACCGCCGAAGCCGCGGACTTTGACGCCATGATTACTGAGTACAGCACCGACCATATGCCCGAAGAAGGCTACGCCATCCGGGAAGGCTATGCTTACTTTGTGGAGCCCTTCGTTACCAGCGCCATGGCCCTGCAGAATGTGGGCGACGTGAGCGAGCCTGTGGAATCCACCTACGGCTATCACATTATCAAGTACGTGGCTGACGTGGCGGAAGGCCCCGTGGATCTGGAAACCGTGCGGGAGAGCATTTCAAACGCGCTGCTGACCACCAAGAAGAATGAACTGACTGAATCGACCATCAAACAGTGGGTGGACGAAGCCAAGGTGACCACTTACATGGATCGCCTGAAGTAATTCAACCCCCGGCATTGGCTGTATGGACAGGGAGCGGAGAAGATCCGCTCCCTTTTCTTTGCAGTTATGATAGAAGAAATTCATATTGTTTAAATTCTAAATTATGGAAAGATTTGGGATAGTTTTTTTACTCTGGCTAAGCTGAATGAAGGGAGGACAAGTATCCGATGACCGCCTGTGGCGGAATGATCTTCGGATGTGAGATCAGGCGAAACGAACAATGTCCGCTCTGTGGACTTGCGGCAATTGAGCCTGCTGGACAGCAGCGCTACATTGACTGGAAGAAGCGACGCCAGGGTAAAAAGGAAGCCCAATGATTCTATATTTTATACTATTTTTCGTCTAAACTATTGAATCTTCGGGTGTCTTTTCCGTCCTGGCTGTGCTTCATTCCGGTCAACGTAGCGCTGCTACGCCTCCCTTCATTCAGCTTTGCCAGAACGAAAAACCCATCCCGAATCTTTCAATATTTTAGACGAGAAATAGTATTAGAGTGAAAAAAGTATAAAACGATCCCCCTGCCCATTTCCATAGGCAGGGGGATTTTGATGAGAAAAAGATGATTCGGAATTACCTGCGGTCCTTATCGATGAATTCCAGGCTGATCGTGGCCAGCAAAGCAAACACGACAATGAACAGGAACAGCATCATCCAGTTTTTCACGATATTGTCGACCGTGCGCTCATAATCAGCTTTGCGGGCGGCGGCGGCGGTTTTTTCTTCTACGACTTTCTTTGCGTTCTCTTCGCCAACCAGGTCAAACAGTTCGCCGACGGTAGTCTTGAAGGTAAATTCGCGGTCACGCTCAGCTTGAAGCGCTTCGTTATTGAGCAGAAAAGCCGTGACTTGGCCGAGGGTGACAGGCTGGTTGAGGGGCTGATCCTTCAATGCTTCCGTAATTTCTTCCGCATGCAGGGCGTCAAGCACCTGGCCCACGGTCACGGTCGCGCCAAGCTCCTTATCCAGGATTGTCTGCATCTTTTCGTCTTCCGCCAGAATTTTGAGCAAATCGCCCACAGTGACGGCAGGCTTCGCTTCCTGAGCAGGTGCCGCTGTCTGTGTTTCGCTTGCCGTTTCCGCTGGTTTGGCTTCAGGCGCGCCGGATGCACTCACTGCAGCTTGTTCCGCGGGAACCGCCTCCCGCGCGGGAGAAACCACAAAGTCGCGCAATTGCTGGAGTTCTTCATTTTCCTGCACTGTGGTCAGCAGGTCGCGCAGGGTGAAGGAATGGGTCACTTCCTTGTCCCTCAGGTGGAATATCTGATCCGCTTTGCTCAGAATATCAGCGGCTTCGCCCACGGTAAAAGACTTCATGATTTCCATGTCCTTGCGTTTTTCCACTGTGGGACTTTTCAGCAGGTCCATGACCTGGCCCAGCGTGATGGTGCCGCCTATCTCGCTGTTCCGCATTCCTGCCAACGTTTCCCACCCGGTCAGCATGGGCAGCTCATTATAGTTGCACTGGGCTGTAATGGCTTTGATGCCGTAGGTGGAAATGGTGAAATTGGACATAGGCTTCACAAACGCGGGAAGGGGTATCAGTCCGCCGGAAAAAACCAGCTGGAAAATCAGCACGAAGGGCATAACCGTCATGGCACCGGTGGTGGTATGGCACAGGCTGGAGATAAACAGGCTCAGCATATCCGAGGAATAAGTGATCAGCAGCATCGTGATGGCGATATCAATGATCATCCAGGGAGTCATAAAGCCCTCGGCCGGGAAAGGCACTTCCATCAGAATCAGTACATACAGGGTGATGCCGGTCTGCGCCATGCAAAGCAGCATCTGATACATCATGTGGGCAGAAATATAGGAAGAAATGTGCATACCGCTGCGGTGTTCCCGCTTAATGATGGGACGCTCACGGCAGATGGACTGGATGGAATTGAAGCAGCCGTTCCAGATGCACACGCAGGTGAGGGCGAATGATCCGATCAGGGTGCCTTCCATGCTGAGAAAGATCCTGTTCCGAATCACCATGCCCACCAGAAAAGCGATGATGGCGGCCATGGGGATGACTTTCCAGTCGCTCATGTTCACGAAGAAGCGCAGCTGTTTGCCAAAGTAAATGGGAATCTGGCTTGTGCGGCCGCGATGACGCAGCTTACGGAACACCTTGGGTTGGTTCAAATTGACTTCAGCCATGCTGCACCTCCGCGTATTTCAGGATGAATTCGTCCGCCCGGCCTTCGCCGCCTTCTTCCTCGCGGTTGATGGACTTGACGATCTCTTCCATTTTTTCCTTGCCAAAGAATTCCCGCGCCTCGGTGATCGGGCCGAAATAAGCCAAACGGCCGGTGCGCTTGGCATCCTTCGCCAGCACGATCACGTCGTCGAACAGGTCGATCACGCGGTCGGGCGTGTGGGTGATGACGATGATGATCTTGCCCTGGTCGGCAATCTTGCGCAACTGCTGGAACAGCTCCCGGGCCATCACGCCGTCCAGGCCGCTGTCCGGCTCGTCCAAAATGAACAGGGAGGGGTTGGAGATGAACTCCATGGCGATGGACAGGCGCTTGCGCTGACCGCCGGAGAGCTTGGAAACCAAGTTGTTCTTTACCGGCGTCAAGCCGAAAATCTTCATCACTTCTTCCACGCGCGCTTTCCGGTCGGCGGCCGAAAAGTCCTTGGGCAGGCGCAGAGCGGCAGCGTCCAGCAGGGTGCGCAGCACGTTGTCCGACCCGCGCATCAGATCCAGCTGGGGGACAAAGCCGATGTCGTACTGCATTTCCTTGTAATGCTTATACATATTGGTGCCGTTGAGCACCACCTCAGCTTTGGCCTTTTCGTAGCCGTTCACGGCATTCAGGTAGGTTGTTTTGCCAGCGCCGGAACCACCCAGCAGCAGCACCATATGGCCGGGCTGAATGTACATGTGAATGTCACGCAGCAGATATTTTTTCTTGAAGAATTCCCTCGCCGTGCGCTCTTCCAGGTTGACGGTCAGGCCGTTGTCAAGCACCGCCGCTTTGGAGCCGGAGAAGAAGTTGGCGGCTTCGCTTTGCAGCTCCTGCACCGTCCACTGAGGCTGAAACTTGGGCAGGAAGCCGAACACCAGCAACGGAATCCATTCGAAAAAGACAGCGACCGGAACCCACCATTTTGTCCGGCCAAATACCTCGCACAGGCCGCTGTAAACGCGGATGGTGTAGATCACGGTCATCGTCGCCATAAAGAACGCAATGAACAGAAAAAAGATGCCCACCGTGGTATCGGGGTCCGTGAACACGTACAGGCTCAAACCTCCCACCAAAGCGCTGAGCAAGTCAAGCACGGCCAGAAAACGGCCTTCCGATTCACGCCCGGCGCATACGCCCAGTTTGTAAGACCGCGCATAGGGAATCAGGGCCCACCAGCCCTGTACGCCGCATTTCTTGAAAACCATCCACAGGCCGACGATGCTCAGGACGGCGATGATCAAACCGTATGTATCCATCGTTGTTTCCAGCAGGATGAAGCAAAGGATTTCCAGTATTTTCATTTCATCAGTCCTCTCTGTTCGTATGGTGATTTCCTGCCGATTTCTTGGAATATAAATACAATAATATTATACATTCTTTTGGGTGGAGAATCAATAAAAAAATCGTCAGCCGATAGAATTAAAAGCGACGCAGACCTTTGGGATAATGGTTTTTCAGCTGACCGTCGCTGGCTTTGGCCCAGCCCAGGGCAAGACCCGCCAGCGTGGGGGTGCAGAAACCGCGCAGGGTGTCAGGCACGGGCAGCGTCTGACCGGACTGATAGCGCCGCGCTTCCTCCTCTGAAAGCGGTATGCTGCATCGGCTGGGACAGTAGAGCGCCAGGGCGTGATCAGGCACAAACACCTTCCCCTTCATTTCCCCCAATTGCAGGCCCATGCGCAGCACTTTCACCCCTTGGAGCGGCGGTATGTCCGGCACCTGGATGATCTTTCCCGCGAACAGCGCGTTGGGGGAAAGGGGGAGAGCGCAATGCTCTTGCAAAAACGCGGCGGCGGCCGCGGCTTCGACTTTTCCGGGAGGGGTCAGTATAGGAGCGTCCGAGCTTTTCTTTTTTCGGGGCGGAAGGCTGGCTTCCCCTTCATCTTTTCTGAGCAGCGCCACAAAATGCCCCTCGCCGCGGATTTGGTGCGGCCAGAGACGCAGCGTGCCGCCGCTTGAAGGAAGGCCGGGCAGGGAAAAGGGAACGAGGGAAAAGGAGGGATGCTCCCGCAGAAAGCCTTCGATGACGCCTTCGTTCTCAACGGTGTTGAAGGTGCAGGTGCTGTACGCCAGCATTCCTCCCGGCCGAAGCATCATCGCAGCATGGCGCAGAATGTGGCTTTGCCGCTGGGCACAGCCGGCGGGGGATGCGGGATTCCATTCCTGACGGGTTTCGGGATGGCGGCGGAACATGCCTTCGCCGGAGCAGGGCGCGTCTACCAGGATTTTGTCAAATAATCCCGGCCATCGGCCGCTGAGCTGTTCTGGCAGCATGCTGACGACAATGGCGTTGGGCACGCCCAAGCGCTCGATATTCCGGGACAGAATCTGGGCCCGGCTGAGCACAGGCTCATTGCACACGATCAGCCCTTCTCCCTGTAAATACGCCGCCAGCTGCGTGCTTTTGCCGCCCGGGGCGGCGCACAGATCCAGCACTCTGTCGCCGGGTCGGGGATGCAGCGCGGCAGCGGCGGCCATGGCGCTGGGCTCCTGCAGGTAGTACGCTCCCGCTTCGTGCAGCGGATGCGCGCCCAGGGTGGAGCTGAACGACAGATAGAACGCGTTTTCCGCCCAAGGCACACGCTCCTCCGATTCCGTGGGTGGTTGGAACCCCCGCCTGACCCGCAGCCCCCGCGCGGGCGGCGCGTCGTAACTGCGTAAAAAATCGGGCAGCGTCGGCCCCAGGAGAGGCCTTAGCTGCTCGATCCATTCTTTTGGCAAGCCAGGATTCATTTGTTCGCTCATTGTTTGTAACCGCCCTCCGTGGACTGCCCGGAAGCCGGAGGCTGCCAGCCGGTGTCGGCGCCGGTATAGTTCTGCATGGGATAGACTGGCTCATGAAATGCTTTTTGGCGGTCCACCGCCGGGGGAAGGCTGTCCAGAATGGAGTCCTCCTCGACTTCCCGAATCATCAGCTTGTCCGTCCAGGCCGGTTTCTGCCGGACGGGCTTTTCGCTGCGCCGCCTGCGGGGAACCGGAGCGCTGCTGTTTTGCTGATAAGCGCCGCTCAGCCAGGAAGCGGTCACCATGGGTGAAGGCTCATAAGCTTCGCTGCCGCTTTGCCGCGACCGGCCCTGACGCCCAGAGCCGGAACCGCTGAAATCTTCTTCGACCTGGATCTGTTCGGTGAAGGAATGGGTACTGTCCGGATCATTAGGCCAAACAGGAGCCTGCCATTCTTGCTGGGGGGCCTGTTCCTGCGGCGCTTCTTCCTGCTGCATATCCAGCGCGACGCCTCCCTGGTAGCCCTTTTCAAAGCGCCTGGCCGGGGTGCTTTTTTTTCCAAGCAGCAAACGCTTCAGCTTCCTGATCCTGGTTTTCCACACCAGATACTGCTGCCAGCGAAGAAGCCATACCAGCAGATCAATCACCGTTCCAAGCAGGGCCAGCCCGGCGACCAGCAAAAACCAATGATCGCCCAGCCAGGTGAAAAACCCGCTGAAATGGCCGGAGGCGGAACTGCTCCACACCTGCTGAATGATCGTGCGGGACCAGCCGAAAATCAGGGTAAACAAAGAATTCGCAAAATGGTTCATGCTGTTTACGGATTGCTGTCATTGGACAGCTTCACAAATTCCTCGGGCAGGATGGTCACAACCACCTGCACGGTGTTGTTGCTGATATAATCCATGTTGCCGGGCGTGTTGAGATAGAGCAGCTGGCTGACGGTGCGGCTCTGACCGCTGATATCCACCGGATCATAGGGGAACAGCGCGGCGCCCTCCTCCAGGTAGGGCGCGATGGCCTCCTCGCTGCCGGCCAGGGTGATGCTAGTGGGAATCACGCGGATATTGCTGATGGCGTAGCCCTCGGCGGGTTCGCCCCGCAGAAGGGAGTTTTCGTCTACCTTCACCCGGGTCATGGCATATACGTTTTGGGTCAGTGCAATGCGCTGAATGGCGGATGCCTGGCCGCGGGGCGTGACGGTGAGATTGGTACTGTCGAGCACGTTGCCCTCCGCGTCCTCAAAATAGAAAGGCAGACTGACGGCATTGGGCGTATTGGAAAGGCTCAGCGTGCTCTGATCGTACTCCACCACGCAGCGGGCGGCCTGCTCCACGATGGACTTGGGCCCGCTGATATCCACGAATTCCACACTGCGGCTGATAGAGGTGGCGTAAATGCCCTCCGGGATTTCGCCTGAACGCCGCACCTCTACCGGGATACCGGCCAAGGTACCGTATTCTTCCACAACCAGATTCACATCGGGATTGATGACTTCCAGCACCGTGCCGTATTGGGCGGCGTTGGAGGCGGTGGCAGTGATTTTCAGGGTCTGTTCCCCGGCAGTCTGAATCTGGCTTACGTCGAGACGGGCGATATAGTTGGACGCGGCGGCGGAGTTGTAGTTTCGCTGCGGCACGCTGGCCCGCAGATTCACGGTATCCAGCCCTTCCAGCCCCGAAACCACGATCAGCCCATTGGACCGCAGCACGGCGGAATTGGTCACGGAAACCCGTACGCCTTCAATGGTTTTGGCGCGGGGGAGAGAGGTGTCCTGGGTGATCAGCACCCCCCAGAGACATACGGCCAGGGCGAAGCTGGCCAGCTTCCAGCCCCAGTTGTGCGTGAACACGTTCAGCAGTTTTCGGCCGATGCTTTGTTTTTTTACGGTTTCCTGCTCGGCGGGGGAAGGCGCGGCGTCATTCTTCATCATTGACCGTTTCTCCTTTCCGCGCCCTGCGCAGGTGATGAGTGAAGCGCCACAGACGGGTATGCTCCTCGTGGTACATTTCGCGCAGCACTTTTCTCAGACCCTCGGCGTCCAGGTGACGGGTCAGCTTGCCGCCCCGAGCCATGGAAATGATGCCCGTTTCCTCGCTGACGATCAGCACGATGGCGTCGGTGGTCTCGGTCACGCCCACGCCCGCCCGGTGGCGGGTGCCCAGATCGCGGCTGATGGCGCGGTTGTCGCTGGCCAGGTTCAGCACGCAGGCGGCGGACACAATGCGCTGGCCGCGAATGATGACCGCGCCGTCATGCAAGGGGGTGTTGGGCTCAAAGATGTTTTCCAGCAGAGGCGCGGAAATGATGGAGTCGATCTCGGTGCCGCTGCTCTCGGTGATGTCCTTGAGGCCGGTCTGCTGCTCAAACACGATCAGCGCCCCCACCCGGCGGCGGGACAAGCGAAGCAGGCATTGGGTGATCTCGTCCACGATGCGCTCGCTTTCGTCCTGCTGGGCGGAACGGTCCAGCTTCGCCGTGCGTCCGATCTGCTCCAGCGCTTTTCTCAGCTCCGGCTGGAACAGGATCATCAGCGCGATCACGCCGTTGTTCAGGATGCTCCGGAGCACCCAGTTCAGCGTGGTCAGGCCCATCAGTTCGCTGACGTAGCTGGCTACGATGATGATCGCCAGCCCCTTTAAAACCTGGATGGCCCGGGTTTGCCGGGTGATGGTTACCAGCTGATAAATCAGAAAGGCAATAATGATTATATCCAGATAATCGATCCACGTGGGCCGATGAATGATATTCCAAAAAAAGGTCTGCACCTGCTGCCAGAAGCCTGTCAAGCCGAACCGCCCTCACTTTCGCATGGGTTTACAGATTCATTATACTACAAAAATCCTTCCCCGCCTATCCCTTTTTTTCATTTTCTTCTCAAAATTTTTACGGTTGTTTTACAGATAATGGTTTTCGATTCACGCGGAGGAAAAACAGAAAAAATGTATATTTTTCGTGACGCCGGAATCGAAACGTGATATAATAGAAGTGTTAATCGGCAGGGCGTCCCTGCACATGAAAAAAAGATGAAGAAGGGATGAAATATGCAAGGAAACGGCCCCTTGAACCGGAAAAAGAACGTGACCGGCACGGCAAGCGAAGACAGCATGAAAACAGAAGGCCCCGGCATGGGCACCGGCCCGGTAGGCGAAAAGGACGCTTATCAGGAACGCAAAGAACAGCAGGCGCAGGGCGGCGCGCCTGGACGCATGACCAATCGGCCCGTCCAAGCGCCGCTGAACCGGCCCAAGCAGGTGACGGGCCAGGCTACGGGCAGCATGAATACCCAGGGCACGGGCGCCGGCGCCGCTCCACAGCAGGCGCGGCCCCAGAATCCCGGGGCGCAGCAGAACCGCCCCAATCCTTTTTTCAATCAGCAGCAATCCCGGCCCCAGCAGCAGGCAAATCCGTTTATGAATCAGCAGCGTCCGCAGCAGCAGATTCCCCAACAGCAGGCCCGTCCGCAGCAGACGCAGCAGCAATCCCGGCCTCAGCAATCCTTTGGCAGCGGCACGCCCGCTTCCTCCGGAAACCAGCAGAGCAGGGCTTCGGGCGGCAAAAAGAGCCCGCTCCTGCTGATTATCATCGCGGCAGCGGTGCTGCTCCTGGGCGGCGGCGGTTTGGGCGGCCTGTTCGGCGGCGGAAACTCGAATTCGTCCTCCAGTTCTTCCTCTGGCCTGGGCTCCATGCTCAATGAACTGGCGGGCGGCGGTTCTACTTCGTCCAGCTCCGGCGGCCTGGAAAGCCTGCTGGGGGGCGGAACGTCGTCCTCTTCCTCCGGCCTGGAAAACCTGCTGGGCGGCGGTTCTTCCTCCACCTCCTCGGGTGTTGGTGATCTGCTCGGCGGTATGCTGGGCGGCGGTTCTTCCTCCTCCGGCGGCGTGGGCAGCCTGCTCAGCGGACTGCTGGGCGGTTACAGCTCCGATTCTCTTTCCGATATTTTAGGCGGCAGCTGGTTCAGCAGCCAGACGGGCTTTGGCGCAAGCGACAACACCTATAACGCATATAATCTGAATCAGACCACGCCGATTTCCTCCTACTCCGGCAACCTGAACCGCAAGGTGGCGGCGGGCAGCCGCGACAAATACACCTCCATCCTGGGCAACGGCAGGGATAAGGTGACCGTGATGGTATACCTGTGCGGCGCGGACCTGGAAAGCCGCAGCGGCATGGCCACCAAGGACCTGCAGGAAATGCTGAACGCGACCCTCGGCAAGAACCTCCGCCTGGTCGTGTTTACCGGCGGCTGCTCCAATTGGCGCAACAACCAGGTATCCAGCCGGGTCAACCAGGTTTGGCAGGTGGAAAACGGCAAGCTGAACTGCCTCATCGACAACGCCGGCACCAGCGCGATGACCAGCCCCGACACCTTAGCTTCCTTCATTCAATACTGTGCAAAGAACTTCAAGGCCAACCGCTACGCGCTGATCCTGTGGGATCATGGCTCCGGCTCCGTCAGCGGCTACGGCTACGACGAGCGCAACCCGCGTTCCGGCTCCATGAGCCTGGCGGGCCTCAACCAGGCTTTCCAGAACGGCGGCGTGAAGTTTGACTTCATCGGCTTCGACACCTGCCTGATGGGCACCGTGGAAAACGCCATGATGTGCAGCAAATATGCCGACTACCTGATCGCCTCCGAGGAAACCGAACCCGGCATCGGCTGGTACTACACCGACTGGCTGACCGCCTGGGGCAGCAATACCTCCATGGAGACCCTGGACATCGGCAAGCAGATCTGCGACGACTTCGTTTCCAAGTGCGCCACCGCCTGCCGGGGCCAGCAGACCACCCTGTCCCTGATCGACCTGGCGGAACTGGAGCACACCATTCCCTCCAAGTTGAAAACCTTCTCCCAGTCTGTTACTTCGCTGATCTCCGAAAAGCAGTACAAGACGGTATCCAACGCCCGCAACGGCAGCCGCGAATTCGGCTCCTCCGCCAGCGTGGACATGGTGGACCTGACCGACCTGTGCAACAAGCTGAACACCCAGGAAAGCGCGGCGCTGGCCAAGGTGATCCAGTCCGCCGTCAAGTACAATCGCACGGGCAACATTTCCAGCGCTTACGGCCTGTCCATCTACTTCCCCTACAAGAAAATGTCCAACGTGGATAAGGCCGTCAGCACCTATGCCGCCATCGGCATGGACGCCGAATATGCCAAGGCCATCCGCGCCTTCGCGCAGGTGGAAGCCAGCGGCCAGGCGGTCAGCGGCGGTTATTCTTCTCCCATGCCCTCCCTGTTCGACCTGCTGGGCGGTGGGGCTGGATCTCCCTCCGGTTCTTACAGCACGGGCAGCAGTTCTTCCTCCGGCGACCTGATGAGCGAACTGCTCTCCTCCTTCCTGGGCGGCGGTTATGGCCGTATCGGCCTGACGGACGACAACAGCGGCTTCCTGTCCGATCGGGAATTGGCGGACAGCGCTGTGACCGAGTTCCTGGCCGACAACATGCTGGACGCTTCCGCGCTGCGGTTCGTGTCGGATGACAACGGCAGCTATGTGCTGGATATGAAGCCCGAAAACTGGGCGCTCGTTACCGGCGTGGATCAGAACATCTTCTACGACAATGGCGAAGGATATATCGATCTGGGTCTGGACAACCTGTTCGGCTTCGACGAGCAGGGCCGCATGGTGGCCGATATGGACGGCACCTGGCTGGCGCTGAACGGACAGCCCGTGCCTTACTACCGTGAAACCGCCCAGTACCTGGACGACGGCGGTTGGATCATCACGGGCCGCGTGCCCGCCCTGCTCAACGGCGATCGGGTCGATCTGCTGATTGTGTTTGACGATCAAAACGAAAATGGCTACGTGGCCGGCGCCCGCGCCGTGTACGGCGACGAAACCGACATGGTGGCCAAGGCCATCACCGAACTTCAGGACGGCGACAGCATCATCTTCCTGGCCGACAAATACGACTATCAGCAAAACTATGAGGACAGCTACCACTTCGGCAAGCCCCTCACCGTCAGCGGCGAGGTAAAGGTAAGCAACGTGTATCTGCCTGATAAGACCAAGGCCCTCGTTACCTACCGTTTTACTGATATTTACAACCAGAACTACTGGACGCCCATTATCGGTAAATGATCCAGGTATAAACAGCGCCTGCCTCTCCTGCTTATGCGGGGGAGGCAGGCGCTTTTTTTACGTGAAGGGATATATTCAGCAGAGATGAATAGGGCACTTTAATGCACTACGGAGCGAGGGCCTATGCGGCCCTCGTGCACCTGCACCAGGAGATTTCATCTCCTGGACCTCAATAGCGGAAGTAGCTTGATTGTGTAAAACAGCTTGGTTCCCGCTGATGCTTAGAGGAACGCGGAAGTTTGAGTTGACGCCGTTATGCTTCTGGCCCGGCGGCGAAGCCGCCAACCCGGATGCTTTGCATCCGGGGAAAGCCAGGGAATAATCCGCAGGGAAAGTTTACTTTCCCCCTCGGATTTTCCCAGGCTTTCTTGGGCCAGAAGCCCTCAAACTTTTCGTAACCCCAACGCGGCAGGCGGAGGTCGTTGATATTCCCAACAACGTAATTTCGCCAATTGCGGGTCCAGGGTCCTCAGGACCCTGGTTGGGGTCTGGGGCGAATAGCCCCAGCGCAAACCCCAAGTGTATTAAAGTGCCCTTTTACGTCATATGGTCATGCAGATACCAGATTAATATAGAAAAACGATCTGTTATTTCCCATCCGGGAAGCTGGTGAAATACTTGCGTTCCACTTCGGGGCAGCCGTATTTTTCCTTGGCGTCGACGATTGCCTTAATCATGAACGCCATGTTCCGGGCCAGGTTGCGCATGGTTTGCAGTCCCTCCAAGTCCTTCTTCACGTCTTCGGCGGAAAAACCGTGCACCTGGTTCCAGTAGGTGGAGGACGCCACAGGCATGCCGCTGATGGTGAAATACTTGTTCAGCACGTCAAAGGACGCGGTGTTGCCGCCCCGACGGCAGCTGACCACCGACGCGCCGACCTTCATGTGCTTGGAAAAGCGGGTGCTGTAAAACAGCCGATCCAGGAAGGACAAAAGCGTGCCGTTGGGCGAGCTGTAATACACCGGACTGCCGACCACCAGGCCGTCCGCCGCCTCGAATTTCGGCGCGACCTCGTTCACCAGATCGTCAAATACGCACTTGCCTTTCTTTCCGCAGGTCCCGCAGGAAATGCAGCCGCGGATGTCCTTGTTTCCCACGTGAATCATTTCGGTTTCGATTCCGTTTTCTTCCAATACCTTTTTCATTTCTTCCAGCGCTGTGGCGGTGCAGCCCTTTGCGTGGGGGCTGCCGTTCAGCAGAAGCACTTTGGCCATGATACGTTCCTCCTTTGTCTGTCTTGGTTCTATTATATAAAAGAAAAGCAAACTTGACAAGGAATATCTCAGAATGAAAATGGCAGAATATACCGCTTTAAACACGAAATATCCATAAATAATCAAAAACAATCATATCTTGTAACAGTTCTTCCTTGATAAAAGCAGGCGAATTGTGTATAATAAGGGTTGGTTTTCCAAATCAACCAAAGGAGAGAAACAAACCATGCGCGTAGTCATTCAGGAAAATTACGATAAGATGTGCATTTGGGCGGCGCACTATATCGCCGCGAAAATCAACGGCCACAAGGAAGCGCGGCCCTTCGTGCTGGGTCTGCCCACCGGTTCTTCTCCCATCGGGGTCTATAAGGAACTGGCCCGGATGAACCAGGCGGGTGAAGTGTCCTTCGCCAACGTGGTCACCTTCAACATGGACGAATACCTGGGCCTGCCCCACGAGCATGACCAGAGCTACTGGTACTTCATGCACGACAATTTCTTCAACCACCTGAAGGATATGAAGCCTGAAAACATCAACATTTTGAACGGCATGACCGATGACCCCGAGGGCGAATGTGCCCGGTATGAAGCCAAGATCGCTTCCTACGGCGGCATTGACCTCTTTATGGGCGGCATCGGCGTGGATGGCCATATCGCCTTCAACGAGCCTTACACCAGCCTGTGCTCCCGCACCGGCGTGCGGAACCTGACCACCGATACCCGCATCGTGAACAGCCGTTTCTTCGGCAACGATCCCGAGAAGGTGCCCGCCCAGGCCCTGAGCGTCGGCGTCGGCACGGTGACGGACAGCAAGGAAGTGCTGATTCTGATCAACGGCCATAACAAAGCCCGCGCCCTGGCTGCGACGGTGGAGGGCGGCGTGAGCCAGAAGTGGACCTGCTCCGCCCTGCAAATGCACAACGGCGCGATCATCGCCTGCGACGAGGCTGCCTGCGGCGAATTGACCGTGGACACCTACAAGTATTTCCTGGATATCGAAAAGAAAGAACGGCTGTAAGCTCAAGGAGAATCAAGCCCCATCCGCGCTCACGGATGGGGCTTCTGATTGTCGATAAAGTCCCTGGGATGCATCGAAGGGCCGCAGCCCTTCGATTGTAATCCGCAGGCGGCGGCGTGTACGTCGCCGAGGAGCAACAGAATGTTGCTTCCTATATCAATTTCTGCCCGAAAAATGTGCGCTTTCGACATCTTTTGATGCCGAAAGCGCCATTTTTTCAAGAAATTGATGGATCGAATGAAAGGACGATTTACCGTCCTTTCATTCGCAGAGCGTCGAAAACACTTTTTCGACACTCTGAAGCCCCATCCGCGCTCACGGATGGGGCTTTTTAAGCATTGACATATTTTATCAGTTGTGGTATGATACGTTCAGCGATTCTGAAAAGGAATCGCAACCTGGAAGAAAGGAAGGTACTTGCCGTATGATCAGAACTGTGTCTGCGGGCAGAAGAATTCGGTTGTCATCCTTGTCCGGCATGAGGCTTTTTTTGCGTGCCATTTTTTCGATCAAAACAAATACATCATACGGGAGGTACTTTTTATGACCAATCGGATCGCTGTGCTGGGCGGCAGCTTCAATCCGCCCACGGTGGCCCATCTGCGGCTGATGCAGGCGGGCATGAATGCTATCGACGCCTGCGCGGGCATCTTTGTGCCCACCGGCTATGAATATGTCGCCAAGAAAATGCGCAAGCAGCATTGCGCTGAAGACGTGCTGAGCGAAAGCCTGCGCGTGGAAATGCTGGAAAGCTTCCGCGAAGAGGATGACCGCATTGTGGTCAGTCAGGTGCGGCTCATCCGGGACGACATCAGCTTTGACTACGATATGCTCTGTGCTCTCCAGGAGGATTATCCGGACAGCGAACTGTACTTCATCATCGGCAGCGACAAGCTGTATCCGCTGCCCCGCTGGTATTGCGTGAATGAGCTGCTGGCCCGCTTCCGCGTGCTGGTGGGCAAACGCAGCGCGGATGACATCGAAAGGATCAAAGAGATCAAGCCCTATCTGGCTGACCACTGGGATGCCTTCACCGTGTTTTCCGCACCGGAGGAAATCAGCGAAATCAGCTCCACCCTGTTCCGCGAACGGCTGCACCGCGGCGACGATTCCGCGCGCGAGCTGGTCACGCCCGCCGTGTGGCAGCTGATGCAGAACGCTGGAAAGGAACCGATGAACAGCATCACCAATTTCCATGAGGAAGGGTATACCTTCCTGAGCAATTTCTTTGAAGCGCCCGTCACCTTTGACGGCCTGACCTATGGCAGCGCCGAAGCGGCCTTCCAGGCCCAGAAGTGCCTGACGGAGGAAGAAAAGCTGCCCTTCACCGAAGCCCGTCCCAGCAGGAGCAAGGGCATGGGCAGGCGCGTGAAGCTGCGGCCCGACTGGGAGCAGGTGAAGGTCGGGCTGATGGAGGAAATCGTGCGGGCGAAATTCACCCAAAACGAAGACCTGAAGCAGCGCCTGCTCGCCACCGGCGATAAGCGGCTGGCGGAAGGCAACACCTGGGGCGATACCTTCTGGGGCGTCGATCTGCGCAGCGGCCGCGGCGAAAACCATCTGGGCCGCATCCTGATGCGCGTACGCGACGAACTGAAGGAAAACACAGAAGCATAATTTCCCAAAAACAGCAGGGGCCGAACAGGCCCCTGTTTTTTCATGCCTATGTGTTGATCACTTTTCGTTGTATGGGTCATAAATCGGTTCCGGATACCAGGGCAGAGGACGGGGACAGCAGGAGGGCTCCGGCCGTCCAACGGCGCAGGGGGCGATGAGATAGCCCTCGATGCATACCTCCAGCGGCACGTCGCAACGGGTACAATCGCAGGGACAGGACCGTCCGGCCAGGCGGACAGCGGCCTGCACCATCGGCTGCCCGCGCCAGCATTCGCAAGCGGGAGTGATGCAGCGCAGGCGCAGCTCCTCCTGAATTTCCGTTGAAACGGTATACACGCAGCCGTTCCCGTCCCGCACCCGCAGGGTCAGGGGAATGGTCACCAGCAGGGTCTTTCCCCAGCGATCCCGGCAGGGCGCTTCCTCCCAGCAGGGGGCATAGCAGGAAGCGGCTTCCAGCACCGTGAAGGGCGGCTGGGCCTGCTCGGGCAGAGCGTTCAGGCTGACGGGATAGCAGGCGCGGCGGCGGTACACCCGGCCGCTGGCCAGAATGCGCTGCATCAGGTATTCCCCGCAGGGCTGGGGCGGCGCGCAGTCCGGCCTGTCCTGCGGACGGGAGCAGCAGGGGGATGGTCTTTCAGCGGGCCGAGGTGCGGGGCGCCCGCACCCGCAGCCTCCGCGGCGATCGTCTTTCATGATGGAATCCTCCCTTCCAAAGGGTTCTCATCCATCTTATGCAGCAAAGATATAATTCGTGTTTACTCTGCAATGCCGTTGTCCGCGCAGGCGATGGGGCGTCCGAAGGCGTCATAGAGGATGGCCATGTCGAATTTACCGTCGTGCCAGACACGCTTTTTGCGCCAGGTCAGATTGGTGCTCGCGGTGGTTTCGCCGCTGCCGATCACATACTGCCCGCCGGACGGCAGGGTCACGTCCGGCAGCGCAAGCAGATCGTTGCCTTTGGTGGAGTAAATGGTGAAGTCTGACAGGCTGAAAGCTTCGATGCCTGTGTTTGAAATGGTCACCGTATCCTGCGCTGTGTCGATGGACAAACGAACATTTTCCATCCGCGCGGGCACGCCCTGCCACGCCACATCCTCTATGGACACTTCACCGCCGGAAAGCGTAAACAGCGCCGCGTCATGAAATTCCTGAGAAACATAAACCTGACAGCCGATTTTGTCCAGCTGTCGGACAGTGGAATTGGCGGGGGTGTCGGGTTCCTCGGCGGTGCTGGTCAGGATGATGGCCGCTTTGGGCCGCACGGCTTCCAGAAAATCCTTGGAGGTAGCTTTACTGTCGCCGTGGTGACCGACCTTCAGCAGGTCACAGGGAGTCAGCACGCCCGCGTCCAGCAGCTCGTATTCTTCCTCCTCCTTCATGTCACCGGCCAGCAGGATGCTGCCCTGGGGCGAATCAAACCGCAGCACCAGGGAATTGTTGTTTTCGTTGTCCGTGTTGACGGATAAGGGGCCGAGCACGGTCAAGCTTGCGTCGCTGCCCACCGGAATGACCGCGCCCGCGTCCAGCCAGGTGACTTCCTGTCCGCGTTCCACTGCCGCTAATTTAGCGGGGTGCTTGCTCTCCTTCTGGTCATAGAAGATCCGGGCGGCGTACCAGGCGTCCACCGCAATAGCGCTCTTTGCCAGCGGCATCAGACCGCCCTGGTGATCCTCATGGCAGTGAGTAAGGAACACGCCGTTCAGACGCGCAATTCCAAATTGCGAGAGCGCTGCTTCCAGTGCGGGCCAGGTCTGTTCATAACCCGTGTCGATGAGATAGGCATTGCCGCCGTACAGCAGCAGCATGCAGTCCGCCTTGCCGATGTTCAGGCAAAGCAACTGAACGGAAGCATCGGCGCTTTCTGAAATCACAGCCTGACACCCGGTAAAGAGGAAGCAAAGGGAAAATACGATACTGAATAATCTTTTCTTCAAAATCATTGACCTCCTTTCGGCAGATTCAGTATAGCACAGGAAGCTTTAAAATAGCTAAAGATTCCAAAATTTTACGATTTTGCCGTGTAAACGTTTCCGATTCAGGACATACTGAACCCATGGAGGTGATTGAAATGAATCATGGAACCTGGGATAAAATCCGGGTGGTGCAGTACGGCTGCGGCAAAATGGGCCGCATCATCCTGCGGTATCTGCTGGACAAAGGCGCGCAGGTCGTCGGCGCGATTGACATGAATGAAAGCATCATCGACAAAGACATCGGTGAAATCGCCGGTCTGCATCGGGAAACGGGCATCAAAGTCCGCCGCGATCCCGACACCGTGCTGGACAATTGCGACGCGGACATTGCCGTGCTGGCGCTGCAGAGCTTTCTGCCGTATATGCACAAACCCATTCTGGAATGCGTGACCCGGGGCGTCAGCGTGATCACCACGTCGGAGGAAGCGCTGTTCCCCTGGACGACTTCGCCCACCGTCACCAACCAATTGGACGCCCTGGCGAAGGAAATGGGCTGCACCATCGTGGGCAGCGGAATGCAGGACGTGTTCTGGGTCAATCTGCCTGCCTGCATTGCGGGCGGCGTGCACAGCATCGCGGAGATCGACGGCGCGGTGAGCTACAACGTGGAGGATTACGGCATCGCTCTGGCGAAGGCCCATGGCGTGGGCCTGACGCCCGAGGAGTTTGAGCGTGACATCGCCCACAGCCTGAGCGTGCCCGCTTACGTGTGGAACAGCAACGAAGCGCTGTGCATGAAACTGGGCTTGAGCGTGGAGCAGATGAAGCAGAAGGCTGTGCCGGTATTCAGCGACCACGACGTGCGCAGCGAAACGATGGGGGAGACCATCCCGAAGGGCAAGGCCATCGGCATGAGCGCTGTGGTGACTGCCATCACCCATCAGGGCATCGTGGTGGAAACCCAGTGCATCGGCAAAATCTATGAGGAGGGCGAAGGCGACCTGTGCGATTTCACCATCCATGGCGAGCCCGACGTCCATTTCTCCGTCGGGAAACCCGACACCGTAGCCCACACCTGCGCCACCATCGTCAATCGCATCCCCGATGTGCTATCAGCGCCCGCAGGCTTCGTTACTATGGATAAGCTGCCCTTTGCCCGTTATCTGCCCTACCCCATGTTTGTGAATGTGGGCTGAATCATGATCATCTACTTTATTGCTAAAATCGAACAGGATTCAAAGAATGTTTTATTTCAAATGATTCGTGAATCAGCTGGGTGGAGGATTTGCGGTGTTATTCAATACTGTTAACAGTCTTGTTCTCAAGGACAAAGTTCAAGACAAACGTGGAAGATACGCTGGGGCTGCACGGCCCTCGTCTCGTTTTGTTTTTCACCCTTCACAACATGACTGTTATATAATTATGACTGTAATACTAAATCGCATCTAAAAGATTGAATCTATGTGCGTCTTTTCCGCCTTGGACGTGCTTCATTCCGGTCAACGTAGCGCTGCTACGCCTCCCTTCATTCAGCTTAGCCAGGACGAAAAATCCATCCCATATCTTTCAATCTTTTAGACGGGATTTAGTATAAAATGAGCGTACCAGGCATCAAAAGATACCTGATACGCTCATTTTCATATTGATTGTAATTATTGCGATATGCAGCGGCCCGGATGAATGGGGGATACGCGTCAGATCTCTTTCCTGCCGTGAGCTTTGCGCAGGGCGTTGAATTCCTGACGGATGGCCTGATCTTTTTTCGCTTCGTCGGGATTGGAGAGACGTTTTTCCTCGGCGGCTTTGGCGTCAGCCTGGCGCTTGAGCTCGGCCTGGTAAGCTTCCTCGCCCTCTTCGAGACGAATCTTTTCCTCGGCGGAAATGTACTTGCGGCCTTCGGCCAGGGCAGCGGCCTTCTGGTCGGCCACGATGGCTTCATGGTCGAACTTGCCGAACTTTTCCACGCCCATGAAGATAAAGAACGCGAAGATGACCACATAGCAGAAGGTTTCCACGCCGATGAACACCCAGGGCATGGCACCGCGAATGGCTTCGGAGGAAATATTGTCGGCGGCATAGCCCACATTGGACAACACGATATTCAGGATGCCGGTGGCCACGCCGGTCATGCCCGCCATGATCGCGCCATAGATGGTCATGGTCAGGCCGTCGGTGCGCTTGCCGTGGATAGCTTCCTGGTGGTCCAGCACGTCCGCCAGCAGCGCCATGCTCAGGTACATGGCGGGGGTGGAGCCCAGGGCCTTGAGGATGAAGGACACATATACCAATACCAGGTTGGCCGGGGCGATCATACCCAGCAGGCCGCCCGCCACGGCCAGGATAGCGCCGCAGAAAATGGCCTTGCCCTTGCCGATCTTGCCCGCCAGGATGGGAGCCGCCACCATACCGACGGCGGTGGGAATCGCGCCGATGATGGCCAGGAAGCCGGAAATGTTGCCGCCGTTGGCGATGGTATATACGCCGTCGGCGTTGGGGAACATGGCCTGACAGAAGTAAAGCTGGCTCACGTTCTTCGCCATGCCGCCCAGCTGGAAGCAGAAGAAGAACACCATCATGATGACCCAGAACTTATCCTTGAAGCAGATTTTCGCCTGCTGGCCGATGGGCAGGGCCTTTGCAGGGGCGGCGCTGTCGCCCTGATCCATGGATTCCTCGGTCACGCGCTCGCGGGTGAACATGAATTCCACCAGCGCGCCCACCACCGTGATGGCGGTCAGGGCGATGACGAAGATTTTCCAGTGATTATAGGAGGCTGCCGCGTCATAGAGCACCACGCCGTTCAGGGCATATTCGCCGCTTTCCAGCAGCACCGCGCCTTCGGGCAGGTTAGTGGTCTGGGGCACGAACAGCAGGCTCAGGAAGAAGGGCAGGATCATGGTGGAAAGGCCCATGGCCGCCAGCGCCGTGGCGTTGGACAGCGTGGCCAGCAGCGTCCTGTCCTTGCTGTTGCGGGTGGACAGGTTCACTAGCGCGGCATGGGGCGTGTAGTACATGGGATAGGCGATGGCGAACCACAGGTTATACCCGATGGCGATGCACACCAACGCCAGGCCCTGGCCTTGGGTGTTGATGGTGTCCGTCGCCAGCGGCGAAATCACAAACAGAATCAGCAGCGCCAGGAAGGAAATGGGCACGGAGATGAGCAGCAGGGGACGGGCTTTGCCCGCGCGGGAGGAGCTCTTGTCCATCAGCCGGCCTACGATGATGTTGCCCAAAACGACGAAGATCACCGACACCACGGGCAGCCACTTGAAGAATTCGCTGGCCCAGGAGTTGATGTTCAGCACGTCGGTCATGTATTTGTTGAAGTAGTTGGCCAGCACGGAATTGGCGACCAGCGCCAGGGTAGGGCCAGCCAGATAGCCGATCACGCCCTCGGGGAAAAGGGTCACGTTCGACTTTTTGATCAGGCTGGGCAGGCGGTCAAAGATGCTTTTTTTCGCTTGGCTCACAGTCCATCATCCTTTCTTTCGTTACTTTGAGTATACACATGAGATGGAAATTTGTCAATTGATTCGAAGAAAAATGTACATGAACGGCGATACATGACATACAAAAACGCCGGAGAAGCGCTTCTCCGGCGATTAAGCATGAAAGGTTATTGCATAGCCTCCTGGAAGGCGTCAAAGAATTCGGGGCAGGCCCAGGTACCGCAGGCGATCACGCGCTCGCCGTTGACGGCCATTTGCAGCACCAGCCCGGACTTTAACTGAATCAGCAGGGATTGGTTGGTTTCGCTGCCGCCCGCCCGAAGGAAGGAAGCGTTTTTCACCAGGATGTCCACCAGCCGCTGGGCGGTGGCAGGGTCGTTGATCGCGCCGACGCCGCTGAGCTCCAGGGCTACGGCAGAGGAGGCTTTCAGGGTATCGCTCAGCTTTTCACCGCCCACCAGGGCGCTGTCGCCGAAGGATACGCGCTGGAACACGCGCATCTGGCCGTTCACATTGGCGGCGGCCATGGCCCCGTTCATACCGTTTACGGCATACACCGTTTCACCCGCCTGCACGGCGTTGGAGCAGATGCCGTTTTTCCCGGCCAGAGCGGGCTCACTGGTGAAGGTGGCGACGGTGCCCAGGCTGCTCCCCAGGAGGGAGGAGGAGATGGAGGTGGGATTGGTCAGCATCCGGTAGTACCGCCCGTTCACGCAGATGAGCGGGAAGTTGCCGCCGCTCATGGGGGCCCAGATACTGCGGTAGGAGGGATTGCGGGAAGACTTGATGGTGATGCTGCCCGGCGGCACGTCCAGCGCCAGCTTTTCACCCACCGTCACCGTGCCCGCGGGATGGGATTCGATCAGCGGCGTCTGGATATTGGTATTCGTATTTCCTTGCAGCCTCGGCAGAGCAAAGGCAATGCCGCCCACCAAAACCACCAGGGCGCAGAACGCGGGCGCCAGGCGTTTCACTTGGAATACAGGCTTGCGGCCGTTTCCTTCCGCCGTCCGCAGGATCCTGCGCTTCAGCTGTTCATCCGCTTGAAGACCGCTGGATGCCGCAATCTCCGGCAAGGCCCGCAGCCTTTCTTCCACGTTCTTCATCGCGAACCACTCTCCTTTAAAATGTCCTCTAATTTCTTTCGGCCCCGGCTTAAGCGGCTGGAAATGGTGCCCTCCGGCACGCCCAGCATCTGCGACATTTCGGCGATGCCGTAGCCCTGATAATAATGAAGCAGAATCACATCGCGGAAGTCTGCCGGCAGCTTCCGGATGGCGGAAAGCAATTCCTGCTTTTCCATCCGTTCGTTCAGTTCGTCCGGCGCGGGAGTCAGCTCCATGGCCGGACTGCCCAGCACCACCCGCTTCACCCACGCGGCGCGCCAAAGATCGCGGCATCGGTTCAGGGCAACCTTCAGCAGCCAGGCCTTTTCCTTGCCCGGCTCCAGGTCGGGGGCGTGGGTCAGCAACCGCACGAAAACATCCTGGGTCACGTCCTCGGCTTTCTGCCGATCGCCCAGGTAAAAGAAGCTGACCCGCAGCACGTCGTTGGCGTACCGGGTGTAGAGCGCTTCAAACTGCTCATCGTTCATGCGGCTCGCTTGTACCCGCTCATTCATAAAACGGTTTACCTTTCCCATTTCTTGCACGTAAAGCAAATTTTTTTCTCGGAAAATCTGCCCGTCCGGACAGCGCTTTTCCTTCGTCCTGATTATACTCCATTCGCCGCTGTCCGGTCAAGGGCCTGCCAATGAAACGGAAAAAATAGAACCACATTCAACAGACAATGGAAAAACAGCGCATCATCTTGACAAAAATCGCCGAACGCGTACAATATAGGGTAATCGCTATGACGGAGTTACGCTTTCCCGGAACGCGGGTCAGAGAGTTGGCGGGTGGTGCAAGCCAATCCTGCGCGGAGAAGCGGTCTCGCTCCCGAGCTGAACGCTTGAAATATGCAGTAGGGCGTTCCGGATCGCCCCGTTATCATGGCGCAGGGTTTGCATGAACCCGTTAAGGGGCCGCTTGAATTGGCGGCAAATTGGGTGGTACCGCGGTAAAGAAAAGCTTTATCGTCCCTGAAGCGCAGAAGCGCTTTGGGGACTTTTTTCAGTTTATGAAATGGGAGGAACAGATTGTATGCGCTCCGTCACCTTTTCCGATCAAACGATGCTCACCGCCGCGGCGCGGGCCGCGGGATTCCGGCAGAAGCTGGAGGCTGCCCGGAAGCTGGATCACCTGGGGCTGACCTGCGTGGAAATGCCCAAGCTCTCCGGCCAGGAAGCGGACGTGCTGCTGATGCGCTCTTTATGCTCCACGGTCAAACGCGGCGTATTAGCCCTGCACACCGGCATCACCGTGGACGATGTGAAGCTTGCCTGGGAAGCAATCAAAGGCGCGGAACAGCCCCGGCTGATTGTCTCCATGCCTCTGACCAGCGCGCAGCTGGAGTACATCGCCCATTTGAAGCCGCCCAAGGCCATCGAGCGGATTGCCGAGCTGGTAAAGGCCGCCAAAGCGCTGTGCGGCGACGTGGAATTTGTCTGCGGCGACGCCACCCGGGCGGAGCTGCCCTATATGAAGGAAGCGATTCAAACCGCCGTGAAGGCCGGCGCGGCCCGTGTGACCTTAGAGGATGCTGCCGGGCTGTCGCTGCCCGAGGAAATTGCCGCGCTGGTCAAGGAAGCAAAGGCGGTCGTCGGTGATCTTCCCCTGTCCGTGCGCTGCGGCAATGAACTGGGCCTGGCTGTTTCCTGCGCCGTGGCCGCTTTGCAGGCCGGAGCCGACGAGATCAAGACCGCTTATAACGACGAAACCAGCCTGAGCGCCGCCGCCATGGCGAAGCTGCTGCGTTCCCGCGGGGCCGACCTGCAATTGGAAAGCACCCTGAACGTAACCCGGGTGGATCGTACCGCGGGCGAACTGGACGGCCTGCTGACCGCTGCGCCGGGCAAGGTGCTGCCCACGGCGGAAGCGCCGAAGGATGGCGACGTGCCCGCCGGGGAAACGCTGGCTCAGGCCATCGCGTCCCTGGGCTACGAGCTGGACGAAGCGGACATGGCCCACGTACAGGAGGCCGTCGAGCGCGAAAGCAAGGGCCGCGCCCTGAACCGGGCCGAGCTGGAAGCCATCGTGCTGTCCGTGGCCCAGCAGGTGCCGCCGACTTACCGGGTCAAGAGCTACCTGGTCAACAGTGGCAACGCCATCACGCCTACCGCCCACGTGGCGTTGGACAAGAACGGCGAAATCCTCACCGGCCTGTGCGCCGGGGACGGCCCCATCGACGCCGCGTTCCTGGCGATTGAACAAATTATCGGCCGCCACTATGAGATGGACGATTTCCAGATCGCCGCCGTCACCCAGAACCGCGAGGCCATGGGCGACGCGCTGGTGAAGCTGCGGCATGGGGGAAAGGTGTATGCCGGGAAGGGCATCTCCACCGACATCATCGGCGCGGCCATCCGGGCTTACCTGAACGCCCTCAATAAAATCGCCTATGAGGAGAAAACCGTATGAAGCTGAGTTTTTCCACGGGCGGCTGGCCCTTCTCTTTGGAAGAATGCGCGTCGCTGGCGAAGGAAATGCGCTACGACGGGCTGGAAATAACCACCGAAAGCCTGAACCGCTTTGAGCAGTCGGGTGCGCCGCTGTCCCCCGGACGGCTGCACGACACCGTGCGCAGGCTGAACGAGGACGCCCTGTCCATCGCGGCGCTCAAAGCGTCCGACAATTGGGAAGCCGACGAAGTCCTTGCGCTGATCGCCCTGGCTCATGATCTGCGGTCGCCCTTCGTGGTGATTCCCATGCGGGAAATCGGCGACGCGGCGGAGGAAAAAATCAGCGCCGTGCTGCCGGTGGCGGAAAAAGCGGGCATAACCCTGCTCATTCCCAGCGCCGGACCCTATGCCGATACTGGCATCCTGAAAACGCTGCTGGATGATTTCGCCTCCGACTTTTTAGGCGCGGCCTGGCAGGTACCTGCCGCCGCGGCGGTCAAGAGCCCGGAGCAGATCGTTACTGATTTAGGTGCGTACATCCGCCATGTATACCTGTGCGACGGCATCCTGGAAAACGGCGTGATGCTGGAAAAGCTGCTGGGGGAAGGCAATCTGCCTTTAAAGGACGTGTTTGCCGCCCTGCGCTCCATCAGCTTTGAAGGCTTTTTCTCCTTCGACTGGACGCCCAGAGAAGGCGCGCTGGGGGACGCGGATGTGGTGCTTTCCCATTACGCGGCCCTGGCCCGGAACCTGGGCAAAGACCCCCGGCGGGCGCGGCATGTCCTGTATGACAACAACCGGAAAACCGGCAAGTACGTCTGGAAAAAGGACATTCTGATCGACGAAACCTTTCCCTCCCTTTTGGACCGGATGGTGGAGGAATTCCCCGACCAGTACGCTTTCCGCTATACCACCCTGGATTACACCCGCACCTACGCCCAATTCCGGGACGACGTGGACGAATGCGCCCGGGCATTGATGGCGATGGGCGTGCGCCGCGGCGCGAAGGTGGCCGTCTGGGCCACCAACGTGCCCCAATGGTACATTACCTTCTGGGCCACGACGAAAATCGGCGCGGTGCTGGTGACGGTAAACACCGCCTATAAAATCCACGAGGCGGAATACCTGCTCCGCCAAAGCGACACCCACACCCTGGTGCTGGTGGAGGGCTGGCGGGATTCGGACTACGCAGGCATCATCAAGGAGCTGTGTCCTGAACTGACCGGCGCGGAGCCCGGCGAGCCGCTGCATATCAAGCGGCTGCCCTTTCTGCGCAATATCGTCACGGTGGGCTTTTCCATGCGCGGGTGCCTCACCTGGCCGGAATTCCTGACCCGCGCCCGCAGGACGCCCAAGGAAGCGCTGCTTCGCCGGGCGGCCCAGGTGCAACCCGACGACGTGTGCAACATGCAGTACACCTCCGGCACCACCGGCTTCCCCAAGGGCGTCATGCTCACCCACCGCAACATCGTCAACGACGGCAAGTGCATCGGCGACCGCATGGATCTATCCACTGCCGACCGGATGATGATTCAGGTACCCATGTTCCATTGCTTCGGCATGGTGCTGGCCATGACCGCCAGCATGACCCACGGCACCAGCCTGTTTCCCCTGCCGTACTTTTCGCCCAAGCCCGCCCTGGCCTGCATCCATCAGGAAAAGATCACGGCCTTCCATGGCGTGCCCACCATGTTCATCGCCATGCTGGAGCACCCGGACTTCCCCAAGACCGATTTTTCCCACATGCGCACCGGCATCATGGCCGGGTCGCCGTGCCCCATCGCTGTGATGCGGGACGTGGTGGACAAGATGCACATGACGGAAATCACCATCGTCTACGGCCAGACCGAGGCCAGCCCCGGCTGCACCATGAGCTCCACCGACGACCCGCTGGAAGTCCGCGTCACCACCGTGGGCCGGGCGATGCCGGAAATTGAGTGCAAGATCGTGGACCCGGAAACCGGGGCGGAGTTGCCCGATAACGTGACGGGCGAGTTCGTGGCCCGGGGCTACAACATCATGAAGGGCTACTACAAAATGCCCAAGGCCACCCAGGAGGCCATCGACAAGGATGGCTGGCTGCACACCGGCGACCTGGCCTGCCGCACGCCCGAGGGCAATTACCGCATCACGGGACGCCTCAAGGACATGATCATCCGCGGCGGCGAAAACATCTACCCCAAGGAGATCGAGGAGTTCATTTACACCCATCCCAAGGTTTCCGACGTGCAGGTGATCGGCGTGCCCGACGAGCAGTACGGCGAAGAAATTATGGCGGTGGTCATTCTGAAAGAAGGACAATCCATGACCGCCGACGAATTAAAGGGATTTGTGCGCGACCATATGGCCCGCCACAAGACCCCCCGCTACGTCCAGTTCGTGCAGGAATTCCCCACCAACGCCGCAGGCAAGATCCTCAAATACAAAATGCGTCAGGACGCGGTGGAGCTGCTCAAGCTGCAAAAGGCCAACAGCATCGAGACGGCATAAAAACGGAGATGAAGATGTGGACGCTTGGAAAGACGCAAAGGAAATAGAAAGGCTGCTTGCACAGAAAGAATCAGTCACCATTCATTTTCATGGCAGGGAAGAAGCCAGGACGATCATGGATGCGTTATGCTACCATGGCTATCCCACAGATGGCTATACAATTGATTCTGAGGAGGAGGATTCGCGTTCCCTGCCAACCTGTTATATCACAAAACGGTACGATCTAAACGAAGCGCTGCGGGAATCAATCAATAAAACGCCGGTGGTCTTTTAAATAGTGTTTGTTATTATGACGAGCAGGAAAGGGTAGTTTACATTTCTTCATATGATTTTGTCGGCGGACGCCCTGGCTATTATATTATCAAAAGAACTTATTATTCTTATGATAAGGCTACTGGGGAAATTGATCCACATAAATATCCACCTGCCCCAATAGGGAGTGAAAGAGTATTTAAACAATTGAAACTTGTTTTTAACCGGGAAAATGATTCCTGCGTTGTGTCGCCCATGGAATAGTTTCATCGTTTAAACAGTTGCTTTTCAAATAGATAAATAATCAGAAAGGAAGTATCTCCATGGAAATCAAAATGAACCTGACGAAATCCCCCAAGGCGAAGCCGGACTGGAACAAGCTGGGCTTCGGCAAAATCTTCACGGATCATATGTTCGTGATGGACTGGAACAGCGAAAAAGGCTGGTACGACGCCCGTATCGAGCCCTTCGGCAACCTGAGCCTCCATCCCGCCGCAACCGTGTTCCACTACGGTGCGGAAATCTTCGAGGGCCTGAAGGCCTACCGCCGCCCGGACGGCGAAGTGCAGCTGTTCCGTCCCTGGGAAAACATCAAGCGCCTGAACAATTCCGCCGAGCGCCTTTCCCTGCCCCAGGTGGACGAAGCCTTCACCCTGGATGCCCTCAAAAAGTTCGTGGCCCTGGAAAAGGATTGGGTGCCCTCCCTGCCCGGCACCAGCCTGTACCTGCGCCCCTTCCTGTTCGGCAATGACGAAACCCTGGGCGTGCACACCATCCACAACGCCAAGTTCCTCATCATCGCGTCTCCAGTCGGCGCGTACTACGCCGAGGGCCTGAACCCCGTCAAGATCATGATCGAAACCGAGGACGTGCGCGCGGTGCGCGGCGGCACGGGCTACACCAAATGCGGCGGCAACTACGCGGCCTCCATGCGCGCGGGCGACCGGGCCGCGGCCGAGGGTTATTCCCAGGTGCTGTGGCTGGACGGTGTGGAACGCAAATACATCGAGGAAGTGGGCGCCATGAACGTCATGTTCCTCATCAACGATACCGTCGTGACCCCCAAGCTGACCGGCTCCATCCTGCCCGGCATCACCCGCAAGAGCTGCATCGAGCTGCTGAAAGAAATGGGCTGCAAGGTGGAAGAACGGCTGCTGAGCGTGGACGAGCTGGAAAAGGCCATGCAGGACGGCACGCTGAAAGAAGCCTGGGGCTGCGGCACCGCGGCGGTCATTTCGCCCATCGGCGAGCTGCGCATCAACGGCACTTCCTTCACCGTGGCGGACGGCGGCATCGGCAAGCTGAGCCAGAAGCTGTATGACACCCTCACCGATATTCAGTGGGGCAAAGCGCCGGACACCCATCAGTGGACGTGCAAAGTGGACTAATACTAAACTCAATCTAAAACTATATCATCTTTGGGTGTCTTTTACGCCATGGCGTTGCTTCGTTCCGGTCAACGTAGCGCTGCTACGCCTTCCTCC
>CADCJO010000003.1 GCA_902801765.1 uncultured Eubacteriales bacterium
CTTGATTCGATCAGTCAAGCAGTATCCACTAAATGGGTCCAGGGGGCGAAGTCCCCTGGTGCAGGGGTACGGGGGCCGCACAGGCCCCTGCTTCGTTTCACTTAGTGAATTAAAGTGCCCTTTAATAAAACATCTGAAAGTTACAAAGGGAAAATCAGGCAGGCGCGCCAAGCATAGCGCACCTGCCTGCGTAAGGTTTGTTAATTTACTTGTTCAGGGTCACGCCGGAGAAGTTATTGGCGTTGGAAGCGTTGGGAGCGAATCCCTGCAGGGCGGTGGAGGCCAGGAAGTATTCCTGGGGGCTGGCCACGATGGCCACCACGCAATCGTTCAGGATGATGTTGGTGGCTTCCTTGTAGTATTCTTCGCGCTTGGCGGTGTCGGTGGTGGACTGGGCCAGTTCGCACAGCTCGTCCACGCGGGCGTTGGAATAATCCTGGATGTTGGCGGAGGAGCCGGTCTTGAAGAAGAAGCCCACCGCGCGGCTGGGATCGCTGCCCGCGCCGTTCTGGCACACCATGATGTCAAAGTCATGGCCGTTCCAGGCGTCCAGATACTGGCCGCGTTCCACGTCTTGCACGTTCACCTTGATGCCGATTTCGGCCAGCTGCTGCTCCACCACCAGGCCGGTGTCCCGGATGCTGTCCAGCAGGCCCACGATGATGTTGGTTTCAAAGCCGTTGGGATAGCCGGCTTCCGCCAGCAGGGTCTTGGCCTTTTCAATGTTCTGGGTGTAGTATTCGTTTTCAGCCACGTCCACGGCCCAGTGGCCCAGGGAGGCGGGCACGAAGCCGGACACCAGCGCCTTGCCGTTGAAAGCGAAGTCAATGATCTCCTCGCGGTTCAGGGCCAGGTTGATGGCCTGACGCACCTTTTCATTGTCAAAGGGCGCGCGGTTGGGGTTCAGGAACAGGCCGGTGTAGTTGCGGCTCTGATAGGAAACAGTCTGGATGTTGGCGTCGTTTTCCACCAGGTCCAGCATGGCGGTGTCGGCCACGATCAGGTCCACCGCGCCGGTGCGCAGGGCGGCCAGACGGGCGGAAGCGTCGGTGAGCACATAGAATTCGATGGCGTCAAAGGTAGCTTTCCCCGCTTCATCAAAGTACTCCGGGAAGGCTTTCACAGTGATGCTGTTGTCCGGCACCCATTCGCCCAGGGTGTAGGGGCCGGTGCCGCCGTCCACCAGCAGCAGGCTGCCTTCATTGGCTTCCACCACGTCCTTGTCCACGATGGAGCAGTAGGAGGAGGAGAGGTTCGCCAGGAAAGGCGCGTTGATGTTTTTGAGCGTGATCTTCACAGTGGAATCGTCAATCACTTCCACGGTGTCGATGTCGCCCGCATAGCTGCTGGAGTTGCCCAGCGCACCCACATTGGGGTCAAGGATGCGCTCGAAGGAGTATTTCACGTCCTCGGCGGTCATCTTGCGGCCGCTGTGGAAGGTCACGTTTTCGGCCAGGTGGAAAATGTAGGTCACGTCGTCGGGCTGCTCCCAGCTAGTGGCCAGCTCGGGAACGACGTTCAGGTTTTCATCCACGTCCACCAGGGTGTTGTACATCTGCGCGATCATACGCATGGAGGCCACGGCGGAAATGGTATGAGGGTCAAAGCCGCCCGCCGCGTCGGCGTCCACGCCGTAGCGAAGCACGTTTTCTTCCGCAACCGCCGCGGGAAGCAGGGACAGCGCCAGTATAAGCGCCAATGCCACAGCAAACAATTTCTTCATACAAGCACCTCTTTTAGTTTATTTCCAAGCGCGTCCGCGCTTTGGCTCGATGTATGAACTGGCAACGATTCATCTTATTCCTTGCATATTTTATCATAAACGAAATGAGAATACAAGAAAGAAAATGAAAAAAGAAGCGTCGCGGCGCTTCTTTTTTCTGTTCACAGAATCACCCGTTTCACAGCAAAATCGTGATCATGCCGCCTTCGCCTTCGTTGAGCATTTTGGTCAGAGCGGACTGCACCTTTTCCTGGGTTTCGATGGGCAGGCGATTCAGCTTGGCGCTGACGCCCTCCTGAATCAGTTCTTTCAGGGACTTGCCGAAGAAGTTGGTTTCCCACAGGCTGGGCGGGTCTTTTTCGTACTGCTCGTTCAGGGTTTCCACAAAGGCTTCGCTCTGCTCCTGGGTGCCCAGAACGGGGGCGATTTCCGTTTCGATGTCGCTGCGGATAAGATGCAGCGTCGGCGCGGAAGCTTTCAGGCGCACGCCGTACCGGCTGCCCTGGCGCATCAGCTCCGGCGGCTGCAATTGGATTTCGCTCATGGCGGGCGTCACCAGGCCATAGCCCGTCTGCTGCACCGCCTTTAAAGCGCCAGCCACCCGGTCGTATTCCCGCTTGGCGGCGACCAGTTCCTTCATCAAGGACAGCAGATGTGCGTCCCCGGTGATGGTTTCGCCGCACTGCTCGCTGAGGATTTGGTTGAACAGCCCTTCCTTCACCGGCAGATCGAACAGCACCGCGCCTTCCCCCAGATCGACCTCCGTTTCCCGGGGCGTGAGCAGGTAATCCGAGCCCTGGAACGCGGCGGCAATTTCCTCCTTGTCCCGCACCTTATGGAGCGTTTCGCCCAGATTGCGGATGATTTCCAGGGCATGGGCGGGCAGCCAGTGGCTTTCCTCCAAAGCGCCCATCCAACTGGGCACCGCGAAGCGCACCTCCCGCAGCGGGAATTCCAGCAGCAGCCGGGACAAAAGCTGCTGGGCGTCCTCGGCCTGCATTTCCTTTATATTGAGCAGCGTCACCGGCACGTCGTACTTGCTTTCCAGCGACGCCCGCAGGGCTTTCGCTTCCCCGCTTTCCGGGTGCGCGGAATTCAGCACCACGGCGAAGGGCTTTTGCAGCGCCTTGAGCTGCCGGATCACCTGTTCCTCCGCGGGTACATAATTGGAGCGGGGCAGCTCGGCTACGGTGCCGTCGGTGGTCACCACCACGCCGACCGTGGCATGGTCGGCTATCACCTTCTGGGTGCCCAGCGCCGCCGCTTCCTCAAAAGGCAAGTCCTCCTCCGCCCAGGGGGTGGACACCATGCGGGCAGCCTCGCCCTCCTGGGTGCCCAAAGCTCCGGGAATCAGATACCCCACCGAATCCACCATCCGCACGCGCACGGCAGTGCGGGGGTCCAGCCGGATTTCCGCCGCCCCCTCCCCCGGCACGAATTTCGGCTGTGTGGTCATGATGGTCTTGCCCGACCCGGACTGGGGCAGCTCATCCGTAAGCCTCTCGCGGCGGGGGCTGTCCGCCATAAAAGGCAGCACCATCTGTTCCATAAAATTGGCGATAAAGGTGCTCTTGCCCGTCCGAACCGGCCCCACCACGCCGATATACAAATCTCCCTGAGTTCTCTCCGCAATATCCCGATAGAAGGGCCGCGCGCCCTGTACGCTCTCCTGCGCCATTCTTCCGCCTCCTTCACGCTGAACCATTTCACGGAATCCTATGCGCGGAAAAGCAATGGTAGAACTACGGCGTCTTTCCCCTACACGAGCGTTTTCTTATATCCATTTTGTTTCCAAATATTTTTTTATCTCTGATAAAAAGAGCGCGGCATTCTCAACTTGCTCCGACACTTCTTCCTCTGACACAACGAAAAAGTCATCATAATCGCTGCCAGTGCGCAGATCAAACAGCTCCGAAATGATTCTGGACAATCCCGCGTCAAACACGCCCGTTTTGATATACAGCCTGCGGAAGCTGCTTATGATGCCTGAATGATGCTTCATGTCGATCCCATCATAAGCGAGCACAGCCCGCATGGCGTGAAATACCGCGTAATATGCCCGGTTCGCCGCGCTTTTTGTATTCCCGGCTTCCAGCAGGCGTTTTGCCGCTTGCAGGCATTCCATGGCGTGGTCAAAACGGGCCTGAGACAATTCATTCAGCGCGTCATTGTCCATATCGAATCCCCTCCCGGATGACGTTTTGATAGTATGGAACGGAAGCCCCATATCGTTTGAACTGGTCACTTGGTTTGATGGAAACGGAAACGGTCACATCATGCTTCAGGCTCAGCCTGCTTGTCACGTCCGCAGCAATCTTCCGCAAAGGAGCAAGATCATTGGAGGAAACGGTCAGCAGGATGTCCACGTCTGAATCCTTGTGAGCATCCCCGCGGGCAAAGGAGCCATACAGATAGGCGTCGTCAATCGGACAGTCAAAACGGCTTCCGCACTGGCGATATACTTCGCCGAGGATTTCTATGGCCTGCTTCTGCGTACACATGTTTTTTCCTCCTTGTTTTTCTGCGTATATTATAAAACACTATGAACGACGAATCAAGAAATGAAAGCGGCATGGCAACCAGTCAAAGAGACGATTCGCCATGCCAAAAGATTGAATGATTATACCTTGGTAATATTCTGCCCCTGGGGGGTATCCTTCACGATGTAGCCCGCGGCGGCCAGGGCGTCGCGGAGCTCGTCGCTGCGCTTCCAGTTCTTTTCCTTACGGGCCTGGGCGCGCTCGTCGGCCATCTGCTGAATTTCAGGGGGAAGCCCTTCTTCCGCTTCCTTCATGAGCAGGCCCAGCACTCCGGTCAACTCCAGCAGCGTCTTGAGCACACCCTCCACGGCGGCTTTGCCGCTCTGCTGGTTCAGACTTACGTTGGCGTCCTTCACGATTTCAAAGATCGCGCCCAGGGCGTCGGCGGTGTTCAGGTCGTCGTCCATGGCGGCGTCGAAGCGGTCGGCGTATTCCCTGACGCGGGAAAGCAGCGCTTCCTCGTCGGCGGTCAGGGCTTTGTCCGGCGCGTTCTTTTTGAGGAACAGCAGGTTTTCCCGGGCGGTGTACAGCCGCTGCAGGGAGGCGTGAGCCTGGGCCACCATGTCCCGGCTGAAATTGATGGGGCTGCGGTAGTGGGCGGAGAGCATGAACATACGGATGTCCTCGGGGTCGTATTCCTTCACGATGTCCCGCACAGTGAAGAAGTTGCCCAGGGACTTGCTCATCTTTTCGTTGTCGATGTTGATGAAGCCGTTGTGCATCCAGTACCGGGCAAAGGGCTTGCCGGTGGCGCATTCGCTCTGGGCCACTTCGTTTTCGTGGTGGGGGAAAAGCAGGTCCTTGCCGCCGCAGTGAATGTCGAAGGTTTCGCCCAGGTATTTCATGCTCATGGCGGAGCATTCGATGTGCCAGCCGGGACGGCCCATGCCCCAGGGAGAATTCCAGGCGGGCTCGTTGGGTTTTTGGGCCTTCCAGAGGGCGAAGTCGGCGGGGTTCTTTTTCACCTCGTCTACGTCGATGCGGGCGCCGGCTTCCAGGTCGTCCAGGTTCTGGCCGGACAGCTTGCCGTAGCCCATGTCCTTCTTGGTGTCGAAGTACACGTCGCCATCCACCTCGTAGGCGTAGCCCTTGTCCTCCAGTGTCTTTACCAAATGGATGATTTCGCCGATGTGCTCCGTGGCTCGGGGATGCACCGTGGCGGGGCGGATGCCCAGGGACTTGGCGTCCTGATAATATTCCTGGATGAACCGGTCGCCCAGCTCCTTCACCGTGATGCCTTCCTTGTTGGCGCGCTTGATCATCTTGTCGTCGATGTCGGTGAAGTTCTGCACGAAGGTCACTTCGTACCCCCGGTGCTCAAAGTACCGCCGCAGCACGTCGAAGGTGATGAAGGGACGGGCGTTGCCGATGTGGAAATAATCGTACACCGTGGGGCCGCAGGCGTAAATGCCCACCTTGCCTTCATGAAGCGGGACGAATTCTTCCTTTTTCCGAGTAGCGCTGTTGTAAATCTGCATTGTGTTTTCCTCCATTTATTTTGTACTCTTGTTTTCACGTCCCGGGCAGTCCTGCAATTCGCAGTGCTCGCAGTCATGCTGCCCGCCTTCGGTTTCCAGTTCCAGCTGTTCCAGCTTGCCTTCGATGGCGCGCACCTTTTCCAGCATCGGGTCGGGCAGGTCGCCGTGGTTCAGGTCAATTTCGTTTCTCGTGGCGGGGCCGCGCACGATGCGGCCGGGGTTGCCGACCACGGTACAGTGGGAAGGCACGTCCTTCAGCACGATGGCCCCCGCGCCGATCTTCACATAGTCCCCGATGGTGATCGGCCCCAGCACCTTCGCCCCGGCGCCGACGGTGACGCCCTTGCCGATGGTGGGATGGCGTTTGCCAGTGTCCTTGCCGGTGCCGCCAAGGGTCGCGCCTTGGTAAATGGTCACGTCGTCGCCCACCTCGGCGGTTTCGCCGATCACCACGCCGGTGCCGTGGTCGATGAACACGCCGCTGCCGATGGTCGCGCCGGGGTGAATGTCGATGCCGGTGCGCTTGTAGGAATGAAAGTTGATCAGCCGGGCCAGAAAGAAATGACCTTTCAGATATGCCCTGTGCGCCCGGCGATGGCTGCGCAGGGCTTTGAAGCCCGGATAACAGAAGAACACCTCAGCCTTGGAATGCACCGCCGGGTCGCGCTTGATCACCGCGTCCAGGTCGCGCTTCAGGGTGTCGAACATAGGCTTTTCCCCCTCTGACGAAAAGCGCGCCGTTCCCATCAGAGAACGGCGCGCCGCTAACAATCCACTCTTATTTCATGGCTTCGCCTTAACGCGGCGCATACGGAGCAGAATACTCTCTTTCTTCCGCTCAGCTCCCGGGCGCACTGTCCGCCTGGACGTGAACGCGCTTTCAGCCGATGACGCGCTCTCTCTTGCCGTCCTGTTCCGCGAACGTTTTTCCCGTTCTTCGCTCCCTGTTATTATATGCTCGGGAAAGGGAAAAGTCAATCCCTTTTACTTCACCACGATCAAGTCGTATTCCCGCGTTCCCAGGCCGATCTTTTCGCCGTGGGCGAGGGTTTCCTTCCAGTGTACGTTGGGGTTGCTGTCCTTGAAGTGATCGTGGTAGTGGTGCCAGTCGGGCTTGGCCAAATTGTCGCCCAGCTGGCTGTTGCGGAAAGGCGTGGCTTGCTGGCACAGATCAACGCAAGCCTGATCCAGCGCCACGGGGTCGAAGGAGGCCAGCATCCCGATATTGGGCAGGATGGGTGCGTCGTTTTCACCGTGACAGTCGCAGTTGGGCGACACGTCCATGATCAGGCTGATGTGGAAGCAGGGGCGGCCATAGACCACGGCCTGGGTGTACTCCGCCATTTTGCGGCAGAGCATGTCCCCGGCGCTGTCGTTCATGTTGGCGATGGCGTCAAAAGCGCAGGCGCCGATACAGCGGCCGCAACCCTTGCAGATCGCGGGGTCGATATATGCCTTGTGATCCGCGCCGTAGGAGATGGCGTCGCTGCCGCACTCCTTGGCGCACCGGCCGCAGCCCCGGCAGGCGTCCTGATCCACTTCAGGGGTGCCGTCGTTGTGCTGGTTCATCTTGCCCGCGCGGCTGCCGCAGCCCATGCCCAGATTCTTGATCGCCCCGCCGAAGCCAGTGGCTTCATGGCCTTTGAAATGGCTGAGGGAAATGACCACGTCGGCGTCCATGATGGCCCGGCCGATGAGGGCGGTCTTGCAGTATTCTCCGTTTTGCACCGGCACTTCGATATCGTCCGTGCCCCGCAGGCCGTCGGCGATGATGACGTGGCAGCCGGTGGTAACGCTGTTGAAACCGTTGATTTCAGCGTTCAGCAAATGATCCACCGCGTTTTTACGGCTGCCGGGATAGAGGGTGTTGCAGTCGGTGAGGAAAGGCTTGCCGCCCAGCTCCTTGATCACGTCCGCCACGGCCTTCACATAGTTGGGCCGCAGGAAAGCGAAGTTGCCCAGTTCGCCAAAATGCATCTTGATGGCCACAAACTTGCCGTCAAAGTCAATGTCGCCGATGCCCGCTTTTTTGATCAGCCGCTGCAGCTTCACGCCCTGGCTCACGCCCAGGCGGGTGCGGAAATCTGAAAAATAAACCTTGGCTTTGCTCATAAAAAATCCTCCTTTGCCATAACACAATTAATGGATTCTTTTTGTCGTATCCTGTTTCCATCTTATAATGAAAGCGCTTGAAAAGTCAATACCCAGACAGGGAAATTTTGGTCCCTCCTGAATTGACAAAATTTTGTAATAATTGATTGTAAATATTACGTATTTATGAAATAAATAGCTTGACATCGTTACAGAAATGAAATAAAATAGACTTGGTTCCTTGTATGCACGAGGGACATTTATCCTGCAAATCCAGGATGAATGGATACACTGACGTGTGGAGGATGAACAATGCGTACAGTATTTTTGCGCCGTGCTGCAGCCCTGCTGCTGGCACTGATATGCTGCCTGAGCGTGCTGCCCGCCATGGCGGAGACCTTTCCCCTGTCGGGCTACGCCACCACCAACCTGAACGTGCGGCAGCAGCCCTCCGCTTCCGCCACGGTACTGGTCACCATTCCTTCCGGGGATATGGCCCTCATCACCGGAGAAAGCGGAAATTATTATGTTGTTACCTACGAGGGCAGACAAGGTTATGCTCTCAAGCAATATTTCCGCGTGGTGGACAGCGGCATCAGCCTGCCCGCCATTACACCCGTGCCGGAAACGGCGGGCGCGTCGTCCTATGAGGTGCTGTATTCCGGCAGCAAGGGCGAGGCGGTGGTGGCCCTGCAAAGCGCGCTGAAAGAACTGGGCTTTTACAGCGGCAAAGCCGACGGCGAATTCGGCTCCGGTACCCGCAGCGCCGTGACCGCCTTTCAGGCGAAGAACGGCCTCAGCCAGACCGGCAGCGCCGACGCGGCCACCCAGGCCCTGCTGTACGAGGGCAAGCCCAAGAACAGCAGGGGCAAGGCTACTCAGGTCAAAACCGTTTCCACCGTCCCCGGCGCTGAGATCAAAAAGGACAGCATGGGCCCGGCGGTCGTAAAGCTGCAGCTCCGGCTGAAAGAGCTGGGCTATTATACCGGCGCGGCGGACGGTGTCGCCGGCAGCGGCACCGTTTCCGCCATCAAGGCGTTCCAGAAAAAGAACGACCTGCGCCAGTCCAATACCGCCGATGTCATTACCCTGGCCCTGCTGTATTCCGACCAGGCGCTGCCCGCCAAGACGGTCAAAACCGCCGCGACGCCCACGCCCATTCCCACCGCGGTTCCCGCCAGCACGGCGGCCACCTTCCCCTTCTCCACCTATACCACCGCTTCCGTGAACCTGCGCAAATCCGCTTCCACCGCCGCCCAGCGCATCACCACCGTGCCCAAGGGCGCGGAAATCGCAGTGCTGAGCATTTCGGGGGATTTCTTGAAAATCACCTATAAAGGCACCACGGGCTACATCGTGAGCGAATACGCCTATGTGCCGCCCCAGTACGCGCCCGGCAAAGCCCTGAAAACGGACGCCGACGCGCAGAAGAATTATCCTTATCTGCAAACCGGCGACACCGGCAAGGACGTGACCGTGCTCCAAAGCGCGCTGAAAGAGCTGGGCTTCCTGAGCCAGACCGCCAACGGCGCCTTTGACGCCGCCACCGCCGCCGCCCTGAAAGCCTTCCAGAAAGCGAACAATATCCGTCAGGACGGCATCGCCGCCCCCGAGGTGCTCAAGCTGATTTTCGAGGGCAAGCCCGTCAACAGCAAGGGCAAGAAGGTCACCGTGAACACCCTGCCCAACCGCGAGGTGAGCGAACTGCACAACGGCCAGATGGGCGAGCAGGTGGTGGATTTGCAGCAGCGGCTGCAAAAGCTGGGGATGTATACCGGAGAAATCACCGGCACCTACGGCACCGCCACGGCGAACGCGGTGAAGAAATTCCAGGAAACTCACAAACTGACCCAGGACGGCAAGGCGGGGGCCAAAACCCTGCGTCTGCTGTACCTGCTGACCGACAGTACCACGTCCCTGACCGTGACGGTGACCGCGTCCCCCGTACCTGCCGTGACCGAAATGACGGCGGATAACATTCTGGTGATGCGCAAGGGAACCAAGAGCCCCGAGGTCACCCGCCTGCAAAACCGCCTGAAGGAACTGGGCTACTATACCGGCCTGGCCGACGGTGTGTACAGCGACGCGGTAGCCGCCGCCGTAAAGGACTTCCAGAAAAAGAGCGGCCTCACCCAGGACGGCGTGGCCGGTTTGACCACACAGCAGGCGCTGTACTCCGATTTCGCCGTATCCATCGCCACTCCCGCCCCGACGGAAACCCCCATGCCCGGCACCCCGGCCCCCATCGTCCTGTCCACCGCCCCTTCCCTGCAAACCCTCAAAACCGGCAGCAAGGGCGATCTGGTCAAAGCCCTGCAAACCAAGCTCAAGGAGCTGGGTTACTACACTGGCGCGATCGACGGCGATTACGGCAGCTCCACCGCCTCCGCGGTGAAGGAATACCAGCGCCGCAACGGCCTGACCGCCGACGGCGTGGCGGGTGAAAAAACACTGCAAAAGCTGTACGGCAGCGCCAGCACCGCCGCCGCCACCGTTAAGCCTACCACCGCGCCCGCCGCAAATACCGCGGCCGTCCAGGCAACACTGCTGAAAAAAGGCGACAGAGGCAATGAAGTACGCGCCATGCAGGCGCGCCTGATGGCATTGGGCTACCTGACCAGCGCCGACGGCATCTATGGCATTTCCACCTACAACGCGGTGGTCGCGTTCCAGAAGAAAAACGGCCTGACCGCTGACGGTGTGGCCGGGGCCATGACCCTGAACCGCCTCAATTCCGAAAACGCCATTTCCGCCAGCGGCACGCTGCTGATCGGCGGCAATACCGCAGCCCAGCAGACCACGAGCAGTACAAGCGTTTCTTCCTCCGTGTTCACGGCGCCCTCCGCTTCTCAGGTGCAGTACGCCAACTGGTATACCACCATCCGCGCCATCGCCAAGAAGATGCCCGATGTAGTGCTCTATGACCCCGACTCCGGCCTGCACTTCAACCTGCACATGTTCTCCTTCGGCAAGCATGCCGACAGTGAAACGCCTACGGCCGCCGATACCGCCATCCTGAACCAGGTGGTGGGCGTAAACGACTGGACGCCCAAGTACGTGTGGGTCTGCTTCCCGGACGGACAGGTGTACATCGGCTCCATCCACAGCCACGGCCACGAGGTGGACCATACCCCGAACAACAACCTGGAAGGCCATATCTGCCTCCACTTCCCCCGCGTCATGAGCGAGGCCGAGCAGACTGGGCCCTACGCCGTCAGCCATCAGAAGGAAATCAACTGGGGCTGGGAGCTGACCCAGGCCATGGCAAAGTAAGCATCTTCTCTTTCTCCCCGCTGTCGGCGGGGAGTTTTTTTCTTGCGTTTCTCCCGCTTTTCCCGTATAATAAACCCTGCCGCGTTTGCGGAAACAAACGCAAGGAGGATTTGTATGGACTTTGTATCCATTTTGGCAAAAGAGTTTTCATTAAGGCCCGAGCACGTGCAGGCCGTGATCGAAATGCTGGACGCGGGCAACACCATTCCCTTTATCGCCCGGTACAGGAAGGAGCGTACCGGCTCCATGGACGACCAGCTGCTGCGCGAATTGGCGGAGCGTTTGGAATACCTGCGGAACCTGGAAAAGCGCCGTCAGGAAATCGAAGCTACGCTGACGGAAATGGGCGTGCTGACGGATGAACTGAAAGCACAGCTTGCCGCCGCCAAGACCCTGGCCGAGCTGGAAGACCTGTACCGTCCCTTCCGGCCCAAGCGCCGCACCCGCGCCACCATCGCCAAGGAACGGGGACTGGAGCCCCTGGCCCTGTGGCTGCTGCTGCAATTGCCCAAAGGCGACGTATACGCCGAAGCCGCCAAGTACGTCAACGAAGAAAAGGAAGTGCCCGACGCCGAAGCCGCCCTGGCCGGAGCCCGGGACATTCTGGCCGAGCAGGTCAGCGACGATGCGGCGGTGCGCAAGGAGATCCGCGAAACGCTGCTGCGGGAAGGCGTGATCGAAACCAAGGCCGCCAAGGAGGAGGACAGCGTGTATTCCATGTACTACGACTACAAGGAACCCGTGCCCAAAATGGCGGCCCACCGCATCCTGGCTATCAACCGGGGCGAGCGGGAAGAATTCCTGAAAGTCACCCTGACCCCGCCGGAAGGCAAGTGCCTGCTGAGCGTGAAGAACGCCTTCGTGCGGCCCGGCTCCGAGGCCTCCAAGCAGGTAGAAGAAGCCTGCGAGGATGCCTGGGAAAGGCTGCTGTTTCCCTCCATGGAGCGGGAGATCCGAAACGAACTGACCGACCGGGCCAACGAGCAGGCCATCAAGGTGTTTTCCCAGAACCTGCATCAATTGCTTTTGCAGCCGCCCATCAAGGGCAAGGTGACCCTGGGCGTTGACCCGGGCTTCCGCACGGGCTGCAAGCTGGCCGTGATCGACGAAAACGGCAAGGTACTGGATACCGGCGTGGGCCACTTCACCCTACCCGGGGCGGAAGCGGGCAAGGCCGCCGCTGCGAAGCTGATCAAAGGGTTCGTAAAGAAGTACGGCATCACCGCCATCGCCATCGGCAACGGCACCGCCAGCCGGGAAAGCGAGCAGTTCATCGCCTCCCTGCTGCCCGATCTGCCCGGCGTGGCCTATGTCATCGTCAGCGAGGCCGGCGCCTCCGTCTACTCCGCCAGCAAGCTGGCCGCCGCCGAATTCCCGGATTTCGACGTGACCCAGCGCAGCGCCGTGTCCATCGCCCGGCGCATGCAGGACCCCCTGGCCGAGCTGGTGAAAATCGACCCCAAGGCCATCGGCGTGGGCCAGTACCAGCACGATCTGAAACAGAACGAATTGACCGCCGCCCTGGACGGCGTGGTGGAGCAGTGCGTGAACCTGGTGGGCGTGGAGGTCTCCACCGCCTCCGCTGAGCTGCTGTCCCACGTGGCAGGCATCGGCCCGGCGCTGGCGAAAAACATCGTGGCTTACCGCGAAGAAAACGGCATCCCCTCCCGCGCTGCCCTGAAAAAAGTGCCCAAGCTGGGGCCGAAAGCCTTTGAGCAGTGCGCGGGCTTCCTGCGGGTGATGGACAGCAAGAACCCCCTGGACGCCACCGCCGTTCACCCCGAAAGCTACGACGCTGCCAAAGCGGTGCTGTCCACCCTGGGCTATGAGGCCAAGGACGTGAAAAACGGCGGCCTGCCCGGCATCGCCCTGAAAGCGAAGGAATACGGCGTCGAAAAATTAGCCAACGAGCTGGACATCGGCCTGCCGACCCTGAACGATATTCTGTCCGAACTGCAAAAGCCGGGCCGTGACCCCCGCGACGAGCTGCCCAAGCCCGTGCTGCGCACCGACGTGCTGGACATGAAGGACCTGGCCCCCGGTATGGAACTGACCGGCACCGTGCGCAACGTGATCGACTTCGGCGCGTTCGTGGACATCGGCGTGCATCAGGACGGCCTGGTGCACATCTCCCGCATGGCTGACCGCTTTATCCGGCACCCCTCCGAGGTCGTCAAGGTGGGCGACATCGTGAAGGTCTGGGTGGTCAGCGTGGATGAAAAGAAAAAGCGCATCGCCCTGACCATGGTGAAAGGGAAAGAATAAAGCGCTGAAAAAGCCGCGTCTGAGGATAGACGCGGCTTTTTCCTGTTCAAGCTTTCTGTTTCGTTCAAAGGGCGCGGGCCTTCTCCACGACCCAGCGGATTTTTTCTTCGGGCAGCTCGTCGTGGATGCTGCAATCGGAACCCAGGATATATCCGCTTTTTCCGCCCTGGGCGATCAGGGCTTCCACTTCCCGTTCGATGGCCGCTCTGTCCGCCGTGTACAGGAAGCTGCCGGGCCGGTTGTCAAAGCCGCCCCACACGGTGCAGCCGAAATGCTTTTTCGCTTCATGAATGTCCATGATGTCAAAAAACCTTGACCAGCTGACGACGGGAGCCTTGTAGTCCTTCCAAACGGAAAGGCGGTTGGGCACTTCTTCCCAGGCGCAGAAGTGGATGGCGTTCATATCGCTCAGGGTGTTGGCATAGTCCAGCACCATTCTGTCGCTGGGGGCCACCCAATTCGCGTACTCCTCCGCGGTGAACCGGTTGATTTCTCCGCACTGGGCGCTGAAAAAGATGCCGTCCGCCCCGGATTCCTGAATGATGCCCTGCGCCAGCAGCTTCACATCCTCCGCCACGGTGCGGCAGGCGTACTTCATGGCTTCCGGGTTTTCCCGGATGAACCTCATCATTTTGGGATACCCGATTTGCAGGCGGATATAGGACAGCGGCGCAAAGATCAGGTAAATCGCCGGGCATTCGTTTTCCAGGGCCTTCACCACTTTTTTGTCCGCTCGATCTGGCCCCGGATATAGGGGTGATTGGGCCCCAGGGGCTTCATCTGGTACAGGTTGGCGGGGTTTTCGATTTCCTTGAGGATCGGCGCGGGCCATCCGAAATACTTGTCGCCGGACAGCTTCATGAAATCCACGTCCGTGTCGCGCAGAAACTTGGCCTGATAGGCGGCGAAGGCGTCGTCGTCGGCCCAGTATGAAGGCGGCACGTGCTTCCACATGCACACGGCCACATGATCCGTTTCCTGGCCTTTGAAGGCGGCGGTTACCCGTTCTCGTTTATTCATGTCGGTATCTCCTTCATTCTTTTTTTCAGTATATCCTTTGCTCTGCTGGATGTCAACGATCGTTTGTTCCGTCTGCGTCATGCCGGGCGAGGCGATCAGGCCGATATTTTGCATAGTTTCTTCCGGCGTGCGGCCGTTGATGCCGTGAACGCTGTCCACATAAACGCCCGCCAGGGCCAGATCGGCGCAGTTGTACGCCATTTTGCAGGCGGCGATGCCTTATTACCTGCATACATCATCCTCCGGTTTTCCCGTCATTCGATTTCCGGGCCGCTGTCAAGCGCCAAATAAAGTGCGGCCAGCTTTTTCAGTTGGCCGGATGCTCTTCGAGCATCATATCCACGATTTCGTTATTGGTTTCCTTCATGCCCTGACGGCCGAGCCGGCCGACCATTTCCACATTGGCGTCCACACCCTTGACCACGATGCCGTCGCCGGCGTAAAACTGCTGACCGTTTTTGTACATTTGATACCCGAAGATGCCCGCTTCCACGGCCTGGGAGATCTTCGCCGCGCAGGAGGGCTTCGCGCCGTCGCAGATCATGCCCGGAAGAATCGCCAGGGCGTTCGTGACGGTATGGGCGATGGTGACATAGTCTTCTCCCTGGAGATAGGCGATTCCCGCTCCGGCGCCTACCCCGGCGCAGACTGCCCCGCAGAAAGCGGACAGGGTGCCGATATAGCTTTTTTGCTGGATGGCGATCAGATTGGACAGCGCCAGCGCACGGTAGAGGCGCTCCTCCGGCGCCTGCATGTCCCGCGCGTAAACGATCACCGGCACGGACACGGTGATGCCCTGGTTCCCGCTGCCAGAGTTGATAATGACAGGCAGGCTGCACCCGTTCATCCGGGCGTCGGACGCAGCGGCCGCCAGCGCCCTGGCCCTGATTTCCACCGGCGCTTCCTCATTCCCGTGGAACAGGAGGAGGGTTTTCCCGATGTTAGCGCCATACGGATGCCTGATTCCTTCCTCCGCAATGGCCATGTTGAAGTCGATCTGCCGGGAAAGAATGTCTTGTATCTCCCCGATCTCCACGGAATTGGCAAAGTCACAGATGTCTGCCACATTCAGCAGGGAGCGGTCATCGTCGTCGCCCTCCTCCGGGCGGTTGGCCGAATGCTCAAACACCAGCTGACCGTTTTTCCGAATCCAGGTAATCCCGGTGTGAGTGTCCTCCACGCAGATGGTCACGCTGTCGCCGCCATGGGCCACCGTGATTTGGATTTCAAACACCCGGTCCACCATCAGATGCTCCACCCGGATCTCCGCCCGTTTCAGGTAATCCTGAATCAGAGGGAGCTGGGACGGCTGCACGTCGGCGATCACCTCCAGCATTTTTTCCGCTTTACCGGCCACCACCCCCGCGGCGGCGGCGGATTCCAGTCCCTTCATGCCGCCAGTGTTGGGCACGACCACGCTTTTAACATTTTTGATGATGCTGCCCGAACAGCCGATCACGATGGTATCCGGTATGCAGCCCAGCACATCCCGCGCCTTGGCGGAAGCGTACGCCACGGCGATCGGTTCCGTGCAGCCCATAGCGGGCACCAGCTCGTTCCGCAGAATGGAAAGATACGCCGCGTAACGTCTGTCTTCTTTCTGCATCGGGGATTCCTCCGTCCAGATTTGTCTAACGGTGACAACAGTTTTTCAGCTATCGTTTACTATATACGGGAAAAGAAATGGAATGAATGTTTTCCACCATGATCGTTTTCATATGGTTTTGAGAAAACACGCTGAGTATTTCAATCAGCTTGTATGTACGCATCCGAAAGGTTCATCTGCGCTGGTTCTTCCATAAAGTCCAGCCATCACGCGTTGTTTCTTTTTTCTTGAATATACCATATTTCCTCTTTTCTTGCAAGCCGAAATAAACAGGATTTCACGATTTTTTGCAGAATACACCAATGGGTTCTTTGCTTTGGGACTTTAGTGACTTCGCTCCCTTGAAGCTATCAAAGTCTTACGGAAGCACAGAGTTCGGAAATGAATATGCAGCGCTGAATGAGATCATAGCGGCGAATGCATGACAGAAGCAGGACACACAGCCTGAGGTATGCAGACGTTTCCTGCGCTGTCGATCAGCGCGTCCGCGCCTACGGCGCAGCGTTCTGCAAATGCTGCGACAGCAGAATCGTGGAGCCCTATCGTATCATCCATAAACCAACGCCCATTGAGCTTACCGTAACAGAAAGGAAAACAGAGCCATGGAAAAAACGTTTGTAAAAGGCGGAAATCCCTATCTTCCTCTGTGGGAACATATTCCGGACGGAGAACCCAGGGTGTTCACGTATCAGGGAGAGGAACGCGTATATCTCTATGGTTCCCATGATACGGAAAAAACGGAATACTGCGGCCGGGATTACGTCGTCTGGTCCGCGCCGGTAAAGAATCTGACGGATTGGACCTGCCATGGCACCTGCTACGAAGCGGCGGATCACAGCATCCTTTACGCCCCGGATGTGGTGCAGAAGGGAGATACCTTCTACCTTTACGCGGCGGAGCAGAAGGGATCGGTCATCCGGGTGGCGAAGTCCAAAACGCCCTGGGGCCCTTTTACCGACCCGGTCAAAACGGAGCTGGGCTTCGATCCCGGCGTGCTGGTGGATGACGATGGGCGCGTATACGCCTATTGGGGCTTTTGCGCCTGCTATGCCGCGGAGCTGGAGGAGGACATGGCCACCATTCGCCCCGGCACGCTGCATCCGCATCCCATGGGCCATTGCGATGCCGATTTTCCATGGTTCAAAGGGGAAAAGGAACACATCAGCGTGGAGGACGGCTTCTTTGAAGCGTCCAGCCCCCGGAAGATTTTCGGCAAGTATGTATATATCTATTCCAAAAGAACCGGGAAGCCCGTTCCGTCCCTGGGGGTGGACGGACCCAACAACGGTTTTCTGTCCTACAAATGGAGCGATTACCCTCTGGAGGGCTACCGGCCGGGCGGCGACATCAGCTTCAATGGCGGCGAGATTCTGCCGGATGGGCCGGGAAAGGGCGTGATGACCTATCGCTGGGGAAACAACCACGGCTCTGTGATGCAGATCAACGGCCAATGGTACATTTTCTATCACCGGCATACCGGCCAGAATGAATACTCCCGCCAGGCGATGCTGGAGCCCATCGACGCGGCGCAGGGAAAGGATGGAAAAATCTACCTGGGCAAAATCGTCTATCAGGCCAGGGAACCCGTTGCCTGCGGCCCGGTGGAGATGACCTCTCAGGGCCCGCAGATGGAGGGGCTGAACGCAAGGCAATGGGTTTCAGCCGGGTATGCCTGCCATCTGTACCATCCCAAAGGCCATCAGGCCTTTATCGCCCCGGTCTATGAGCGGCGGGCGGATGTTTCCGCGCCGATTTGCAATATCAGCGACGGCGTGACGGTCGGCTTCCGGTATCTGCGTTTTGGCTCCAATTCCCCTAAAACCGCAACGGTGATCCTTTCCAGCGGCGGAAACGCCACGCTCATCCTCCGGGTTGACGATTATCAGGGAAAAGAAATCGCCCGGGCGGACATACAGCCGGGCATGCACGAAATCACCGTCCCCCTGACGGCGGCGTTGATCGGAAGACGGGCCGTTTATTTTGAATTCAGGGCGTGCGGTGAAAACACAGGTATCCAGTTTGACCGATTCACCTTTGATGATTAAAAAGGATTGGTTTATTATTGCGGCGGAGGAAGATCGCCGCCAGCAAAGGGACGCCAGAAAGGAATAGGGAATGAAAGAATATCGTTTTTACGGCTGGGAAACAGCCCATGTCCGGGACGCCCTGGGCCTGACCCCCTGCGATTACTATGACCTGCTTTCCGAAATCTGGTGCCCGGAGACTTGCGCGCCGCGGATGCGGAAAGACTGGACGCCGGACAATAAAACCCTGGGCCAGTGCTCCATCACAGCTTTCCTGATCCAGGATCTCTACGGCGGAAAGGTGTACGGCGTGCCGCTGGGCGACGGGAATTTTCATTGCTTCAACAATGTGGACGGCTGCGTGTTCGACCTCACCAGCGAGCAATTCGGGGATGAAAAGCTGGATTATACCGATTGCCCCGAGCAAAAACGGGCCGTTCATTTTGCCAAGACGGAAAAAAAGGAACGGTACGAGCTGCTGAAAGAAAGGCTGTTTGCCAAACGGGCAGAGAGGACGGAGCCTGTGAGCAAGTATCTGAGCCGGGCGAAGGAACTTCGGGCCGCCGTCACGCCCCATTATAACTGCGGGCAAAGCGTGGTGCTGCCCTTTGCGTCAGACGCGGGGCTGACCGAGGAGCAGGCCATGGGCATTTGCGCAAACTTTGGCGGCGGGCTGAAAAGGGCCGCGGCCTGCGGTGCCATCACCGGCGGCCTGGTGGTGCTGGGTTTGTTTGGCATCGGCAATCCGGCGGCGTACTATCAGGCGCTGCGGGAAAACCACGAAGGCATGCTGGACTGCGCGGCGCTGCTGCAGCGGAACAGGGAATTGGGCGGCGAAAAAAAGCCCCATTGCGACGCGCTGATATATGAGTGCGTTACGCTGGTGGAAAAGATTCTCCGAGAGCATGGAAAGATCTGATACGAACAGCCTTGCCGAAAATGAGTGATAAAAAGCTGAACCCCTTGAAAACACATGGTTTTCAAGGGGTTCGATTTGGTACGCCCGGTGCGATTCGAACGCATGGCCTTCAGAGTCGGAGTCTGACACTCTATCCAACTGAGCTACGGGCGCATACTTACTTTCCGAAGAAAGCTTGTATATTATAGCGCAAAACAGTTGGATAGTCAAGCGCTTTTTATAAAGATTATATATTCCGCGAAAAGCTCAAAAAAACAAGTAAAAATCACGTATTCCAAATAATTTTCTGTAAACATTTCCCGCGGCGGATTTTTTGCTTGTGTATCAGCGCCGTTTCTGGTATACTATATATGGATTTTTTTGCACTTTGTATGATGTACGGGAGGATTTATCCTGTGAGCAATTATCAAGACCCCAATCTGAACCAGCAGCCGGCAGTGCGGCATCGCCGCAGCGACCGCCACCGCCAGGAAGCAGGAAGAAATTATGAAGCCCCGGCGGTTACCGCCGCCCGGCAGCTGCCCCCGGAAAATGAACCGGCGGATGAAATCAAATGGCAGCGCCGTCAGCCTTCCAGCTGGCCGGAGGAAAACGAGGGCTATTCTTCCCCTGCCGCTTCCGGTTCCAGGCGCAGGCAGCAAAGCGCGCCTGTTCCGGATGAGCGGATGTATATGCGCAGGACGCCGGAGCTGGACGATGCTTATGACGATGAGGATGAGGAACGCTCCTTCCCTTGGATGAAAATCATCGTTGGCGCGCTAATCGTGGTGCTGCTGTTCGGCGTCGCTCTGTATTTCATTCAGGACGCCGGGCCGCTGAATCCCATCAAAAATGCTATTGTCGGTCTTGTTCAGGTAAAGGCCAAGGAAGCCGGAAAAGTCATCTCCTTCCAGGCCGCCAGCAGCACAGCGGCCACCAATACCCGCCTGCTGCTCAGCCTGACCACGAACCAATCCGTAGACGGCGTGCGCATTGAGGACGCCGACGGCAACGATATTACCGACTCGGTGAACCTGGTAAACGGTTCGAATGAAACCAACAAGATTTGGAATATCAACGTCATTTTCGACATGCCCTATGCCGGAGACGTGTTTGCCGTGATTCGTCAGGACAATAATTGGGTCAGAACCGATCAAAAGGTCTCCCTCCTGATTGCCGCTCCTGAACCCCTTCCCACGGAAACGCCTCTGCCGACGCAGGTGCCCATCGCGACGCAGATTCCGGCCGCCTTCTCTTCCTTCGACAGCTCAGACCCGGTGGAGGACAGCATCCCGGTCTATACGGACATTCCGGAAGCCCTCTCGGCTGTTGTTACCTGGGCGCCTGCCACCGAACCGCTGCCCACGGAAGAACCTGTGGAAGAATGGACGGAAGTGCCGACTGAGGTGCCTACGGAGGAGCCTGCGCCTGAACCGACTGCGGTCCCAACCGAAGCACCGCCTCAGGGACCGACGCCTGCGCCTACCATCACTCCCCTGCCGCGCCTGGAAGCGAACGATGCTGTTGGTTCCCTCAAATCCACCGATACAGTCTACCGCGGAAAAAAGAGCGTCACCTTCAGCCGAGAAACGGGGTATGTCGCCCCGCATCCCGATCAGTACACTCATTATCCGCTGGGCGTTCCCACCTTCCGGGGAGACAATTTCCGCCGCAATGCCGCTTACGGTACGGCGGATGTGCAGACAGAGTCCATGTCCGTGCTGTGGGAAGTCCCCCTCGGTTCTCTGCGCACGGAGGATAACGGCACGCTCTACGGTGTCGGCTGGACGGGCCAGCCCGCTATCATCCACTGGACGCAGCAGGTCCGCGAAGGCATGAACCTGTATGAAGATAAAAAGAGCAAGGTGCTTAACGAAGTCATCTTTGGGGCGCAGGACGGCAAAGTCTATTTCCTGGATCTGACGGACGGCAGCCCCACCCGCGACGCCATCAACGTGGGCTATCCCTTGAAGGGCAGCGTTTCCGTGGACAGCTGGGACCGGCCCCTGATGGCGGTTGGCCAGGGCATTTCCAAGCTTGCCAATGGCAAAACCGGTTCCATCGGTCTGCGGCTCTTCAATCTGGTCACCGGAAAAGAAGCCTACCTGCTCAACGGCCGCAAGAGCGATACCCAGGTGCAGTACAATACCAACGGTGCGTTCGACGGCACCGCGCTGTTCCTGTTTGACAATCAAGGCACCGACGCTCTGATCGCAGCCGGCGAAAACGGCCTCCTGTATACGGTCGATCTCAACGGCAAATTCATCTATCCCAACGCGGACAATCCCGACGCGGCGGTATCCATTGAAATCAAGCCCGATATTACATACCTGCGCACCAAGTCCGGCAGCGAAAAGGAAGCGTCTGTGGGCGTGGAAAGCAGCGTGGCCATGTATGACAAATACATCTACATGACCGATGCCTACGGCATCGTCCGCTGTGTGGATTCCGACACGATGAAGACCGTCTGGGCCGTGGACGGCGGCGACAACATTGACGCCTCCCCCGCGCTGGACTTTGACGCAAGCGGAGCTTTGAACCTGTATATCGGCAATACCTGCTACAATCGCCTGGGTAATAAAAATCCCGTCACCATTCGCCGTTTGAATGCGCTGACCGGAGAAGAAATCTGGCGCTATGAGATCAAGTGCTCCGCTGACAAGAACCAGCTTTCCGGCTGTAAGGCCAGTCCGGTGATCGGCCAGAACGCCATTGAAAACCTGGTCATCTTTACGGTGAACAAGGTAGAGAGCGGCGGCAGCAAAATCCTTGCGCTGGATAAGAATTCCGGACAGGTGGTTTGGGAAAAGGCGCTGACGGACGAGGCCATTTCCTCCCCCGTAGCCGTGTATGACGCGCGCGGTGAAGCCTGGATTATCCAGGGCGACGAGGGCGGAAATCTGACCATGCTCTACGGCAGAACCGGCGAAGTGAGATCCACCTTGAACCTTGGCGGCGCCATCCAGGGCAGCCCCGCGGTGTACAAGGGCTATCTGGTGGTGGGTACTGGCAGCAAGAGTAACGCCAGTATGTACTGCGTCAAGATCAACTGATCCGGAACCTTCCCCGCTTGTGCGGCTGACACAGGCGGGGTTTTTGCTGCTTTGCCATTTGCGTTTACGACATTTTTCCGTATAATATACGGATGGGATAAATGCCGTTCACGCGGAAAGAATAATGAAGAAGGAGCCTGGAATTTTTACAGTCTGAAACGGGCATTCCGTTCATTTGCCGACATATATTGAATCATCCATCTCTGGGAAAGGAGCTGTGCGTTTGAAAAAAAGCATCCGATTCGTCTCCCTGCTTTTAGCGGTATTGCTGCTGCTGCCCATCTCCATGAACGCGGCGGCGGAAAAGACAAGCGGCGTGGTGCGCGTGCTGCTGACGCGGCTGAAATTGACCGACCAGGTGGAAATTTCCCTGGACGGCAGCTACACGCTGGGCGACCTGGCCTTTCAGCGGGGCAGCCATCTGACTGTGGCCTGCCTGAAAAACGAGCTTTACGTTTATTATGAAGGCATGTCCGTGAAGCTGGGCAAACAGCTGACGCTGGTTCGCCATGAAGCGGAGGATGGCCTTGAAAACGGCGTTCGCTTCAATGGCGCGTATGAACTGCATCCCGGCGACGTGAAGCTGACCGCCGTGGACGGACGCATCCGGGCCGTGCTGCACGCGCCGGTGGAGGAGTATCTGTTGGGCGTGGTGCCCTATGAAATGAGCGATTCGTTTCCCCTGGAAGCCCTGAAAGCCCAGGCCGTGGCCGCGCGAACCTACGCGCTGAAACGGACAAAATCCGCCAAAGATTATGACGTAGAGGACAACACCAACGACCAGGCGTATTACGGCGTAAAGGCGCAGAACAAAAATGCCGCCCGCGCCGTGCGGGAAACCGCGGGCCAATGCGGCTTTTACAAGGGAGAAATGGCGGACTGCTACTATTCCGCCAGCAATGGCGGGCAGACAGAATTGGCCTCCCACGTTTGGGCGAAAGACAATCCCGGTTATCTGATCATGGCCGAGGACCCCTACGACCTGCAAAACCCTGAAAGCGTAGTCAAACGCGCGCGGCTTCCCAAGGAGCTGAAAAGCAACGACGATTTAGGCGCTTTGAAAGAACCGATCCTGAGCGCTCTGTCCGAGCTGCTGGAAAGCAAAGGCTATGACGGGGACATGGAGCAGATTCAGGTGGTGGGGATCATGGACGCGGAAACCGCCCTGCCCAAATACCACGATTCACCGTCCCAGATCATGACGCTGCTGCGGCTGTTTCTGACGGTGCAGGCCAGGAAGCTGGCGGCGGCGGAGCCGTTGGACGAGGAGGAAGAAATCTCTATTTTCACAGTCATCGAGGACAGCGCACCGCTGCCGACGGATACGCCCGCGCCTTCCCCCGTGCCGGGAGAAAAGTGGACGGCGCCCGAAGTGCTGCCGGAGCCTATTCTCGTTACGCTCGAGCTGTTTCCCACAGTGGAGCAGGCGCTGAACCTGTCCATCAATTCCGGCAGCAATGAACTCATCACCGTCAAGGAAACGTCGGCCTCCTTCAATTTGGAGTCCCGCCGCTTCGGCCACGGCGTGGGCATGAGCCAGCGCGGCGCCCAGTGCATGGCCGGATTGTACCGCTGGACGTACGACCAGATTCTGCGGTTTTACTACCCGGGGATGCAGCTGCAAACCGTGGCCTATACTTCTTCGCTCGCGCCGAAGCTGGACGCCCGCTTCCTTGCCACCCCCGGCCCCGCCGCGACGCCGACACCCCGGCCCACGGTCATGCCCGTCAGATCTACCCCAGGCCCGGAAGAATACAGGGTGAAGGTTACCAATATCGGCGAAAACTCCTACCTGAATATGCGCGCTCAGCCCAGCACCCAGTCCGATGTGATTCGGCTGCTCTACTATGGTCAGGAGCTGATCGTGACGCATGAGGACGGCGATTGGCTCACTGTCCGCACAGATGACCTGAACGGGTATGTGATGAAAGAATTTGTCAGGAAAGTGGAATAGCATAGCAATGAAAAAGACGCGGGGATCAATCCTCGCGTCTTTTTTTGCTGGTTGCTTTATCAGGCCTTCTGCCATTCTTCGGCCTTGGCGGCGGAGATGCGCTTGATGGTTTCTTCCGCATAGGGAGATTCCGCGCCGCCGATGCCGTACAGGAACAGCTTGCCGTCCTGGGTCTTGTACAGATCTTCTTCATAACCGGCCGCATCGCCGAAGGAACCAAACACTTTTTTCTGGATCAGTTCAGAAGCGTCTGTATCATATTCAACCTTGCAAATAACCTTTTTCATGATGCCGAGTCCTTTCATTCGCGGTCTTTTGCCGCATACTTTTCCGTGCTGATTCAGCACTGCTATATCATACCACATACAGATAATGAACGCAATGTCATGTAAGTGTCTGAAAATTGCCAAATCAGGCATTTTCAGGGCATTTTATCCATTTTCCTGTTTTTTCAGTGTTCTTTCTGCCATCAGATCAGCCAGTTCCCGCCGCGCGTATCCCGTCAGCATGGAGAGGAATTCCGCGTTTGTCGGTTTGCCGCGTTCCGCGTCGACAGCATAGCCGAACAGAGATTGGATAGCGCTTAGATTGCCGGACAGCCAGGTGCTTTCGACAGCTGTCCGTATGGCTCTTTCCACTGCCCGGGGTGACGTACGGCACATGGAAGCAATCAAAGGATACAGCCTGCCGGTGTAGGAAGCGCCAACCTGCGGTGCGCACACCAGCATGGAGAGCGCCAGGCAGATATAATCTTTCCCCTTCAGCGCATCGGGTATACCCAGCAGCTCAGTGTATTTTTCCGCGATCCTCCCGCGTTCCGGCTGCCAGGGCTCGGCAAGCTTTGGCAAGGCTGTCAGCGCCGTTTCCTCCGCGGCTTGCAGCAGCGCATTTTCCTGGCTATTCCACAGTGCTGCCGCGTCGGCTCCCTTCTGCAGCGCAAGCTCCAGCCATTTCTTTTCCTGGCCAAGATAGAGCACACGGGGCGGCGCGGGCATTTCTGCGCTCAGCTGACACAGCAGGTTCAGGCTGTCCAGCCCCGTCAGCACACCATCCAGCAGCAGAAAATCAGGCGTCAGGCGCAGGATCTGATCCCGAACCGCTTCCCCATTTCCGCTTCCGATCACCGTCAGCTTTTCAGACTGCCCCAGCAGCGCTTCAAACCGCAGCGGCTCCCTGGCGGCAATAAAGGCCCTGCTTTCCGCTTTCAGCATGAAGCGCCTCTCTGATTCGCCTTCCGATGCCAGAACGCGGAAAACAATACGGATGAAATCGTTATCGCCATGGCGATGCCGCAGATGCCCAGCAGCGTGGCCGCGCCGGTCCGCACCGCATCGCTGTATTCCCCGTCCACGATGAAGCGCATGGTGCGGTACAGGCCGACCCCGGGCACCAGCGGAACGATGGCCCCGGTGACAAACAGCGTGGCGACCCGCTTCATCAGCCGCGCAGACAGTTCACAGCAGATGCCGATCAGAAGGCTGGCTAAAAAATAAGCGAGGGTGCTTTGTTTCAGCAGCAGGAATACGCTGTAGCCCAGAATGCTCACCAAGGAACTGACCAGGATGGTGCTCCTGGGCTGATGTAGCAGCACGGAGAAGCTGGCCGCGGCAATGCCGCAGGCAATCAATTGAATCCACCAGCTCATGTAAGCCTCCCTCCCCACATGCTCAGCATCAGGCCGATGCCGGCCGCCAGCATCATGACAGACAAAATGGCTTCGCCAAGTCTCGCACCGCCGGACACAAGGTCGCCCCGGATGGTATCACGCATGGCGTTGGTGGTCGCCAGGCCGGGCAGCAGCGGCATGATTGCCCCGCTGATGATCGGCTCGATATTCACATCGGCAATCATACGGGCGCCCAGCAGCGCCAGCAGCGTGGTCAAAGCGCCCGCGATCATGCTGGAAATCAGCGGCGGCACCTTCATTTTTCCCAACGGGGTCAGCACCCACTGCACCAATGCGCCGCAAAAAAAAGAAACGCCGAAATCCGCCCAGCTTCCCCCCAGCATGACGGTAAAGCTGGCTGCCGATACCGCGCTTGCCGCGATCAGAAGCGGCCTTTTTTCTGTCTGCGGCCGCTTAATTTGCTGCAATGCTTTCAGCGCTTCCTCAGCCGTCATGCTGCCGGAAGCGACCTTGCGGGAAATCACATTGCACTCATCAATGCGGTTCAGGTCAATGGAACGGCTGTGAACGCGCACAATGCGGGAAATCGTCCTGTCCTCCTCCAGCGTCAGGGTCAGCATCAGGCCGGTCGGCAGCGCCAGCACGTCCACCCGGAGAATGCCCAGGCCCTGGCACATTCTTTCCACGGTTTCCTCCGCGCGGTAGGTTTCACCGCCGTTTTCCAGAATCAGCTGGGAAGCCAGACAAACCGCATCCAGCGTGGTGGTGATGGAATCCATGGTGAATTTATCCTCTCTGTGATCTTTTGCGTTTTTCGGATCATCAAAAAACAGTGGAAGCGGCAATCAGAAACTGGGCCAGGAAATAGCAGCCCAGGCACAGGTAATCATATCGTTTGGATGGAATGTTCTTCACAATGCGGAACAGAAGCATCACGTCCGACCCGGCGAACAGCAGCGCGCCCAGCATCAGCAGCGGCTTCTGCGCGATCGAAAGAGAGAACATCGCGCTGATCAGCAGCGCGTAGCCCACATACGGCAGCGTGCTTTTGTCCTTTTCCAGCTTTTTGATCTGCGGGTACAGCGCGAAAACGCCGACGGCCATCAGCAAAAAAACGATCAGGCTGGGCCAACCCGGCCTTTGAAGCAGCACCATCGCCGCGCAATAACAGATATGGCCCAGCGCAAACGCCGCTGTGCCCGCCAGGAAGTGCCTGTCCAGGATCACGTCGGCGGCGACGCAAACGCACAAACCAATCAAAATGAGAAGCGCGGTGGAGGACGGGCGGGAAAAAAAGCCGTATCCCGCCAGCAGCGCCGACATGGCCGTCGCGGCGCCTTTGAAGAACCATTCCTGCCATTTGTGTTCTTCCGAACCCCACTTGATCGACTGGTAGATCAGATACATCACGATCATCAGAGCGAAGCAGGCGATTGTCCAGATCAATGCCATGGTGATGCTCCTTCCAGAGAAAGTGCTTTTTGCTTCCCGCGGCGTTCAGCGCGTGCATTGCGGAAGCCTTGCGGCCGAGTGTTTCCGTTCATTCAAGCTGAGACAGACGGTAACCCGCCGCCTCAATCTTTTCCTTCACTTCCCTGAGCCGCTCTTTGTCGGAAGGCTTTTTGGTAAACAGGGATTTGATCGGAGCTTCGCTGTCAAAGGCAAGGCGGGTGTAAATGCGTTCCGAATAGAAAAGCAGGTATTTCAGCCTTCCCCCGTCGCGGCATTCCCCCACGAAGGTTCCGTCGCCGCCCCGCAGTTTTTGAAACCGCGCCGCGCACTCCGCAAAGTCAATGAAGCCGCCCAGGTAGTGGATGCCCTCGCCGTTGACTTCTTCCACGTCCCGGTCCCAAATCGTGAAAGTATCCATGGTATCCCCCCGAATAACGGTAATCCATACGATTGTAAATGAGAAAAATGATTTCTTTCGGCTTTCTCGTAAAGGGGGTCTGGGGGAAATCGCTCTAAGCCTTCCCCTCACAGGGGGCCGTAGCGCCCGGATGGTGGCCTGAAGGGCCGGATGAGGTTTTCCAAAGAGCGGTTTCCCCCAGCATCTCTTTCCCGTTTACGAATCTCCATGCAGCTGCATCTGCTCGTTCAGCAGGTTGATATTCCCGCAGCCCATGGTGAGCACCAGGTCACCGGGCTGCCAATGAGCGCGGAGATACTTTTCCGTATCGTCAAAGGTGGGCGTGTGCACCGCGTCAATGCCGTGGGCGCGCATCCCCTCCACCACCATTTCGGCCTTGATGTCGCCGGGGTCTTTTTCCCGGGCGGCGAAAATATCCGTCACCAGGGTGTAATCGGCAGCTTCCGTGCAGGTCAGATAATCCTGAAACAGGCCCTTCACCCGGCTGTAGGTGTGGGGCTGCATCACGGCCCAAAGATGATTGGGATGCTGCATCTTCGCCACGCTGAGCGCCGCTTTCATTTCCGTGGGATTGTGGCCGTAATCGTGGTACATCTTCACGCCGTCGATAATGCCGGTCAGCTCAAAGCGCCGATGCACGCCCGCGAAACGGTTCAGGGATTCCGCGATTTTTTCCGGTTCCACACCCACCACGTGCGCCGCCGCGAAGGCTGCCAGGGAATTCAGCACGTTGAAGCTGCCAGCGACCTTGAGTTCGATATGCGTCAGCTTTTTCCCCCGGAACATCAGGTCATACCGGGGACAGCCGGTGTCGTTATAAGTCAGGTTTTCGGGATAATAATCGTTGCCCGGCTCCATGCCGAAGGTGCGGCAGTCGCAGGACAGGCGGGTAAATAACCGCAGAATGCGCCGGTCCTCGCCCCAGCCCAGGGCCACGCCGTGGGGCGGCAGCAGGGACAGGAACTTGCCGAAGGCCCGCTCGATGTCGTGAATGTCCTTGTACCAGTCCAGGTGGTCTTCCTCGATGTTCAGCACCACCGCCACTGTGGGGTGCATTTCCAGAAAACTGCCGTGGAATTCGCAGGCCTCCGCCACGAACACGTCCTTGCCTCCGACGCGGCTGCCGCCGCCCAGGGCGTCCAGCCGTCCGCCGAAGCTGACCGTTGGGTCGAGGCCGCACTCCAGCATCGTTTCCGCGATCATGGAGGAGGTGGTGGTTTTGCCGTGGGTGCCGCTGATGCAGATGGCATTCTTGTGCCCCCGCATCAATTGGCCCAGCAGAATGGAGCGCTCCATTTCGGGAATGCCCAGACGCTTAGCCTCCTGCCGCTCAGGATTTTCCGGAGAAATGGCAGCGGAAAAAATCAGCAGCTTCGCGCCGTGGACGTTCTCCGCTTTATGGCCAACAGAAATATCAATGCCCAGGTTCCGCAGCCGCTCCACCGCGTGGGAATTGGCGTTGTCCGAACCCGTGACGGTATAGCCTTCCTTGAACAGCATTTCGGCCAGCCCGCTCATGCTGCTGCCGCCGATGCCGATCATGTGCACATGCTGGCCCTGATAATCCAAAATGTCGATCATGCTCCACCTCAAATATCCGTTCTTTGCCCCTCTATTATACGACGGAAACGGGGCAAATATCAAGAGGCAGGCGGGTTGGGAAACAGAAAAGTTCCGTCCTTTTTCCCTCCCGGGATTGACAAGCGCCGAACGGGGCATTATCATGAAGGGGACGGAAGGAGAGATGGGCCATGTATGAAGGGCGGCTGGTGCGCCTGCGAGCGTTTGACAACAGCGATTTGATGCACCTGATGACCTACGCCAACGACTATGAAGTGATGCGCGGCGCCTCGGGGGCCATCCTGTACCCCTCTACCGTGGACGACGCCGCCCGCGATATGGGCAAGAACACCAGCTTCACCTCCGGCGAATATCAATTCGCCATCGAAATCAAAGAGACCAGCCGCTTCATCGGCCAATGCGGGTTCGTGAAGGTGAACTGGAAAAACCGGGTGGCCGAGCTGGCCATTCTGATCGGTGAAAAAGACTGCCGCGGCAAGGGCTACGGCGCCGACGCCATCCGGACGCTATGTACCTTCGGCTTCATGGAAATGAACCTGCACAAGATCAAGGCCGTCGTGTTTGACTTTAACGAGCCCGCCCTGCGCTGCTACGAAAAATGCGGCTTTGTGCGGGAAGGCGTCCTGAAGCAGGAAATCTTCCGCGAAGGCGCGTATCACGACGTGGTCAGCATGGCGCTGTTACAAGACGGGGGATTAGGGATTAGCGTATAAGACGTTGGCAGAAAAACGGAGAAATCAATGATTGCTGTCGTACACCCTATACCCAATTCATCATATTTATTCATTGACAGTTAATATTCAGTCAAGTCGATTTCAATCGAGTAATTTCATTGTCATCCCGAGCGGAACGGAGCGAGAGCGGAGTGGAGTCGAGGGATCTGAGAGAAACACACTCATCCAAGCAACGTGATTCCCAGCTCCCAGGTCCCTCGACTCCGTTCCGCTCTCGCTCCACTCCGCTCGGGATGACACTGGTTTTGATTCGTTGCTAAAGCTTGACTGAACAGTTACCATTGAAGTAAAAGGAGAAAGCATGATGGAATACACAGAAGTCACCATTTCCACCACCACGCGGGGATCGGAAATCGTATCGGATATCCTGCTGCGCCTGGGCGCTGCGGGCACGCAAATCTTAGATAGGGCCGATTTGCCCGACCCCAGCAAACCCACCGCTAATTGGGAATTGATGGACCAGTCCGTCATCGACGCCATGCCGGAGGACGTACAGGTGAAGGCGTGGTTTGACGAAGACAGCCTGAAAGCCATCATCGGTTCCCTGCGGGAACAGCTGGCGCTGGTGAAAAATCCCGATATGGGCACGTTGAACGTGACGATGCAGGGCGTCAAGGAAGAGGACTGGGCGGAAAACTGGAAGCAGTATTACAAGCCCTTCCGCATCGGCGCGCACATGGTGGTCAAGCCCACCTGGGAGCCCTGGGACACCCAGCCCGGCGACCTGATCATCGAGATCGACCCCGGCATGGCCTTCGGCACCGGCACCCACGAAACCACCGCCATGTGCGTGGGCCTGATCGAAAAGTATTACAAGAGCGGCACGCTGCTGGACGTGGGCACGGGCAGCGGCATTCTGGCCATCGCCGCCGCGCGTCTGGGCGCGGACGACGTGGTCGCCGTGGACATTGACCCCGACGCCGTGCGCGTGGCGAAGGAAAATGTGGCCCACAACGGTCTGGAAAAATCCATTGACGTGCGCAAGGGCGATCTGCTGCAAGGGCTTTCCCAGCAGTTCGATTTCGCTGTCGCCAACATCCTGGCCCCCGTCATCTGTATGCTGGCCGCGCCGCTGAAAAAGCACCTGACGCCCGGCGGTATCTTCGTCTGTTCCGGTATCATCGCCGAAGCTGAGCAGGACGTGAACGACGCCCTGCTGAAAGCCGGCTATACCATCGACGAAGTACAGCATAAGGGCGATTGGGTCGCCTTCGCCTGTCATGTGGAACGATAAAAAAGATTTCTGGGGGAAACCGCTCTTTGCAGCCCAAAGAGCGGTTTCCCCCAGACCCCCTTCCGAGAAAGGCAAAACCTTTTTAAAACTCCTTCGCCATTAAAACGCGAAGGAGTTTTGCTTTTATTGCATTTTTTCCTGCTTCACTTTGTGATCCACCACATGGCGGCTGGCCAACTGGGCGAAAATGTCCTTGGGCTCGATGCCCATTTCCACCATCAGCACCATGACATGATAGGCCAGGTCGGAGATTTCAAAGATGGTTTCCGCCTTGTCGCCGCCCTTGCCCGCCACGATCACCTCGGTGCATTCCTCCCCCACCTTTTTCAGAATTTTGTCGATGCCCTTCTGGTACAGATAAGTGGTGTAGCTGCCCTCCTTGGGGTGGGTCTTGCGGCCCTTGAGCAGTTCATACAGGGCTTCCATGGAAAAATCCTGTTGGGTTTCGCTCTGGTACAAGGGGTTAAAGAAGCAGCTTTCGCTGCCGGTGTGGCAGGCGGGGCCTTTTTTGATCACCTCCACCACCAGCGCGTCCAGATCGCAGTCCGCCTTGATCGTCACGATCTCCTGGGTGTTGCCGCTGGTTTCGCCCTTGCGCCAAAGCTGCTGGCGGGAACGGGAGAAAAAGCAGGTGCGGCCTTCCCGCATGGAGATTTCCAGGGATTCTCGGTTCATGTACGCCACCGTCAGCACCTGCTTGGAAAAGTAGTCCTGCACCACGGCGGGGATCAAACCTTTTTCGTCAAACTTCAAATCATCAATATTCATTGCTTATTTCTCCTCCCGTAAAATGCGCATCGGGATGCCCTGCTCCGCCAAGTACCGTTTTAAGTCCGGCAGGGGCACTTCCTTCCGGTGGAAGATGGACGCGGCCAGTCCGGCGTCCACCTGGGGCACAGCTTCAAAAAGAGTTTTGAAATCCTCCATTTTTCCCGCGCCGCCGGAGGCGATGATGGGTATGGTGACCTGTTTTGCCATCGCCGCCAGCATTTCCAGGTCGAACCCCTGCTTCACGCCGTCGGTGTCGATGCTGTTTACCACAAGCTCGCCCGCGCCGCGTTCCTGACCGTCGTGGGCCCATTGCAGGGCGTCGATGCCGGTGTCCACCCGCCCGCCCTTGGCGAAGATGCGGAATTGACCGTCCACCCGCTTCACGTCCATGCTCAGCACCACGCATTGGTCGCCGTACCGCTTGGCGGCGCGGTCGATGAGCGATGGATCGCGGATAGCCCCGGAGTTGACGCTCACCTTGTCCGCCCCGCAGGACAGCACCCGCTCAAAGTCGCTGACCTCATTGATCCCGCCGCCTACTGTCAGCGGGATGAACACCTGGGCCGCCGTGCGTTTCAGGATGTCCGTGAACAGGCCCCGGCCCTCGAAGGATGCGGTAATATCGTAAAACACCAATTCGTCCGCGCCGGTATCGTTGTAGTACTTCGCCATCTCCACCGGGTCGGCCACGTCCTGGATGCCCTCAAAGTTGGTGCCCTTCACCACCCGCCCGTTCCGCACGTCCAGGCAGGGAATGATTCTTTTGGCGATCATGTTATACCTCTTCTGTGGGGGAAACCGCTCTTTGGAGGCCAAAGAGCGGTTTCCCCCACACCCCCTTCCGAGAAAGCCGTAAAGGGGTGGATGCTCTTCGGCACCGTTCAAATGGTTATGATTTCGCTGCTTTCAATGCTTCTTCCAATGTCATTCTTCCATCATACAACGCTTTACCGATGATGGCAGCGTAAAGATTCAGCTTTGCCAGAGCAGCCACATCGTCCGGGCTCGACACCCCGCCTGAAGCGACGATCCGCAGCCCTGGAATGCTGTTCAGCTGTTCATAGGCGGCCACGTTCGGCCCCTGCAGTTTCCCGTCCCGGCTGATATCGGTATAGATCACGGTGTCGATGCCGCGCCGGGGCAGGCTTTCCACGAAGTCAAAGGCGACAATATCCGTGACCGTTTTCCAGCCGTGAATCGCCACGAAGCCGTTCTTAGCATCCACTCCCGCAGCCACCTGACCGGGATACCGCTTTGCCAGCGCCTCCATCAATTCAGGCTTTTCGATGGCGGCGGAGCCAAGAATGACCCGGGCTACGCCCGCATCCAGGTAGCGCCTGGCGCTGGCCTCGTCCCGCACGCCGCCGCCCACTTCCAGCTTGAGTCCGCTTTCGGCAGCCAGCTTCTGGATGACCGCCAGGTTTTTCTGCGCGCCGTCCTTGGCCGCGTCCAGGTCCACCACATGCAGGTATTCCGCGCCCGCTTCCCTGTACGCCTTGGCGACGGAAAGGGGATCATTTCCATAAACGGTCATGCGGTCGTAGTCGCCTTCCACCAGCCGCACCACCTGGCCGTCCCGCAAATCAATGGCCGGAAAAATCAGCATAGCGAATCCTCCCCGAAGGCTTTGAGCATTTTCAATCCCACCGGGCCGCTCTTTTCCGGATGGAACTGCGCCCCGAACACATTGCCCTGCTGCACCAGTCCCGGCACCATCACGCCGTATTCCGACGCGGCCTTCACCGCGTCCCCCGCGCCCTTGGCGTAGAAGGAATGAACGTAATACACGCTATCCCCCTCCTGAATGCCGCGAAGCAGCGGGCTGTCGCCCAGGATACGCAGCCCGTTCCAGCCGATGTGGGGCACCTTCAGGCTGCCGGGAATGTCCTCCTTCAGCGGGCAGATTTCTCCGGGCAGCAGCGACAATCCCTCATGCTCGCCGTACTCATAGCTTTTTTGAAACAGCAGCTGCATGCCCAGGCAGATGCCCAGCAGCGGCGCGCCTGCCTTGGCCTTCTGAACCACCAGCGCGTCCATGCCCGTTTCCCGGAGCTTCTGCCGCGCGTCCCCAAACGCGCCCACGCCAGGCAGAATGATTTTATCGGCAGCCATAATCTCTTCCGGGTTCCTGGTCACTTTGTTTTCGATTCCCAGGAAGGACAGGGAATGGCTGAGGGAATAGAGATTTCCAACGCCGTAGTCAATGATAGCGATCAATGCGATTGCCCCTTTTTCGTACCGTAGGGGCGGATATTATCCGCCCGCTACCTGTAAATCATTGCGCAGAATGATTGCTGTTGCTTCATCGAGTTACTGTATAGCTCGAAACTTACACTGTCATCCCGACCGAAGCGGAGCGCCAGCGCAGCGGAGTGGAGGGACCCCAGAGTAACACTTTCAGCCAAGCAATGCTATATCAGCCTTTCAGGTCCCTCGACTACGGATCGCGTCCCGCTCACCTTCGCTCGGGATGACATCAGAAGTATTGAAAGAAAAATATCTTCTTCAATTGCGAAGGTCTTTTTCTTAACTTGACAATATTGCCATGAGGTGATTTTTACAGAATCCCCTTCGACGAGGGTGTCTCCCCCGCCCGGCTTGGGTCAATAGCGACGGCCTGCTTTAAAGCCCTTCCCAGGCCCTTGAACATGGCCTCGATGATGTGGTGGGTATTTTCCCCGGCCAGCTGGTGGAAGTGGAGGCATGCTTTGGCGTTGCGCACAAAGCCCAGCATAAATTCCTTCACCAGCTCGGTGTCGAAGGTGCCTACCTTCTCCGTGAGCAGCTGCACCTGATACCCCAACGTGTCCCGGCCGCTTAGGTCAATGGCCACCAGCACCAGGGCTTCGTCCATGGGCAAGAGGAAATTTCCATACCGGGTGATGCCCTTCTTGTCGCCCAGAGCATCGGCCAGCGCCTGGCCCAGGGCGATGCCAATGTCCTCCACGGAATGGTGATCGTCCACCCAGGTATCGCCTTTGCAGCGAACGGTCAGATCAAACCCGCTGTGAAAGGCAAGCAGCTCCAGCATGTGGTTCAAAAAGCCCACGCCGGTGTCAATCTCCGCTTTGCCCGCGCCGTCCAGGTTCAGGGAAAGCTGGATGTCCGTCTCTTTAGTCTTTCGGGAAATGGACGCCTGTCTCATGGCAAAATCTCCTTGGTCGCCTGAATCAGCGCTTCCATCTGCGCCTTCGTGCCGATGGTGATGCGCGTGAAATTCTTGGTTCGGGGCATATCAAAATACCGAACCAGAATGTTTCTTTCCCGCAGGGCTTTTTGATACGCCGCGCCGCTTATGCCGGGCGCGCTGGCAAAGAGGAAATTGGTTTTGCTGTCCAACACGGTAAACCCCAGGGAAAGGAGCTGCTGCGCCGTCCATTCCCTCGTTTCCATGATGGCGCTGCGGCAGGCTTCAAAGTAATCCGGCTGCATCAGCGCCGCCGCCCCCGCCGCCTGGGTGAGGGTGTTCACGTTGTAGGGATGGAAGGAAAAGCGCACCCGGTTCAGATCGTCGATCAGCGTGGCGCTGCCCATGGCAAAGCCCAGCCGCGCCCCGGCCAGCTGACGGGACTTGGAAAACGTACGGATGACCAACACATTGTCATATTCAGGAAGAAGCGCCAACGCGCTGTCCGCACCGAAATCCACATAGGCTTCGTCCACAATGACCACCTGATCGGGATTCTTTTCAGCGATTTCTTGGATGGCGGAAAGGGGCAGGGCTTTCCCCGTGGGGGCGTTGGGGTTGGCGATGACAATGCAGCGGTCGTTGCCTTGATAATCAGATATATCGATGCTGAAATCCTCAGTCAACGGAATGATCTTCGCGTCCAGGCCGTACAGTTCTGCCCACACGGGATAGAAGCCGTAAGTAATGTCCGGAAACGCCAAGCCGCTCCCGCCAAAGGCCTGAAACGCGAAGGCCAGGATTTCATCGGAACCGTTGCTGACGGTGATCTGATTGTCCTGCAAACCGTAGGTTTCAGCCAGCAGTTTTATCAGCTTCGCGGCGGAAAGATCATTATACAATTGCAGACTGTCCGCCGCTTCCGCCACAGCCTCCTTCACGCCCGGAGCGGGCGGAAAGGGGCTTTCGTTGGTGTTCAGCTTGATCAGCTTCACTTTGGGCTGTTCGCCGGGCACGTAGGGGGCCAGGGCTTGCAGCCGGGCGCTCAAAAATCTGCTCATACCTGTTCTCCAAACCGAATGGCCACGGAATTGGCGTGACCGTTCAGGCCCTCCCGCTTGGCGAAGGATACGATATTGTCTTTGGCGGCTTTCAGGGCGTCCGTGGAGTAGTAAAGGAACTGGGACTTTTTCACGAAATCGTCCACTGACAGAGGGGACGAAAAACGGGCCGTGCCGCTGGTGGGCAGGGTGTGGTTGGGGCCCGCCCAGTAATCGCCCAGGGCTTCGGGCACGTTGCGTCCCAGGAACACGCTGCCCGCGCTTTCGATACGGGGCAGGTAGGCAAAGGGCTCGTCCACGCAGATTTCCAGGTGTTCAGGCGCGATGAGATTGGCGATTTCAATTCCTTGATCGAGGCTGTTGGCTACAATAATTTTACCGTTGTTATCGATGGACACCCGGGCGATTTCCTCCCGGGGCAGCAGCTTGACCTGCTTTTCCACCTCGGCCTGCACCTGTTTCGCCAGTGCTTCGCTGTCAGTCACTAAAATGGCTGAGGACAGTTTATCATGTTCTGCCTGGGAAAGCAAGTCTGCCGCCACGAAGGCGGGGTTGCTTTTTCCGTCAGCCAGCACCAAGATTTCGCTGGGCCCGGCGATCATATCAATATCCACGATGCCATACACCCGGCGCTTGGCGGTAGCGACAAACACGTTGCCGGGGCCTACGATCTTATCCACCGCCGGAACGGATTCCGTGCCGTATGCCAGGGCGGCGATAGCCTGGGCCCCGCCCGCTTTCACGATCTTTGTGACCCCCGCGATTTTGGCCGCGCAGAGGATCGCGGGGTTCACCCTGCCATCCTTTTTCGGCGGGGTCGCCATGACGATTTCTTTCACCCCGGCCAGTTTGGGCGGCACCGCGTCCATCAGCACGGAGGAGGGATAAGCCGCAGTGCCGCCGGGCACATACAGGCCCACGCGCTTTAGCGGGATGATTCGCTGCCCCATCACCCTGCCGTCCTCTTCGCTGACGATGAAGCTGCTGCGCACCTGGCGCTTGTGGAAGGCTTCGATATTATCCCGGGCCTGCTTCAATATTTCAATAAACTCCGCGTCGCAGGCGGCGAAGGCCTCGGCCATTTCCTCCTCGCTGACCAGGACGGAATTCAATTCCGCTTTGTCGAATTTGGCTGCGTATTCTTTTAAAGCCTGGTCGCCGTTTGCGCGCACGTTGGCAATAATCTCATCCACGATGGCTTCGATTTCGTTGCCCGCCTGGATGGGCGGGGTCTTGAAATCCTCTGGCCTGAACTGATCAACCGGCATGATTTTCATCATTGCGGCAGCACCCCCTGCAATTTTTCGGTAATTTGCATGATGATGTCATTTTTGAATAAATAGCTGGCGCGGTTGGCGATGAGTCGGGCGCTGATGGGGCACACGGTTTCCAACACCTTCAAATGGTTTTCCTTCAGCGTCCTTCCCGATTCCACAATGTCCACGATCACGTCTGTCAGACCCAGGATGGGGGCCAGCTCGATGGAGCCGTTCAGCTTGATGATTTCGATTTCCCGGTTCTTGGCATTGTAGTAATCCTTGGCGATCTTGGTGAATTTCGTGGCCACGCGGAGCACCGATTCCCGGTCCTCCACGTAATCGTCCGGCCCCGCAACGCATACCCGGCACTTGCCGATATTCAGATCCAGCAGCTCGTACACGTCCGGTTCCCCGTCCAGCAGGATGTCCTTGCCCACCACGCCGATGTCCGCCGCGCCGTATTCCACATAAATCGCCACGTCGGAGGGCTTCACCAGCAGGTAGCGCACGCCGTTTTCCGGGCTTTCCAGCACCAGGCGGCGATCGCCGTCGTAAATGCCGCCGCAGTCAAAGCCGATTTTGGAGAACAGGGAAAGCACCTGGTCCCCCAGACGGCCTTTCGGCAGCGCGATATTAAGCATCCTTCCCCACCTCCTCCAGACCGTTTTGCGTGAATCTGTACAGCTTATCGTACCGGACGTCCTCAGGCAGCTTCTTTTCCACCCTGACCCGCAGGCCGCCGCCCCTGGCACGGAGGGATTCGGCTTTCGTCAGCAACGCGCTGAAATCGGCGGTTTCATCATAGAGAATCAGCGCGTCCACGTCGGCTCCGTGCTGAGCGCGGAAGAGCACGTCCAATTCGTTCAGATACACCGCGAAGCCGATGGCGTCCAACGGCTTTCCAAACTTCCGCAGCAGCTTCCCGTAATAGCCGCCAAACAGCAGCGCCCTGGGCACGCCCTCCACATAACCCTGGAAGATCAGCCCGTCGTAATAATCGCAGTCGTTCACCAGGGAAAAGTCCAGCGTCATCTGTTCCGCACAGCCTTTTTGCTGGAGCAATCCATACACCGTTTCCAGCTCGTTCAGCGCGTCGGTCATACCGTTGGAAATAGCGATGCTTCGGGCGGCGGCCAGGGTGTCGGTAAAGGTGCCGCACAGGGAAGCGGCTTTCAGAATCAGCTGCGCCGCGAAGGGAGTTACCCCCGCGCCTTCCAGCAGGGTTTTTAGTTCATGGAGGCGTTTGCCGTGAATGCAGGCAAACAGCGCTTTCCGCAGCCCTTCCTCGATGCTCAGCCCGTCCAGCAGCGCCACCCAGAACCCGATATGGGAAACCTGCATCCGATGGCTGTCGCTGATGGCCGCCAGGGTTTCCTGGGCCAGCGCCAGCACTTCATAATAGGAAAAGGCGTCCAGCCTGCCAATGGATTCCAGGCCCAGCTGATTGACTTCCTTATAGCCGCCGCTCTGCTTTTCCAGCCAGTACACGTTTTCCAGGTAGTACACCTTTTCGGTGGAATGGGCGTTGGCCCTGGTGTTCTTGGCGATGGACAGCGTCACATCGGGCTTTAACGCCATCAGCCGCCCGTCCAGATCGTGGAAGGTGATGATATTGGGATTTTTGAGGAAGTTTTTGTTCTCCATATACAGCTCGTATTCCTCAAACTTCCCCATCCGGTATTTGCGGAAGCCGTACTGCTCATACAGCGCCCGAAGGGCCAGGGTGATCTTTTCCTCCCTGCGCAGCGCCCGGGTGACGTCCTGCTCCATAGGTTCCTCCTGCGTGGTTGTTCTTTGGATGACTGCGCATAGTATATCACCGCTTTATCACTTTGTCAAGCTAAAGTGATAGCATAATAAAATAAAAAATTACAGCAATTCCACCAGCACGCTGTTCTGCACGTCCATGCCCTTGCGGGTCAGGCGGAGAAAACCGTTCTGCCATTCCACGAGGCCCAGACGAATCGGCTTTTCCAATTGTTTTCCAAATACATCGTTGATGGATGTCCCATGCATTTTCCTAAACGCCGCGTCGGAAACGCCCTCCGTCATCCGCAGGCCCAGCATCATACTTTCAAACCGCGCTTCCTCCGGAGAAATGACCGTTTCTTCCGCCGGTTTTCCGGTCAGATAATCCGATAGATCCGGCGGGTTCTGATAACGCACGCTGCCCAAAAAGCCGCAGGCTGCGCTGCCAAGACCGATATATTCCTTCCGCTTCCAGCAGTCCGCGTTGTGGCGGCAGGCAAAGCCGGGCCGGGCAAAATTGCTGATTTCATATTGTTTATAACCGTGCTGGGCCAGCGTTTCCCGGCACAGCTCGTACATATCGCGCTCTGTGTCCTCATCCGGCAGCGTCCAAGCGCCGCTTTCCACCATGCGGCACATTTTCGTGCCTTCCTCCACGATCAGGCCATAGCAGGACAGGTGTGTCGGTTCCAGCGCCAGCGCCTTTTGCAGCGTTTCCCCCACATCGGAAAGCGTCTGGGTCGGCAGGCCCAGCATCAGGTCGAGATTGATATTTTCAAAACCTGCCTGCCTTGCCATCCGCACACTTTCCTCTGCCTGTTCCCAGGTATGGATGCGCCCCAGCAAAGACAGCAAGTGGGGCTGGGCTGCCTGCGCGCCGAAGGAAAGACGGTTCACGCCGTTCCGCCGCAGGGTATCCAGGAATGCCTGCGCAACCGTTCCAGGGTTGCATTCGCAGGAGCATTCCGCGTCAGAAAGAAAATCAAAGCAATTCCGGATGCCGGTCAGCAGCTTTTCCATCAGCGCTGGCGGCAGCAGCGACGGTGTGCCCCCGCCAATATATAAAGTTGCGATCGAAGCATCCATTTGACTGCGTTTCTCCGCTTCCCGCAGCACGGCGTCCACATATGCGGCCTCGTCCTGCTCCCGTCCAGCGAAGGAAGCAAAATCGCAGTAAGCACATTTTCGGACGCAGAAGGGAATATGCACATACAGGCCGATTTCTTTTTTCATAACAATGGAACGGCGTACACCTCGTTCATGCAGGAAACCAGCGCCGTGCCGTTTTTCAGAATGCCCAGGAAGCCCGTCACGGACTGACCTCCCAGCAAATGCCCGATGCTGATGGGCGTAAAGCGGCGGCTGCCCAGATCGGCGCGGTAAATCATATCCTCGGCAAAAGCGTAAATCCGTTTGTTGTACAGCCCCGCGCCCACGCATTCGCTGGGCAGGGCGTAGCGGCGGTCGGTCTTGCCCCAGATCAGGCGGAGCTGGTTGACGCGGCCCTGATAATCGTTGGAGTTCGCGGGCTTAAACAAAAGCATCGCCTCTGCGCCGCTGGGCATGGAATCCACCAGCTGCCAGCCGTAAACCAGCACGGTACCGCTCTGATCCTGCGTGCCGCGGTAGTCGTATTGGCGCAGCTGCCGGGTGCTGATCACATTCAGCTTCGTGCCGGCATACACCACGGCATATACCAAATTGTCGCCCAGCGAAATCCCGCCCGAATTGCTCACGTGAACGCGGAAGGTGTGCATGCGGGTATCCGGCACGCTGCCGTACACATCCATGGACGTGGTCCAGAGGAATTCGCCGTCGCTGAAAAAGCCCAGGTCCAGAATGATTGCATCCTGATACGCCGTGCTCTCCTGATCCATGGTGGTGCCTTGCATGTCCTTGACGATCAAGGTCGGGCTGGTATCGCTGCCAACCACGGCGGCGACATATTTGGTGCCCACGCGCACAAACTGAATCGTGTTGGGCAAATTTTCGTTGTAGGTGGTTTTTCCGTCTTTATCCACGATATGCAACTGCGTACCCATCCAGGCGGCCACCACGGAATCGCTGCACGTAAACGAGGCGTTTTCCCCCAAGGGATAGCTCCACTTCTCATAGCCGTTGGAACGCAGGCAGTACAGCGTTACGCCATCATAGTACAGAATATCGTTGCCAAAAGGCGTCACATCCTGAGACGCCATGCACCTGAGCCGCACCGCTGAAACGTTCTTCGCGCCGCGGCTGAACACCCCGCCCATCGCAAGCCCGATCAAAACGACCACTGCCAGGAGAGCCACCAGAATGACCGCTCTTTTTCTTTGATCCATCTTCGAGGAAATCTGCATGTATCGCTTCGCCTCCGTGCGCGTCTTTTCCATCACAATACGCGTATATTATACAATGATTCAGACCATCCGTCAAATGAGGAAACCGCGTTCCTTGCAATCAGCCGGGATTTGGTTTATAATGCAGGCAAAGACAAATCACTGCGCCTGAAAGGGAGACAGCCCATGAACAGAAAAATGGTGGTGGTTCTGCCCGTCCTCACCCCGAAGCACCGGGAACAAATCCGCTTCTCCGCCGCGTCCAATGGTTTTGAGGTTTCCTTTTTCACCGAAGCACAGGACGCGCTGCCCGCGCTGGCGGACGCCGAAATTATTCTGGGCCAGTCCCAGGTGCTGTCGCAGAACGCGCCAAGCCTTCGCTGGCTGTGCACGCCCTCCGCGGGGGTGAACCAGTTTCTTGCGCCTGATGCTTTTGCCCAGCCAGACGCGATGCTGTCCAATTCCTCCGGCGCCTACGGCGTCACCATCGCTGAGCACATCGTGATGGTGACGCTGGAACTGATGCGCCGTCAAGCAGAATACAATGAGATCGTCAGCCGCCGGGACTGGCGGCGGGATTTGCCCATCCGCTCCATCCACGGCAGTCGGGTCACGCTGCTGGGCACCGGCGATATCGGCCAGGAAGCCGCCGTGCGTTTACGTGCGTTTTCGCCCCGCTGCCTGATCGGGTTGAACCGCAGCGGCAGGAATCCAGGGAATCTGTTTGACCGCGTCGTGACGGAAGATACGCTGGAGAGCGTTCTCCAACAGACCGATCTGCTGATCCTCTCCCTCCCCGACACACCGCAGACGCGCGGCCTCCTGAGCGCTGCTCGCCTGGCTCTGCTTCCCCATAATGCTTTCCTGGTGAACGTAGGCCGCGGAAGCGCAATCGACCAGCGGGCCTTGGAAGCATTGCTCCGCGCAGGGCATTTGTCCGGCGCCGCGCTGGACGTGTTTGAACAGGAACCCCTTCCCGCGAAAAGCAGTCTGTGGGACTGCCCTCGTCTGCTCATCACGCCGCATGTGGCGGGAAACATGACGCTGGATTATACGGTAGAAAAAATCATTTCCCAATTTCTGGGGGATTTTGACCGTTACTGCAACGGTTTACCCCCCGCCCATCTGGTGGACAGGAACATCGGTTATTAAACAGGTTCAATTCAAAACTATGTGGGAAAATGATCTTCCAACCAATGAGAAAGTTTTTCCCAGAGAAAGGGAAACAGGGGGAAGGATCTCTCCAGTTCCTCCTTATAGCTTTCTCGGAAGGGGGTGTGGGGGAAACCACTCTTTGGACCCCAAAGAGTGGTTTCCCCCACAAACTTTTACATTGACCTATTAGACATAGTGGATTTTCATTTTTCTTCCCGGCAGGAAAAAAGAGACGCGCGTCGTATTATGATAAGATGCGCGTTTTTATTCTGATGATTTGGAGGACGCTTCATGCTGACGGAAGAGATGCTGCGGGAACAGGCGGGAGAAGACATTTTTTCCCAGGGCAGCTCTATTTTCCACAGGGCGCTGGTGCGGGAAGCCCGGCGTGTTCGGGATGAACAAAAGGACGAAGTCATTTATATCGTATCGGATGGCGAACGCCATCTGGTTTCCGTCTCCGCGGGGCAAATCCGCTGCGATTGCGGCGGCTATCCCTGCGCTCACGGCGTGGCCGCAGCGCTGACGGCGCTGGAAAGCGGCGTGGTTCAGGACATGGAGAAGCACCGCGCCCAGCTTGCCGCGCCGGCCTTGTTTGAAGCTGTTTCCGCCATGCTTCCGGAAACGGACGGCATCCGGCTGGCCCCGGCGCTGTTTCTCACCCGAGAAGGGCTTCGCATCGGGCTGAAAATCGGGGAGGACAGACTCTACGTCGTTCGCCATATCCCCCGTTTTTTGGAATGCCGCGAAAAAAACGAAACGCTTTCCTTCGGCAAAGGCTTCGAGTATCGTCCGCAATGGATGCGTTTCAGCGAAAAAGAAAACACCCTGCTGGATATTTTGGCGGAATGCTGCGAAAACAGCGGGGTCCAAAGCCTGTCTCCGGCCGATGCCCGGGTGATGCTGCTGCCGCCCAGAGCGGCGGTGCGCGTTCTGGAATCGCTGAGCGGTTTGCCCTTTACGCTCCAGTTCAAGGGAATTCAGTATCAGGTGCAGGGCGTAAAAAGCAAAGCGCTTCCGCTGAATTTTCTTTTGTCCGGCACGCCGCAAAAGCTGATCATGACGGCGGAGCTGCCGGAAACCTTGATCCCGCTGACAAAGGATTACCGCTTTATCCTGGCGGACGGGGAATGCCTGCAATTGCCCCGGGAGGAGCAGGCGCTCGTTTCCGCGCTGCATCGTTTTTCCTCCGGGCGGGAAACCGCCGTAAGCTTTTCGCCGTCAGATACGCAGCGCGTGATGAGCGAGCTGCTGCCTTTCCTGCTGCGGGAAGCGAGCGTGACCATCGATCCGGCGCTGGAAAGCAATTTCCTGCATCTGCCGCTGACCGCACGGGTGTACCTGGATAAGGAAAACAGCGATGTGACGGCGAAAGTGTCCTTCCTTTACGGCCAGGTGGAGCTGGACCCCTTCGACCCGAACAGCATTCCCGCCGACGCGCTGCTGCTGCGCGACGCGGCAGCGGAACGCGCAGTTTTAGACGAACTGGCGCAGGACGGATTCCATATTTACAAGAACGTCGTTTACCTGAGCGGGAACGAAAAAATCTATGATTTCGTCACGGAAGGCGCAGCGCGGCTGACCAACTGCGCCGAGGTGTTTTTCAGCAAGGATTTCCGCCGTCTGAGCCCAAGAAAGCCTCTCTTCAAGGGCGCCCTGCGCCTGCAAAGCGGCCAGCTGCAGCTGGAAATGATGGACGGCGATACGCCCATCGACGAGCTGTGGCCGCTGCTGGAAGCGCTGCGGAAACGGCGGCGGTATTTCCGCTTCAAGTCCGGCGATTACCTGGACCTGAGCGATGCCGCCGAATGGCAGCCCCTGGCCGAGGCGATGGCCGAAAGCGCTGAAGCCACCGGAAAGCAGGAACTGGGGGCATGCTGGGCGGCATATCTGGCCGCGCTGATCAAAGAAAACGGGCTGGACGTGACGCTGGATGAAAGCGCGTCCCAGGCCGCGTCGCTGTCCTTCACCCCGCCCGCCCCTCCAATTGACTGCCTGCGGCCATATCAGGAGCGGGGCTTTGCCTGGCTGCTGTCGCTGCACGCCCTGGGCATGGGCGGCATCCTGGCCGACGATATGGGCCTGGGCAAAACCGTGCAGATGCTCTCCGCGCTGCTGTCGGTAAAGGAAAATTCCCCGGATCATAAGCCTTCCCTGATTGTTTCCCCCACCTCGCTGACCTACAACTGGCTCAGCGAATGCGCGCGCTTTACGCCTCAGCTCTCCGTCCTGCTGCTCAGCGGCACTCAGGCGGCCCGGGCGGAACAGATTGAGCAGCTGCGGAAAGGCGATGCGCCCGATCTGGTGATTACCAGCTATCCCCTCATTCGGCGGGACATCATGCTGATGAAGGATATTTCATTCCGTTTTGCGATCCTGGACGAAGCCCAGCAGATCAAAAACGTGCAGAGCGTGGGAGCCCATGCGGTGAAGCTGCTGACCGCAGAAACCCGCATCGCCCTGACCGGCACGCCGATGGAAAACCACGCAGGCGAACTGTGGAGTCTGTTTGACTTCGTGCTGCCGGGCTATCTGCCCCGCTATACGGATTTCCTGCGCCGCTGGGGCGAAGGCCAGAATGCCGACGACCTGCGCCGCCGCATCCGTCCCTTCCTGATGCGCCGCGTGAAGGGCGACGTGCTGGGCGAGCTGCCGGAGAAGATGGAAAGCGTGCTGATGGCCGAGCTGCCGCCCGAGCAGCGGCGGGTGTACGACGCGGCGCTGCTGCAAAAGCGTGACCGCGTGAACCGTATTTTACAGGATAAGGGCATGGGCCGCGGCCGGGCGGAGGTACTGTCCGCCATCACGGAACTGCGCCAAATCTGCTGCCACCCCGCGCTGTGCCTGCCGGATTACGACGGCGTGAGCGGCAAGCTGGAATTACTGATGGACGTGCTGCCCGGCTCTTTGGCCGCGGGACGGCGCGCGCTGATCTTTTCCCAGTTTACTTCCATGCTGCACATCATTGAAAAGCGCCTGCAGCAGGAGGGCATCCCCTATCTGTACCTGGACGGCGACACGCCGCCGGCCAAGCGCTTGGAGCTGACCGAGCGCTACAACAGCGGGGAGACCGACGTGTTCCTGATTTCCCTAAAAGCGGGCGGCACGGGCCTGAACCTGACCGGGGCTGACCTGGTGATTCATTACGATCCTTGGTGGAACCCCACCGCCGAGGAGCAGGCCACAGGCCGCGCTCACCGCATCGGGCAGACCAAAAAGGTGGAGGTGCTGCGGCTGGTGGTGCACCATTCCATTGAGGAGCAGGTGCTCAAAATGAGCGACCGAAAGCGCCGCTTGTTCGACAAGCTCATCACGCCCGGTGAAGAAATGCCCACGAAGCTGACCGAACAGGATATTCTGTCGCTGTTCGACGGAAAATAAAGACAAGCAAAAAGCTGGCTCCCAAACGGGAGCCAGCTTTTTTTGATCAAAACAATTACTTGATTTCGACCTTGGCGCCGACTTCGGCAAACTGAGCCTTGACCTTTTCGGCTTCTTCCTTGGACACGCCTTCCTTGAGGGCCTTGGGCAGGCTCTCGACGAAGTCCTTGGCTTCCTTCAGGCCCAGACCGCTGACGACTTCGCGGACGGCCTTGATGACCTTGATCTTTTCAGAGCCGGCATCGACCAGGATGGCGTCGAATTCGGTCTGTTCTTCAGCGGGAGCGGCAGCAGCGCCAGCAGCGGCACCACCGGCAACGGCGATCGCGCCGGTCACGCCGAACTTTTCTTTCAGGGCTTCAACCAGTTCGTTAACTTCCATGAGAGACATTTTCTCAATGGCTTCAATGATTTCCTGAACGGACATTTTACTTTCCTCCATTTTATTTCGCGTTTGATTGAGTTTTACGCGGCATTTATGCCGCTGCGTCTGTTAGGCGGCTTCCTTCTTTTCGGCGATTTCGGACAGCGTGGCCACCAGCGCGGACATGGGGCTCATCAGGCAGCCAACCAGGGTCGCCATGAGTTCGTCCTTTCCGGGCATCTTGGACAGCTTGACCATCGTCTTTTCGTCGGCAGCCTTGTTCTCGAAGATACCGCCGGTGATCTTGAGGGATTCCAGCTTGTTCTTCTCGATGAACTGCGCCACGGCCTTGGGGCCGGACACGGGATCCTTCTTGCTGAACACGAAAGCGTTGGGGCCGTTCAGCAGGTCGTCCAGACCGGTGATGCCCAGCTGCTCCACCGCCAGCTTGAACAGGCGGTTCTTCAGCACGCAGTAATCCACGTCGTTTTCACGGCAGCTGCGGCGCAGGTTGGTGTCCTGCTCCACGGTCAGGCCGGTGTAGCTGACTACGGTCACGGATTCGGCGTTCTTCAGCCGTTCCACGATCTGCGCTACCTTTTCGACTTTCATATCGCGGTTCTTGCTCATTGTTTCTGTTACACCTCCTCAATGGCTCGGAGTAAAAAGAAAACCCTTGCGCCAAACGCAAGGGAGAGCAAGTTCAGATTACTTTCCGTTGCGCCTCGGCGGGCGGGACGAACCCTTTACGCGCTTTCGCGCACCTGCTGTCTTTGGCACAGGCTCTTTCAAAGCCAGAAAGTATATTATCATATCTTTGCGTGCGTGTCAATGCTTTCGAAAAAATATTTTGGGATACTGCCATCCGGAGAGAAGCGGCGCTTGAAGCAATAAGAAAGCATTATACCAGCGGCGCCAGCACGGCGGCGGTTTTGCCCATCATACGGCAGAGCAGCTTGCCTTCCTTCACACAGCCCACAGCGCGGGGCACGGTGTCATAACCCGTTTCTGTGGTGCCGAACACTTGGAACACCCGCGTTCCTTCCTGCACGCCCACGTCGCTCAAGGGAATCGCAATCACCTGGGCATCGTCCAGATTATTGACGGCAACGGCCAGACAGCTGTCCTCGTCAAAGCGGGCGTAGGAGATAAAGCCGTAACCGGAGCAGAGGGGCTTGAAGCTGCCGTTTTTCAGGACGGGACGGTTGCGGCGCAGACGGGCTAAGGACTTGTGCAGATCGATCAGGCTCTGATTCTCATGGCCCCAGGGATAGGTGCGGCGGTTGTCCGGATCGGTCCAGCCCACCTGTCCCGCTTCGTCGCCATAATAAATCGTCGGCGCGCCGGGCCAGGTCATTTGAATCAGAACCCCCGCCCGGAAAACGCCCAGGTTCACGCCTTCGGACGCCGCGCCGCTGCCCGCGCTCTGCAGCCTGCCCACCCGGCCGTTGGTGCGGGTAAGGAAGCGGCTGTGGTCGTGGTTGCTCAGTTCGTTCATGGCGCACAGCACGCTGGGCGTGGGCATGCGGCTCATGTTTTCCCGCATGATGCCAAAGAACGCGTCGCCATTCTGGTACAGGTCGTCCCGCCGGGAATCGGAATGCTTTTCCATGCCGGTGAGAAAATATGTGACCGGCTCCATGAACGCGTCGTAGTTCATGACCGAGTCCCATTCGTCCCCCCGCAGCCATTCGGCGGGGTCGCCGTAATGCTCGGCGATGATCAGCACGTTGGGGTTGACCGCCTTGACCCTGCGGCGGAATTCCTTCCAGAACAGGTGATTGAATTCCCGGCTGTGGCCCAGGTCCGCCGCCACATCCAGCCGCCAGCCGTCGATGGAGTACGGCGGCTGGGCCCATTTTTCGGCGATCCGAAAGATTTCCTCGCACAGTTCACGGCTGTCTTCGTAGTTCAGCTTGGGCAGCGTTTCCACGCCCCACCAGCTGTCGTAATCCTTGCGATCCTTGAACTGGAAATAATTGCGGTAAGGGCTCTTGGGATTGTCGTAAGCGCCGGGCTGATAAGCGCCGGACTGGGCGTAGATGCCTTCCTTGTCCATCCATTTGTGGAAGGAGGCGCAGTGATTGAACACGCCGTCCAGAATGATCTTCATGCCCCGGCGGTGCAGCTCGCGGCAGAACCGGGCGAACCAGGCGTCGCTTTCCGCCAGGTTCTTTTCGTCCGTCGTGCGCAGGATATACTGCCGGGCATGAGTATTCTTATGCTCGTTTTTTTGCAGCAGGTGATCTTCATCGTTGAAAATGACGGTAAAGTGCGGGTCAACATGGGCGTAGTCCTGGGTGTCGTATTTATGGGTGGAGGGCGATACGAAAATGGGGTTGAAATAAATTGCCTCCACCCCCAGGCTTTGCAGGTAATCCAGCTTTTCCAGCACGCCCTCCAGGTCGCCGCCATAGAACACGCGGTAATCGCCGATTTGAGGCAGCTGGTGCCAGTTTTCCGCGTGGCGGATATAGCCGCCGGAATAATAGTACTCGTGGTCGCGCACATCGTTGAAGGAATTGCCGTTGCGGAAGCGGTCGGTAAAAATCTGGTACTGCAACGCCCCCTTCGCCCAGGCGGGCACGTGGAACCCGGGAATCAGGTGGAAGGAGTGGGCCGGATCGGGAAAAGGCACGGAATCGGTATAGGCCGCGCCGGTGCGGCGGTAGTGGATATATTTACCCTTCCAGGCAACTAAAAAAGAATAGAAAACGGAAGAATCATCCATGCAGATCAGTTCGGTGTCGTACCAGTCAAAGCAGGCGTCGGTCTTGTACTTCCGCATCGGCACCACCAGCGTGGGATAGCCCGTCAGCAGCGTCACCTGGGCATTCATGTTCTTTAAAATCCGAAACCGGATGCGAACGCTGTCGCCCGCCTCCGGCTCGGCGGGGGTGCGGAATAATTCTGTTTCGTCGCTGAATAAAGAGGAGATCAGGGCTTCTTCCATGGGGAACAGCTGGCTCATAAAAATGGGAGGCTCCTTCCTGAAATGAAGAATCACGGCGCGAAAGCGCTTTCAATCAGCCGTCATCTATCATACCATAAAAAATTTGAAATGACCATTCCTATTTCCAAATTGATAAAAAGATTTCATAATTTGCAAAGAACGAAAAGCGGCTCCAGCCATGCCAATTTGTAACACTTGCCGCTGTTTCGTTTACTTTTTCGACAGGTTATGTTATCATGATCCCGAACAAACGCAATTCACACGCAAGGAGGCGAGACGCCTTGAAACACTTTTTCCGCCGCTGCGCCGCTGCATTGATCGCTGCCGCTCTGTTCCTCCCGCCGCTTTCCGGGCTCGCCGCCTACGCTAAGCTGGAACGCGGGATGGAAAACCCGCAGGTGCTGAACATGCAGCTGGCCCTCGCGTCGCTGGGGTTTAATCTGAAAACCGACGGCAAATACGGCATGGGCACCCAGAGCGTGGTCAAGCAGTTCCAGCGCAAATACGGCCTGACCATTGACGGTGTGGCCGGGGACAAAACACTGACGCTGCTGTATTCGCTGGCCCCTTCCTTTGCTCCGGGCAGCTACGGAACGGTTGCCGCACAGCCCACCGCCGCGCCTTTGACGAACCTGCCCACTGGCAGTTCCTCCTCTGCCCTCACCGCCACGGTGACCACGCCCAGCGGCAGCCTGAATCTGCGGAACGGCCCGTCCTCCTCCGCGAAGGTGCTGACTACTGTGCCCTACGGCGACATGATGATCGTGGTCAGCCGCGGCAGCACCTGGTGCTCCGTCATCTATAACGGTACGGCGGGCTATGTGATGACCAAATATCTTTCCTTCGGCACAGCCCTGCCGTATCCGATCGCAACCGCCGCGCCTCTGCCCACGGCGACACAGCAGCCCATGTATGCTGAGAACACCCAGGCCATGGTGACTACCACCGGCGGAAGCCTGAACCTGCGGGAAAGCCCTGCTGACAATGCCCGCGTGATCGCCACGGTGCCCTATGGCACGTGGGTCACAGTGACAGCCCGGGGAACGGGCTGGTGCATGGTGCGGTACGGCAATCTCACCGGCTACGTCATGACCCGCTACCTCTCCTTCGGTGTCAGCCAGCCAACTGCCGCGCCGTACGTCTACCCCACCGCCGCGCCGACAGCGCTTCCGATCAATACATATATACCGGCCATTTCCAACATGGGAACGGCCTGGGTGGCCACCCCGAGCGGCAGCCTGAACCTGCGCCAAAGCCCTGCCGACAATGCGCGGGTGATCGCAGCCATTCCTTACGGCGCGCCTGTCAGCGTCCTGTCCCGCGGTTCTGTGTGGTGCATGGTTACTTATAACGGCCAGCAGGGTTATGTAAAGACCTCCTACCTGCGGTTCGCCGGTACGCCCACCGCCGCGCCCACCCCTGTGCCCACCGCCGCGCCGACTCAGGCTCCGGCTTACAATGGTACAGTAACCCAGGCGCTGGTCACCACATCAGGCGGCACGCTGAACCTGCGGGAGCAGCCCTCCTCCGCCTCCCGCGTCATTTTGCTGATGCCCAACGCTTCCTCCGTGACGGTGTACAGCCGGGGTGCGGATTGGAGCGAAATCAGCTATCAGGGCAACCGGGGCTACGTGATGAGCAAATACCTGACCTTCCTGGGCGCTTCCGCCGGAAAGACCGAGGCCGAGGACGACGATCCCTCCGCCTTCACCCGCACCCTGAAAAAGGGCATGACCGGGGCGGACGTAGCCTGGCTGCAGAACCGGCTGACGGAGCTGGGCTACACGGTGACGGTCACGAATATTTATGACGACGCGACCTTCGCCGCCGTGAAAGCTTTCCAGCAGCAAAACGGCCTGGACGCCGACGGCAGCGCCGGGAGCCAGACCTTCCAGGTGCTCAAAAGCGGCAGCGCGCGCCGGGCAGGCGCTGCCCCGCTCCAATACAGCACCGTGCGCATTGATCAGACCGGCAGCGACGTCAAGCAGGTCCAAACCGATCTGAAAGCATTGGGCTATCCCGTCACTGTTTCCGGGACGTACGACGAAAAGACCCACAACGCCGTCGTCGCATTCCAGCAGCGCAACGGTCTGGTCATCAGCGGTATTGCCGACGCCCTGACCCGGCAGATTCTGCATGGCGGCGGGGGCAAGCCCTATTCCACCTATGTGGCGGCGCTGCCGGAAGGAGAAGGCCGCATGACCGCCCCCAGCGTGAGCCAAATGAAGCTGCTGCGCTGGCAGGAGGACATCAAGCCCACCGTCCGCGCCGGGCAGACCTTCACCGTCTATGACCCCAATACCGGCCTGGGCTGGAAGCTGGTTTTCTATTCTCTCGGCCGCCACGCCGACAGTCAGCCCGCCACCTGGCGCGATACGCAAATCATGAACCGCTCCTTCGGCGACACCTCCTGGACGATCCATCCTGTCTACGTGATGCTGCCCAGCGGCCAGTGGACCATGGCCACCATGCACAACCGCCCGCACCTTTACGGCTCCATTAACGACAACGGTTTCGGCGGACATCTGTGCGTCCACTTCCTGCGGGATATGGCCGAGGCCCGGAAGAACGACCCCAACTATGGCGTCAACAATCAGGTCATGCTGCGCAATGCCTGGAAAACCCTGACCGGCGAAACCGTAAACTGATACCGCTTTTGAACACATTCGCTCCCCCTCCGTCTTTGCGCGAGGGGGAGCGAATTTTTCCATTTATCTTCTATAATCTTATACTATTTCTCGTCTAAAATATTGAAAGATTCGGGATGGATTTTTCGTTCTGGCAAAGCTGAATGAAGGGAGGCGTAGCAGCGCTACGTTGACCAGATTCAATGGTTTAGACGAGAAATAGTATTAACAGTTATGTTATGAAGGGTGAAAAAACGACGAAGCGAGGGCCTGTGCGGCCCTCGTGCACCTGCACCAGGGGACTTCGTCCCCTGGACCCATTTAGCGGATGGAGCTTGTCTGATCAAATCAAGTCTGTTCCCGCTGATACGGGTAAGAACGCGGAAGTCTGGCTTGGTGCCGTTGTGCTTCTGGCCCGGCGGCGAAGCCGCCAACCCGGATGCTTTGCATCCGGGGAAAGCCAGAGAATAATCCGTAGGGGAAAATTTATTTTCCCCCTCGGATTTTCCCGGGCTTTCTTGGGCCAGAAGCCCTCTAACTTTTCGCAACCCCGGCGCGGCAGGCGGAGCTTGTCTGCTTATTCCAGCTACGTTATTCCGCCAGTTGCGGGTCCAGGGGGATCATCCCCCTGGTGGGGTCTGGGGTGAAACCCCAGCGTTCCCTTCTTTTTGAATTAGGGAGTGTTCACACTACCGCTCAAAGGTTGAATTCTGGCTGATTTTCCGTCATACTGCGTTGCATTTCCTTGAAATACCGCCAGTATTCCTGCGGTTTTCGGGTAGTGTGAACACTCCCTAATAATACATCCTTGAGAACATGACTGTTAAGTGATTAGAAACTGAATAGTTAATCTTCCATTTGAAACGCAATACTGTCCAGAAACGCGCGGCCGATTTCTGTATCGGTCGCCTTGAGGGTATAAATTCCATTCTCGGACACATAGCAGTGCATCAGCTCACGGACGGGCACCATACCGTTGATCATTGCTTTGATCTGGCATTTTGCGGAAAAGCCATACAGCTTGTCCGCTGCCTTTTTTACTTCATAATCCACGATCACGTCGCGTTCTTTATAGCCTTCGGCCGAGGTCTCCACAAACTTTTTAATTTCCCGGTTCATGTCGTCGCCCTCGGCAATCATCCAGATCGGCATTTCCAGATAGTCCGCCTCCAGCAGCGTGCCGTCATCGCAAAGCACGTGCAGCGCGGTATGGCCCACGGCGTCTTCCTTGACGGGCGGCACAGGGAAGGTGACTTGCAGCTTTTCGATGACCGCGGCTTCTCCCTCCCGGCTGTCGTAGGCCTGGCGTTCTTCCGGGCTGACAGCGCGCATATCCTTGATTGCGGCCAGCACCGCCGGGTCGTCCCGGCCCATCATAAAGACCGCTGTGTCGCCGTCCATCATGGCCTTGCCGTAATGCCAGGTGGTGGACCGCGTGCTGCGGTAACCGAACAAAATCACCGGCAGCGGCGCGTCCTTCGGGCCGGTATAGCCCATGGTTGGCGCGTCCGGAATGGTGGCGTCCAGGCAGTCGGTGAAATATTGGGCCAGGTTCAGCAGCGCGTGAAAGGGATATTGGGCTTCATCCTCTCCGGGATGGTTTTCCTTCATCCAGGCGAGCATCGGTTCGGCGTTCAGGATGTGCACCCGGAATTCCGCGCCGGATTCCGTTTCCCCCGCCAGTTGAATTTTATTCTTCCAGGCAGCATAGGGACCGCCGCGCTCCAGGGATTGTTCCATTGTACGGTCATCCTCATGCACCAGGCTGGGTGCGGCGGGAAAGGTAAAGCTGACGCGGCCCGCCATCATCCGGTAGGCTTCGCTCAAAACTGCCGCTTCCTCCTCCGCAGCCGCGGAAAGCAGCAGGCCCAGCATCGCCACCAGCGTAAACAGCATGACCACTCGTTTCATGATGTCTCTCCTTTTCAAAAAGCCGTCCGCATCGGAAGCGGACGGCGTGAAATATGAAAAAGGATTACTTTCCCCGACGCAGGAACGCGGGTACACCCAAATCATCCTTGGCGTTCGCCGCGGGCTGAGCAGGTGCCTGATAAACGGGCTGCTGGGCGTAGGGCTGAGCTGCGGGCTGCTGCGGCGCATATCCCGGGGTATAGGCCGATTGCTGCTGCGGCGCGTAGGGTGCGGGAGCCTGGATGCCGAAGTTGGAGGAGGGCATGGCCATGGGCCGAGCGCCGCCGGGGAAATAGGCGCTGTCGCCCTCATAGGTCGCAGGCGCTGGCGCGTCAAAGCCCTGGGCCGCGTCAGCGTTCACATCCACACGGGGACGGGATTCATACGGATTGTAGGACGGAACCGCCGCGCCGTAGGGTGTGGCGACCGTCGGCCGGCCCTTTTTCTTGTCGCGGGAAGGGAAGGGCGTCTTTTCAAAGCCGGTGGCGATGACCGTGATGCGCACTTCGTCTTTGAGGGTCTCGTCGATACCCGCGCCGAAGATGATGTTGGCGTCGCTGTCGGCGGCTTCCATCACCAGGTTGGCGGCTTCGTTGATTTCCATGATGCTCATGTCGGGGCCGCCGGTCACGTTGATCAGCACGGCGCGCGCGCCGTCGATCTTGGTTTCCAGCATGGGGCTGGAGATGGCCTTGTTCGCGGCGTCCACCAGGCGGGTTTCGCCCTTGCCCACGCCGATGCCCATATGGGCCATGCCGCCGGATTCCATGATGGTCTTGACGTCGGCGAAGTCTAGGTTGATCATGGCGGGCACGGCGATCAAATCGGAAATGCCCTGGATGCCCTGGCGCAGCACGTCGTCCGCGATGGAGAAGGCTTCCAGCATCGTGGTGCCCTTGCTGACCACCTGCAAAAGCCGATCGTTGGGGATGACCACCAGGGTATCCACGCACTGCTTGAGGTCGTTGATGCCCATTTCAGCGTTCTTCATACGCTGTTTGCCTTCAAAAGCGAAGGGCTTGGTCACCACAGCGATGGTGAGGCAGTTCATTTCCCGGGCGATTTCGGCCACCACAGGCGCAGCGCCGGTGCCGGTGCCGCCGCCCATTCCGGCGGTAACGAACACCAGGTCGGCGCCCTTGAGCGCCTGGGCGATTTCCTCGCGGCTTTCCTCGGCGGCGCGGCGGCCCACCTCGGGCACGGCGCCCGCGCCCAGACCCTTGGTCAGCTTTTCGCCCAGCTGGATTTTCACATCGGCGTTGCTTAAAGACAGCGCCTGGCGGTCGGTGTTCAGGGCGATAAACTGGACGCCCCGCAGGTTGGATTCCACCATGCGGTTCACGGCATTTGTACCGCCCCCACCGCAGCCCACGACTTTAATGGAGGCAAAGGAAGGCTGTTCTACTTGTACTTCAAAAGGCATGATTTTGTCCCCCTAATAATGAATCGGTGATTGCGGCGTTTGTCAGCCGCCAAATAAGCTGCGGAAGAAACCGCCGATCCCGCCGGATGCGCGGGCGGAAGCCGTGGTGTCAATCAATAGATCCAGCAGGCCCAAAGCGCTGGAGTAGGCGGGGCTGGACAGCTTGACCGCTTTACGCGGCAGCTCGCGCACGGTGCGCTCCAGCTTCGCGGCCAGGAATTCACGGCCGCCCCGGTTGATAGCCAGGCCGCCGCCCGTCAGATACACGGGCGACCACTGGCCCATCTTCACCCCGGAATCGGCGATGGCGTCGCGGACGGCTTCGCAGATTTCCTCAGCCCGGGGCTCCAGCACCTGCTCCACTTCTTCGCGGGAGAAGGTCTTGGGGTTGCCGGCGGTATCGGTGCCGTCGAAGGTGGCTTGTCCCGCGGACAGCCCGTAGACGTAGCTGCGCTTGATCTGCTCCGCCACGGGGAGGGACACCTCCAGGCCATAGGCCAGGTCGGCGGAAATATGACCGCCGCCGATGGGAATAATGGTCAGCGACGTAATCGCGTCGCCCTGAACGACCATCACTTCCGTGTTCAGATACCCCACGTCCACCAGCACGGCGGCGCGGTCACGGTCCTCCTCGGGCACAAAGAGCATCGCCTCTCCAATGGGGGTGGAAAGGCAGCCCGCCACCGTGATGTCCAACGCACGGAAACGCTCCTGCACATCCTCCAGGAAAAACTGATCGGCAATCACAAAGGAGATCATGGCCCGCAGTTCATAACCGCGCACGCCCATGGGCTCCAGGGTCTTTTTGCCGTCATCCACAATGAACCACGCGGGGCTGCGATGGATGATGCTGCCGCGGATTTCGCCCAGTTGTTCGGCCGCCTTGTCGAACAGATCGCTCAGACTCTTTTCCGTCACGCGGGGATCTGCTCCCTGCAGTTCCACTTTTACTTCCACCGTGCGAACCTGGGAAAAGTCTCCCGGCACGCCCACAAAGATTTCCTTCACGCGGCTGTGGGCCTGTTCCTCGGCGTCGCGCACCGCTTCTTCAATAGCGGCGTTGAGCTGATCCGGCGCGTTCCAGCGTCTGTCCATAAAGCCATCGTATGGCACGGTGCCCGCGCCGATAATATCACAGCGCTGCTGGCCGCTGGTTTCCGCGATCAGCGCCACAATCTTGCTGGTTCCGAAATCCATTGTGGCAACTGTGTTTTTCATTCATCCATCATCCCCTGTTCATACTTCCGGCAAAGATTCCCCTGACCGGAAAAAGCCGAAGATATAAAAGCGCCTACTTCGGTCACTTTATTGTAACCGTTTTGTGATTATTTGGCAAGTGCTAAAACTTAAAAAGCAGGGGAATTTTTAAAAAATTTTCAATTTAGGCAAAGTTTCCAGTTTTTGGGGACCATTGATTCGTTATCCGCTGTTCTTTATCGGCTGTCATCCTTATTGGTTTTCAATCGAAAAACAAAAAGCTATCATGTTCACCCACTCTCACGGCGACAGCGGCGAATAGATCACTTCGCCGGGGATATTGGCCTCCATCATCCCGCCATGATAACCCTCACTTCGCAAATATGCGGTCACGGCGCGCACGGTACCGATCTTGGCACGCAGATTTTCGGCGTTTCCCAGATGCGCGGTATACTGATCGACCGTGATCAGATATAGGTTTTCCGGGTCAGCAAGGTTCAATTCAGAGATTTCGTCCGTGATGCCCTGCAAAATCACTTCCCGCACCAGCGCTTTGAACGCTTCCGTCTGTACGACGGTGCCGGCCTGCATGATCTGTCCGACGCGCATATCCTTGGGTTTGAGGCCCGTGATGTACATCAGGCCGTCATAAGCGTCTTCCTTCCCTACCGCAAAGTTTTCCAGCACCATGCCTTCCTCGTCCAGCACAAATTCCGTGCCCATATCCTGCACCCGGGCGATGGGGGTTCGTTCATGCACATAAAGGGTCACGCGGTTGGGAAACTGCTTTTCCATCCGTTCAAACACCAGGTAATGGCTGGCGCTCATGTTGCGCCTGATGGTCTGCTCGTTTACGGTGAAATAGCTGGTAGGGCGATCCAGCCCCGCCGCGGTGACGACCTGCTCCCACGTAAACCGCTCGTTGCCGACCACAGCAACGGGCTGAATTTTCAGCATGGTTTCGTTCAGAATGACCAGAATAGCAAAAATCAGCACCACCATCGCCAGCATGGTCATCACGCCGGTGCGCGCTGGGGCTTTGGGAGGCGTCTGCGGCGGCGGGGCCATGAAGCCGCTGTTACCGGGATACTGCTGGGACATGGAAACCTCCTTTGGTTAGGCAGAAGGTTGGAAGTGGGAGGTTTATCATGATGCCGATTCGCTCAAAGCAAACGTGACAGATAAGCGAAAGCTATCTAAACCTCCAACCTCTTGCCTCCTACTTCCTCACTCTTTCAATCTTCGCGCCAAATGTCTGGAGCGTCCGCTCCAGCCGTTCATAGCCGCGGTCGATCAGCTCCGCGTGCTCCACGGTACTTTCGCCCTTCGCGGCCAGCGCAGCCAGCACCAGCGCTGCCCCGCCCCGCAGATCACGGGCGGAAACGGTCATGCCGCTGAGGCGCGGCACGCCGGTCACCACCGCCATGCGCCCGTTCACCCGGATGTCCGCGCCCATGCGGCACAGGTCGGTCACATGGCTGAGGCGGTTTTCAAACACATTTTCCACGATCACCGAGGTGCCCTCCGCCACGCAGGCGGCGGCCAGCATCTGGGCCTGCATGTCGGTGGGGAAACCGGGGTGGGGATTTGTCTGCAATTGGGAAAAGGCCCGCAGGCGTTCCGGCGCGGCGAGCGCGACCGCGTCCTTTTCTTCCGTGATGCGGCAGCCCATTTCCTTGAGCTTATCGCACACGGGAATCACATCCCAGGGCCGGGCGTTGGTGAGGCGGATTTCGCCCCCGGTCATCGCCGCCGCGCACAGCAGCGTGCCCGCGGCGATGCGGTCGGGAATGGGGGTATAGCAAACGCCGCGCAGCGACTTCACGCCCTCGATCTCAATCAGTTGGGTGCCCGCGCCGCGGATGCTGCCGCCCATGGCGTTGATGAAATCCTGCAAATCGGCGATTTCCGGCTCCCGGGCGGCGTTATGGACGATGGTGGTTCCCGGCAGCAGCGCTGCCGCCATCATCACGTTTTCCGTCGCGCCGACGCTGGGATAATCAAAGTACACGTCCCCGGCGCGCATGTTCCTGCCGTCGCAGTAGATCACGCCGCCGTCCTCCACGATGCTCACGCCCAGCGCCCGCAGACCCTTCAAATGCAGGTCAATGGGCCGGATGCCGATTTCGCACCCGCCGGGATAGGTGACCGTGGCGCGGCGCAGCTTGCCCAGGATCGGCCCCAATAAAAAAATGGAGGAGCGAATCTGCTTGGACAGTTCGTCCGGCATCTCCCAGTGGTGCAGGTTGGCGGCGTCGATGCGCATCTCCCCCGCGTTCCATTGGCATTCGCAGCCCAGCTTGCCCAGGATCTCCGCCATCGCGTGGGCATCCCGGATATCCGGGCAATCCCGGATCACTGTTTCCCCTTCCGGCAGAATCGCCGCCGCCAGGATGGGCAGCACCGCGTTCTTCGCGCCCTGCACCCGCGCTTCGCCCCGTAACCTTTCGCCGCCGATCACCCGAAATCCTTCCATGGCATCCACCTTCTTTCTTCTTTCAGGCTATGCCGGAAGAGAAATAAGGTGAGTGGCCAAGAGATGAGTGTGGAAAGTGAAGAGTGGAGAGTGGAGAGTAGAGAGAAGAGTAAAAAGACAGCCATATTGATAATCTGTATAAATCTTAACTCTTCACTCTTCACTCTCCGCACTCACTTTACGCGCTCTTTCCGCTGTACATGCTGTACAGCGAATGATACAGCCCGCCTTTCTCCATCAGCTCTTTATGGGTGCCGGTTTCCTCGATGCCCTTTTCGGTGAGCACCCAGATCACGTCCGCGTTGCGAATGGTGGTGAGGCGGTGGGCGATGGTAAACGTCGTGCGGCCCTTGGCCAATTCCTCCAGGGACTTCTGCACCAGCAGTTCGCTTTCGTTGTCCAAGGCGCTGGTGGCCTCGTCCAGGATCAGGATGGGCGGATTCTTCAGGAACACCCGGGCAATGGACAGGCGTTGCTTCTGGCCGCCGCTGAGCTTCACGCCCCGTTCGCCGATATAGGTGTCATAGCCGTTGGGCAGGCGGCAGATGAATTCGTGAGCCCCCGCCCGCTTGGCGGCCAGGATGATTTCGTCTTCCGTCGCGCCGGGCTTGCCATAGGAGATGTTGTCCCGCACGGTGCCGGAGAAAAGGTACACCTCCTGCTGCACCATGCCGATGGAATTGCGAAGCGACGACAGCGTGATGCCCTGAATGTCCTTCCCGTCGATGGTGATGCGGCCGCTGGTCACGTCGTAAAACCGGGGGATCAGGTTGCAAAGCGTGGTCTTGCCCGCGCCGCTGGGCCCGACCAGCGCCACGTTTTCGCCCGCATGAACAGTCATGTCCAGCCCGGCCAGCACTTCGTGCTCCTTGTCGTCGGCGTAGTGGAAGCCCACCTTTTCAAATCTGACTTCGCCCTTTACCTCGCCCAGGGGCTTGGCGCCGGGATTGTCCTTGATTTCCACCGGCGCATCCATGATTTCGCAGAAGCGCTCGATGCCGGTCATGCCGCGCTCGAACTGCTCGGAGAAGTCCACGATGCGGCGGATGGAGGTGAGCAACGTGGAAATATACAGCAGGAACGCGATGTAATCGCCCACGGTGATTTTGCCGTCCTTTAAGAACAGCGCGCCGGCCACCACCACCATAATGTACATGGTGCCCTCGAACATGCGGGTCACGGTGTTGAACCCCGCCATGTAGCGATACTGGTTGCGCTTGAAGCCGAAGAACTTTTCGTTGCCGTGGTCGAACTTATCGATTTCCAAATCCTCGTTAGCGAAGGATTTCACCACCCGGATACCCAGCAGGCTGTCCTCCACCTGCGCGTTGATTTCGCCCACCTGATGCCGGGCATCCTTAAACGCCACGCGCATTTTCTGGCGGAAGTAGCGCGTGCCGATCAGCATGAAGGGCAGCAGAAGGAAAATCATCAGGGTGAGCCACACGTTGGTGCGGCACAGGATGATAAAGGAGGCTGTAATCTTCACCCCGGCGATCAGGAATTCTTCCGGACAATGGTGGGAAAACTCCGTCACGTCAAACAGGTCGCTGGTGATGCGGGCCATGATCTGACCCACCTTGGTTTCGTTGTAATAGGAAAAGGACAGCTGCTGCAAATGGTTGAACAAATCGCTGCGCATGTCCGTTTCCAGCTTGGCCCCCGTCACGTGGCCCCAGTATTGCATGAAGTGGTTGGCGGCGGTGTCGATGATCCGCAGCAGCAAATACACCCCGCCCAGCGTCAGCACCCAGGAGGTGGTGATCCGGGTGTAGTCCTCCACCGCCTGGTTGGTGATCATCTTCACGATCTGGGGGAAGATGATTTCGCACCCCGTGGTCATGAGCGCGCAGAATAAGTCCAGCGCGATTTCTTTTTTATACTTGCCGTAGTAGGGCAGAAAGCGCTTCAAGAGGTGGCGAAGCGGCATGCGGGCTTGGGACATAGGGCCTCCTTTAGGATGTCGGGCGATAGGGGGAGGAGCTTTTTAGAATAAAGCATTCAATTGCTTCGTTTCATTCAAGTAACAAAACCGGTCAAGTCACTTCTTGTTTCGTTCCTCTGCTGTCATCCCGAGCGAAGTGGAGCCAGAGGCGACACGAAGTCGAGGGACCTGAGAGCAACAATCCCAGCGCTGTTACATCATATTCAACAGCAGAATTTCCTTCCATTTCGGATTAACTGTTTCAACCAGTCCATTCTTTTTCGTCCTTGACCATTTCTTTAACTGCTTTTCCCGTTCAAGAGCAGCGCGGACATCTTCAAACTGTTCAAAGTACACCAGCTTGTGCGCGCGGTATTGCTTTGTAAATCCTTCGATCACACCGCTTTTATGCTCGTACACTCTCCGTACAAGATCGTTCGTAACCCCGATGTACATTGCGTTTCCGTTGTAGCTGGTAAGAATATAAACGAAAATGTGGTAATCCCGCATCGTTATATCCTTTCACTGATGCAAATAGCTGCTCTCAGGTCCCTCGACTCCGTTTCGCTCTTGCTCCACTTCGCTCGGGATGACAAAGTTCGTTGAACGACAAAATGTTTGTCTGCCTGCTTCAAAGCACACAGTATATTAAACTGTACTCTGCACTTTGTACTCTTTTATAACCTCAGCGCCGGTTTCGCGTTCAAATCCAAATCCGCGATCTCTCCGCGTATCAAATGATAATACGCCGCCGAACCGATCATGGCGGCGTTATCGCCGCAGAGTTTCAGCATCGGCATATACAGCTCAATCCCGCGTTTTTTGCAGGCGGCTTCCATTTCCCGTCGCAGCAGGCTGTTGGCCGACACACCGCCTGCCAGCGCCATCTTTTTTAGATTCAGTTCCTCGGCGGCCAGCATGGCTTTGTCCACCAGGAAGCTGACCACCGCGGCGCGGAAGGATGCGGCCAAGTCGGCGTCGTTGAGCGTTTCGCCCTTCTGCCGGGCGTTGTGGATGGCGTTGATGAAGGCGGTTTTTAAGCCGGAGAAGGAATAGTCGTACCGCCCTTCGGTCTTGGGCCGGGGCAGTTTCAGGGCGTGGGGATCGCCGGTTTCGGCCAGCTTGTCCAGCAGCGGCCCGCCGGGATAGGGGATGTTCAGCACCCGGGCGGCTTTGTCAAAGGCTTCGCCCGCGGCGTCGTCCTGGGTCTGGCCGATGATGCGGAACACGCCGTAGTCCTCCACGGAAAAGAGGTGGCTGTGCCCGCCGCTGACCACCAGGCAGGCGAAGGGCGGCTTCAAATCCGGGTGGGTGAGGAAGTTGGCACAGATGTGGCCCTCAATGTGGTTCACCGGCACCAGGGGCTTGCCCGTGGCATAGGCCAGCGCCTTGGCGCAGGAAACGCCGATCAGCAGCGCGCCTACAAGCCCGGGGCCGTAGGTGATGCCGATGGCGTCCACGTCCTGAAGCGTCATTCCCGCGTCCTTCAGCGCTTGATCCACCATGAGATCGACCTTCTCCACGTGGGCGCGGCTGGCAATTTCCGGCACCACGCCGCCGTACAGGGCGTGCAGGTCGATCTGGGTATAGACCGCGTTGGAGAGGATTTTCCGCCCGTCCTCGATCACCGCCGCGGCAGTTTCGTCACAACTGGATTCGATGGCTAAAATGCGTAGGTGATCTTTATTTTTCAGGGCGGGCAATTGCTGACGGCAGGATTCAAAGTAGGTCATCAAGTTCATTCCCTTTTATCAGTTCTAAGTTCCAAGTTCCATGTTCTAAGCAAAATCGTGTTTCCAATTTGTCTGCTGATTAGCTTAGGACTTGAAACTTAGAACTTGGAGCTTTTCTTTATTCTCGAGGTTGCCACGATCACCAGCGCCATCATGATGAGCACCGGCAGCATGGATTTGAGGATTTCCACCACGTACCAGGTGAAGAACGGCAGGGGCATGAGGGCCAGGAGCACGTCGGTGTTGGGGTTCAGCAACCACAGGTCGTTGGCAAAGGCGACCTTGTGGAACGTGACGAACAGGCCGTCGAAGTTCACGATGCCCCACACCGCCAGCGCCGAGGCAAACAAAAGCAAAAACAGCGCGGAGTGGGAAAAGCCGCGCACCGCATCCATCAGCATCCGGGGCTGCTCCTGCTTTTGCAGGAAATACAGCAGCGAAAGTGCCGCAATCACCAGCCCGCCGCCCGCGTACCGGGCCGCTTTCAGGAACCCCACGATGCCCCGGACGTCGGAAAGGTGGGCGTTTTCCTTATCGGAAAAGGCGTTGACCCATTCACCGGTTTCGGGGTCTTTAATCTGCGTCACCGGCGTTTTCCCGTCCAGGTATTGGCACAGGCCGTGGGCATAGTCTCCGTACCGAGACGTGGGCGCGCCCAGATGCGCCGTCTGGGAAAATTGCAGAAAGCCCTGCTTCATCAGGGCTTCATTGGTCACCGCCGTCGCCGCGATGGAGCAGAGCATCGAGAGCCAGGCAGTAAGGCCGATCAGGAAGTAAAAAATTCGTTTCATAGTTTTTATTTTAGGGTTTGGGGAATAGATACAGCTTTGTCATCTTGAACGAAGGAGCCCCTCCGCTGTCATCCCGACCGAAGGTGAGTGGGACGCGAACCGCAGTGGAGGGACCTGAGAGCAACAACCCCATTGCTGTTACATCATATCCGACAGCAGAATTTCCTTCCATTCCGGATTGGCTGTTTCAACCAGTCCATTCTTTTTCGCCCTTGACCATTTCTTTAACTGCTTTTCCCGTTCAAGGGCAGCGCCGACATCTTCAAACTGTTCAAAGTACACCAGCTTGTGCACACGGTATTGCTTTGTAAATCCTTCGATCATACCGCTTTTATGCTCGTACACTCTTCGTATAAGATCATTCGTCACCCCGATGTACATAGCATTTCCGTTGTAACTGGTAAGAATATAAACGAAAAAGTGGTATTCCCGCATCGTTATATCCTTTCGCTGGTGCAAAGAGTTTCTCTCAGGTCCCTCGACTCCGTTTCGCTCTCGCTCCACTCCGCTCGGGATGACAAAATCAGTTGAATGATAACATGTTTGTCTGTCTGTTTCAAAGCACACAGCATACCACTTTGTACTCTGCACTCTCATGCTCTTATTGCATTTTCAGGTACGCCGTGGTAAACCCTTCCAGATTCCCGTCCATCACGTCGTCAATATTGCCGGACTCGAAGCCTGTGCGGTGATCCTTGACCATGGTGTAGGGCTGGAACACGTAGGAGCGGATCTGGCTGCCCCATTCGATCTTCTTCATTTCGCCCTTGATGTCGGCCATTTCCTGTTCCTTGGCGCGCTCGCGCAGCTCCAGCAGCTTGGCCTTTAACATCTTGATACAGGTGGCGCGGTTCTGCACCTGGTCGCGTTCCGTCTGGCAGGAAACCACGATGGTCACGTCGTCCTTCACGTAGGTCATGCGCACGGCGGAGGAGGTCTTGTTCACGTTCTGGCCGCCCGCGCCGGAGGAATGGTAGGTGTCCACCCGCACGTATTTCATGTCGATTTCAATTTCGCTGTCGTCCTCCTCCAGCATGGGGGCCACGTCCAGGGACGCGAAGGACGTATGCCGCCGGGCGTTGGCGTCGAAGGGCGAGATGCGCACCAGCCGGTGCACGCCCTTTTCCCCGCGGAGGTAGCCGTAGGCGTGGTCGCCGCTGACCTCGAAGGTAACGGACTTGATGCCCGCTTCGTCGCCGTCCAAGAGGTCCAGGAGCTTCACGGTAAAGCCCATGCGCTCGCAATACCTGGTATACATGCGGTACAGCATGCTGGTCCAGTCCTGGGCCTCGGTGCCGCCTGCGCCGGCGTGGAGGGACAGCACGGCGTCGTTGTCGTCGTACGGACCGCGCATGAGGGTTTCCAGGGCCAGGGCCTCGGTTTCCTTTTCCAGGCGTTCCAATTCGGCGGAGATTTCCTCCACCATGCTTTCGTCGTTTTCCTCCTGGGCCAGCTCCATCATGGTTTCCACGTCGTCGCAGCCGGACACCAGGGAATTGTAGTGCTTGATTTTTCCTTCCAGGCTGGCGATGCGGCGGTTCACGTGGGTGGAGCGCTCCAGGTTGTCCCAGAAGCCGTCGGCGTTCATTTCCTCGTGGAGCTCCTGCAGCTCCCGCTCCATATCCTCGATGTGCAGGCCGCCGCCCACTTCCTTGAGCTGGGCGCGGAGGCTGTCCACCCGCTGGGTGAACTGATCCAATGCTAAAATCATGCTGATCTCTCCTTTTGGTTCAGTGTGGAGTTTGGAGGATGGAAAGTGGAGTTTGCCGCGTCTGCGCGGTCATACAATAACTCCAAGCTCCGAAATGGTTTATTTGGATGGCGCAGCGAGCCGTCTCATTCATTCGCCGGGGTCAGATGCAGCGAACCGTCGCGGTCGCTCCGGAACAGGTTCCAGGAGCGGGAAAAACCATCAAAATCCGTATAGACGATGCGCAGTTCGGAAAGCGGATCGGCAAAATCAAAGCTGATTTTCAGCCAGTCACCGGGGATCAGCCCTTCGGCGGCATAAAGCGGCTCGGTATGGAAGACCGAGGGATTTTCCTCCTCCCGGACGATTTTTTCCAGGGTGAACTCCGTCACATTCCGCAGCGTCTTGAGCACGATCGGTTCCGCGTCCGGGTTCGCCGCAATATCCGTATACCGCGCCCAGGGATCGGGCTCCCCGCGCCGAAGGAAATCCGGCCGGAAGTCGGCGCAGACAGCAGGCTGGCCCGTGATTTCCAGTCCGTTCAAGGCATCCAGCAGGCTGTCCTGCCAGCCGTCCGGATCGCCGTCGGGGCAGCTGACCTCCGCGCACAGCGTGGATTCCGGCAGGATCACAAACAGGCTGCAGATTTGATAGAGGCCCAGGACTTCATCATCCACAAAGCTGATGGTGCAGGCATACGGCCAGTCAATGTCCAGCTCCATGTCGATGGGCTCATACCCGGGCGGGGGCGTCCAGTTATCAGGCAGGGGGGGCCAGAAGGAATCAATGCTCAGAATTGCCTGGTGATTTGCATCCTTTGGCACAAAAAGCCTGCCAAGCTCGTCCCGTTCTTCCTGCTGAGTAAACAGGGTTTTGGGGTACAGGGCGGCTGTACCGTTTTCATACTTGTCATCCAGAAAGAAACGGCTTGCGTCGTACCGCAGGGAATACCCGAATTCGCTCTCATACAGCGCCCAGGTCTCCCCGGTTCCCTCCGCAAGGATGGATGCGGGCCATGCCAGGCACAGGATCAGCAAGACGCAGAACACCTGCTTCATGGTGCTTTCTCCTTTCGGTTTTTCTCCAAAAGCCTTCCCCCTTGTTGGCAATACCGTCAACGCAAGGAGAACCAGCGCGAACAAAAAGGCTTGATAAAACAGGAAACCCTGCCCTCCCGGATGATGGGTGATAATTCTGATCTCTTATCCCTGTTCGTTTCCACCCAGGTTCCGTCCGCAGCAGTTCTTATACTTCTTCCCGCTGCCGCAGGGGCAGGGGTCGTTGCGGCCTACCTTCTTGGCGACCTTCACGGGCTGCTGGGGCGCGCCGTTTCCGCTCTGGGGACGGGCCTGGAGCCGCTGGTTGATGCGGGCGGCCTGGCGCTGGGCGGCGGTGGGGGCGCCGCCCTCGGAGGGCTGGTTGGTGGCGGTTACGCGGGCGGTTGCCTGGCGTTCAGGCGCTTTTTCGATACGGATCTGGTAGAGGTAGCGCACGGTGTCCTCCCGGATCAGGTGCACCATTTCCTCAAACATATCGTAGCTTTCCAGCTTGTATTCGTTTACGGGGTCGCGCTGGGCGTAGGCGCGCAGGCCGATGCCGTCCCGCAGCTGATCCATGGCGTCGATATGATCCATCCAGCGCATGTCCACGGCCCGAAGCAGCACGTTGCGCTCCAGCTTGCGCATGTCGATGCCAAGCTCGGTGATTTCCTGCTCCCGCTCGGCGTAGAACTTTTCGCTCTGCTTTTTCAGGAAGTCCGCGGCTTCTTCCTTCTTCATGCCCGCGAAAGCATCCTGGTTGGCTTCGATGCAGCCGTGGGGCACGCACAGGCGTTCCAGGTAATCGGCCAGGCCCTTCAAATCCCATTCGCTGTTCTTTTCCCCGGCCAGGAACCGGGTGCAGGCTTCGTCGATCAGCGCATCCCGCATAGTGGCGACCACGCCCTGCATGTCCTCGCCCCGCAGCACCTGATGGCGCTGGCCGTAGATCACGCCGCGCTGCTGGTTCATCACGTCGTCGTATTGCAGCACGTGTTTACGGATTTCAAAGTTGCGGCTCTCCACACGCTTCTGGGCGTTCTCGATCTGCTTAGTCAGCATCCCGGCTTCCAGGGGCGTATCTTCGTCCATGCCCAGCTTTTCGATCAGGGGTTGGATGCGTTCGCCGCCGAAGATGCGCATGAGGTCATCTTCCAAAGCGATGAAGAACTGGCTGGAACCCGGGTCGCCCTGGCGTCCGGCGCGGCCGCGCAGCTGGTTGTCGATACGGCGGGATTCGTGGCGCTCGGTGCCGATGATGTGCAGGCCGCCCACGGCCACGACCTTGTCGTGCTCCACGTCGGTGGTCTTTTTGTATTCGGCTTTCAGCTCCTGGTAGTGCTTCCGGGCTTCCAGCACTTCTTCGGATACGTTCTCGTTAAAGCCGGTAGCGGCTTCGATGATCTCCTCGGGGATCTCCTCCTGCCGCATGGTGCGGCGGGCCAGGAAGTCCGGGTTGCCACCCAGGAGGATGTCGGTGCCGCGGCCCGCCATGTTGGTGGCGATGGTGACGGCCCCGTAGTGGCCGGCCTGGGCCACGATGGAGGCTTCACGGGCGTGATGCTTGGCGTTCAAAACTTCATGCTGTACCCCTCGCATATCCAGCATATGGCTGATGTGCTCGCTGACCTCCACGGAAACCGTACCCACCAGGATGGGCTGGCCGGTTTCGTGGCGGCGGATGATTTCCTCCACCACGGCCTTGTACTTGCCGGCCTTGGTGCGGTAGATCACGTCGTTCAGATCCTTACGGATCATGGGCTTGTTGGTGGGCACCTGGACGACGTCCAGGCTGTAAATGCCCTGGAATTCGCCCTCTTCGGTCTTGGCCGTACCGGTCATGCCGGACAGCTTCTTGTACATGCGGAAGTAATTCTGGAAGGTGATAGTGGCCAGGGTCTTGGATTCCCGCTCCACCTTCACATGCTCCTTGGCTTCGATGGCCTGGTGCAAGCCGTCGGAGTACCGGCGGCCCACCATCAGGCGGCCCGTGAACTCGTCCACGATCACGACCTCGCCGTTCTGCACCACGTAGTCCACGTCCCGCTTCATCATGGCGTTGGCTTTCAGGGCCTGGAGCAGGTAGTGGTTCAGGTCGTTGTTTTCGGGGTCGGAAAGGTTTTCGATGCCGAAAGCCTGCTCCGCTTTCCGCGTGCCTTCCTCGGTGAAGGTGACAGCCTTTTCCTTTTCCTCGATAGTGTAATCCTCTTCATTTTTCAGCCGGGACACGAACCGGTCGGCCCGCTCGTACATGTCGGTGGATTTTTCGCCCTGGCCGGAAATAATCAGGGGCGTGCGGGCTTCGTCGATCAGGATGGAGTCCACTTCGTCCACGATGGCAAAGGCATGGCCCCGCTGCACCATGTCCTTTTCGTAGAGCACCATGTTGTCGCGCAGGTAGTCAAAGCCCATTTCGTTGTTGGTGCCGTAGGTGATGTCCGCGGCGTAGGCTTCCTTGCGCTGCTCGTTGTCCAGGTCGTGCACGATGATGCCCACCTTCAGGCCCAGGAAGCGGTACAGCTTGCCCATTTCCTCCCCCTGGAAGGAAGCCAGGTAATCGTTCACGGTGACAATGTGCACGCCCTCCCCCGCGATGGCGTTCAGGTAGGCGGGCAGGGTGGCGGTCAGCGTTTTGCCTTCACCGGTTTTCATTTCGGCGATCCGGCCCTGATGCAGCACAATACCACCGATCATCTGCACCCGGAAGGGGCGCAGGCCCAGGGTGCGCTTGCTGGCTTCGCGGACGACGGCGAAGGCTTCCGGCAGCATTTTGTCCAGGGTTTCGCCGCCCTTGTAGCGGCTTCTGAATTCATCCGTCTTGGCGGCCAGCTGCGCGTCCGTCAGCTTTTCCATCTGGGGCTCCAGGGCGTCGATCTGATCCGCAATCTTCATCAGGGGCTTGAGCTGCGCTTCGTTGCCCATCCCCAGCATTTTTTTCAAAAATTCAAGCATCGGTTTACTCCTTATCTGCGTTCCTGGGTGAAATGCCGCTTCTATACCGCATTACACCATTTTTGATTATACCACGCAAACAGCCCTCTTAGCAAGTCCGGCGGGAAATATTTCATCCCAGGCGTTTTTCCCCTCTCCCCGACATTCTTTTCACGGCCCTTCGACGCTTGTTTCCCTACGCATTCGCTATGATGACAGTATACATGCAGGATGGAGGCGGAAGCATGGAGCAGGTGGAAGTGGAGCTGGAAAAACCAACGATCAAACGATACAAAACCTGGAGCGTGAAAAAGGAAGCGCCCCGGCGCGGCGCGCGGGAGACGGCTAAAGAGCTGCTGCATGGCGTGCCGATGGCCGCAGCGTTCTTTTTGCTCAGTCTGGCGCAATGCTTTTCCGTGCCCTCTCCCTTTACGATCAGCATGCTGACGGCGCTGCTGTGCGAAGGCGTGGCGGTGGGCAGCGCGTTTTCAGGACTGGCGGCTGGCCTGATCTTCCGGGTACTGTGGAAGCTGCCGCTGGACGCAGGCCAGTTCGGGGCCTGCGCCGCCTGCTTTCTGCTGATCCGGCTTATCGGGAAAACGGAGGGTCAGGCATATCTGCTGCTTACCGCGCTGCTGATCATCCGGGCGTTTCCGGGCATCGTGGCCTCCCCGGACGGACAAACGGTGATCCTGTACGCCTCCGGCGCCGCGCTGGGGCTGGCCTCCTTTCCCGCGCTGCGCCGGTGTGCCCAGCTGCTGCGGGATCAGCCCGCGAAAATCGGCCAGGACGATCTGCTGTGCCTGCTGCTACCCTTTCTGCTGCTGATCGCTGGGCTGGGGCGGCTTTCGGTGTTCGGGGTAAACCTGGGGTATCTGTGCGCCGCGCTGTGCACGCTGACAGTGTCCTGGCTGTGCGGCGGAGCGTGGGGCATGTGCCTGGGCCTGGGCAGCGGACTGGCGCTGCTGGTGAGCGGACAGAGCGCGCTGCTGCTGGTGAACCTGACGTTCAGCGCGGTGCTCTCCGGTCTGTTTCAGGGCAGGAACCGACCTGTCACGGCGTTGGTGTTCTTCCTTGCTTCCGTGATCTCCACCTACCTGATCGCGTCGGTGTTCTATCCCTTCCTGCTGGCGTCGGAGGGCATGGCGGCGGCGGTCTTCTGCCTGCTGCCCGGCAAAGGACTCAGCCGCCTGGGAAAACGCGCCCGGCAGATCAGCTGGTTCGTCCCGCGGGAAAACGCCTACATGCGGATGCGGATGAACCGCTGGCTGCAAGCGGTGGAGCGCATGGCCGACGCCCTGCCCGCGCCTCAGGTCGCGCCCGCCGATCCGGAGGAGGAAAGCGCGGCGCTGTGCGAGGAGCTGTGCGCGGCATGCGACCGGCTGCCCATCTGCTGGCATGACAATGCCGCAGACACCCAGGCGGGCATGGAAGCCCTGGCCGCGCGGCACGGGGACGCGGAAGATTATCTTTCCATCATCAACCGGTTTTTCTCCCAGTGTCCGCGCATTGCCCGGCTGCCGGAGCTGCTTTCCCGCCTGGACGCGGACCGGGAAAAGCGCACGCGCCAGGCTCTGTGCGCCGCCTACGAGCGCGACATGCTGCGCACACACCTGACCGCCATTTCCCAGGCTGTGGGAGCCATTTCCGTTTCCGGCGGGGAGGGCGGCGAGGAGGCAGCGCTGCTGTACAAGACAGAAGGCGCGCTGCAGGCCCTGCGCTTTCCGGGTCACGCCGCCTTTGCCAAAGTGGAGGACGGGCATATGGTGGTGGGCTTAAAGTGCGACCCCCTCACCCTGCCCCTCTCCTCCGGGGACGATCTGGCCGCGCGGCTGAGCATTCAGCTTCGCGCCCCGCTCTCCGTTACCTGGCAGGAGCAGGGCCAGGTGGTGCTGGAGGAGGAGCCGCCCATGACCCTGGAAATCGGCATGGTAACCGCCTGCGCCGTCAGCCGCGAAAGCAAGCACCGACATTTCCGCAAGCCGGACAACGGCGATGCGGTGCTGACCAAATACCTCCCCGGCGGGCTGGAGCTGCTGGCCCTCAGCGACGGCATGGGCCACGGCGCGGGCGCGCAGGAGGAAAGCCGCAAAACGCTGGAGCTTTTGTCTCTGTGCCTGGAAGCGGGCTACACCCGGACTCAGGCCATGACTGCCGTCAACGGGGCCATGCTGTCCGCCACCGGCGGGGAAAAGTTTGCCACGGTGGATCTGTGCATGATGAACCTGTGGACGGGCGAAACGGTGATGAACAAGCTGGGGGCCTGCGCTTCCTATATTTTGCAGGGCCAAAAGCTGCAGACCGTCGAAGGAGCCGCTCTGCCGCTGGGTATCATCGAGCATGCAACCCCAATGGAGCACAGCTTCACCCTTGGGGAGGGCGATATGCTGCTGCTGGTCAGCGACGGCGTGACCGACGCCTTCCCGGAGGAGGAATCCATTCCCCGCCTGCTGCGCCAGCACCGGGGCCAGCCGCCCCAGCGCATCGCCGACACCCTGCTCAGGGAGGCGATCATGCAGGAAAACGGCCTGCCCCGGGACGATATGACCGTGCTCTGTGCCCGGGTCACACCCAGGGAAAAAAGGAAGAAAACGTAATTTCATTTCCGCGCTTCCCCCCAGGGGAAGCCTTTTTTGTTTTCTCCGACGGGAAAAAGATTTGCCAAATTCCCGCGAATGTTATACAATAACATCACAAAAGAAAGCGCTGGGAGGAACGTCATGTTTGAAGCCATCAAGCGCGCCATCGAGGCGCATGACACCGTGATTCTGCACCGCCACGCCACCCCGGACGGCGACGCGCTGGGCAGCCAGATCGGATTAAAGCACCTGATCCTGGAAAACTATCCCGGCAAAACCGTCTACACCGTGGGCGACGCCGCCATGCGATACAGCTTCATGACGGACAGCGTGATGGACGATATTCCCGACGCGGCGTATGAAAACGCGCTGGCGATCATCCTGGACACCTCGGGGAAAACCCTCATCAGCGACGGACGCTACACCCAGGCCAAAACCACCGCCCGCATCGACCATCATCTGTTCATCGAGCAGATCGCCCAGATTGAGGTCACTGATTCCAGCTTTGAAAGCTGCTGCGGGCTGGTCACCCAGATGGCGCTGGAAAGCGGATGGCGGGTGAACCTGCCGGCCGCGCAATCGCTGTTCACCGGCATGGTGACGGACTCCGGGCGCTTCCGCTATGATTCCACCAGCGCCCGCACCTACCGCCTGGCCGCGTTCCTGATGGAGCAGCCCATCGACACCAACGCCATTTACCGCGACCTGTACGCCAGCGATCTGGAGCAGGTGAAGCTGCGGGCGCATTACGTGGAAAAAATCCAGCTGACGGAAAAGGGCGTGGCGTACATTTACACCACCCGCGAGGAAATGGCGCAGATAAAAACCGATCTCTTTTCCATCTCCCGGGGCATGGTGAGCGTGATGAACGATATCCGGGGCGTGGACATCTGGGTGAATTTCACGGAAGCGGAGCAGGGCGTGCTGTGCGAGCTGCGCTCCGGCAAATACAACATCAACCCCATTGCGGTAAAATACGGCGGCGGCGGACACATGAAAGCCAGCGGCGCCACTCTGAAGGACCGGGCCGAAGCCATGGCCATGCTGCGCGACCTGGACGCGATGACGGAGGGAAACACATGAGCGAAGACATCCTGCGGACGATTCTCGAAAAAATCAAAGCGTATCCCCGCATCCTGCTGTTCCGCCATATCCGGATGGACGGGGACTGCGCGGGCGCGTCCAAGGGCATGAAGGAGCTGATCAAAGCCACCTGGCCCGATAAGGACGTGCGGCTGATCGACGCCCAGAAATCGGACTTTCTTTCCTTCCTGGGGGAAGATGACGCGGAAGCGCCGGACGAATTCTACCGCGATGCCCTGGGCATCGTGGTGGACACAGCGACGCACGACAGAATTTCCAACCAGAAATACGCCCTGTGTAAGGAGATCGTTAAGATCGACCATCATATTGATATGGACGCGTACGGCGGGCTTAACTGGGTGGAGCCGGAGCGTTCCTCCGCCTGCGAGATGATCGCGGCATTTTATCAGCAGTTCTGTCAGGAACTGACCCTGACCGCCCAGGCAGCCACCTATATCTTCATGGGCATGGTAACGGACTCCGGCCGTTTCCGGTTCAGCGGCGTAAACGGCGACACCATGCGTTTGGCCGGGCTGATGCTGGACAAGGGCGTGGATGCGGAAACCCTCTACGCCAACCTGTACCTGCACAGTTACGATTCCCTCAAGTTCAGGGCCTACGTCTACGAACGCATGGAACGCACGGAAAACGGCGTGGCGTATATCTTCGTTTCCAAGGAAATGCAGGAGAAATTCGGCCTGAACACCGAAGCGGCCAGCAACGTGATTTCCTTCCTGGAGAATATCCGGGGCTGCCTGTGCTGGCTGGCCTTCATCGAGATGGACACGCCCCGGGAGGGCATCCGCGTGCGCCTGCGCAGCCGGTTCATGACCATCAACCAGGTGGCGGAGAACCACCACGGCGGCGGCCATGCCATGGCGGCGGGGGCCACCGTGTACAGCCGCGGCGAAATGGACGTGCTCATCCGCCAGGCCGACGCCGCCGCTAAGGCGTATAAGGAAAGCCACAGCGGGTGGATGTGATATAATGCTTTGATTTCATTTCATTGAGGTGAGGCTTATGCGCTGCGGATGCCCGAAATGCGGCACGGACAGCTACATGGTGCACTCCGAGCGGGACAATTGCTGCGTGTGCCCCGAATGCTTATACCGCTGCTACGCCTGTCAGGGCGACGGCCAGGCCCTGAGCCGGGAAGCCATATTGCAATTAAAGAACGAAACACCCGACGAGCAGGCGTTTTTCCTGCGCCAATACGCCGCGGAGGACGCCTCCGATCAGGCGGTGGAGCCGGGCCTGCAATCCATTCGGCGGCGGGAGGAGGAATGGGAATGAGGCCTTATTGCCGCAAGGTGCAGTATTACGAAACCGATATGATGGGCCTGGTGCACCACAGCAACTACATCCGCTGGATGGAGGAGGCCCGGGTGGACTTTCTGGATCAGCTGGGGTTTCCCTATGCGGAGATGGAGGCGAGGGGCGTGCTGTCCCCCGTCAAAAGCCTGGCCTGCGATTACCTGAAGCCCTGCGCCTTTGGAGACGAAGTGGAAATCACCGTTACGCCCGCCGCGTTCAACGGTGTCGTGCTCTCCATCCGCTACGAAATGCGCAATCAAAAAACCGGAGAGCAGGTATGCTCGGCCCGGTCTGAACATGTGTTTCTGAACCGCGAAGGGCATTTCGTGCGCATGAAGCGGGAAATGCCGGATTTCTGCGCCGCGATTGCCGCGCTCCTTCCAGAGGAAGGCGAATAACAGATGGGAAAGCTGGGGAGCGAAGGATTCCCATGCTCCGCAGTCTTAATCCGGCAGCACGCTTTGCAGCTCAGTCAGGTGCTTTTGCAGCAGGGTGCGCGCGTCAAGGGTAGAGGTGGTGGACAGCTGAATCAGGTTTTCCACAGTTTCCAGATCCGTATACAGGGTTGTGAACCGGTCGGCGGATACAAGCCTGCCTCCCTCGCCGCCCGCAAGAGAAATGCTGAGGCTGTTGAGCTGATCCATGTAATACACATACTGCCGCACGCGGGCAAGGCGGGCGGAGGCGTTGGACGTGACAATGCTGCCCAGCCTGTCCACCTCGTCGATCGCGGAAGCGCAGGCGCTGTACATGCGCTGACCGATTTGGCCGTGCACTTTGCCCTCGTACCCCATGCTGCGGATTGTGAAAAAGCCTAATACCGCCGACAAAACGAGCAGCACCGCGCAAAAGATCAGCAGCACGCGGCGCTGCGTTTTCAGGTTTTCATTCGTTACCTGAAAGCGGGGAGTCGTTTTCCGATACATAGCAAAATTCTCCTTCTTTCGCCCATTCAAGTGGGGGCTTGCTTCCGAATTGACGCCATTTTTACTTCAAATGTGGGCGCCGTGAACCTATTATAGCACACTTTGCCGTCTTTCGTAAAGCGCTTCGCCAAAACTGGACAGCTTTCGCATCCGTTTCCGCGGGCTTTACAATTTGTTCACGTTTTTTTCAGCTGTATGTGCTATAATAATCTGGCAATTTGGAAGCCAAAACGCGGGAGGCGTACCGATGATTGCTTTTGACCATGTATCCAAACGCTATGGCGCGCTGAACGCCTTGCAGGACATTACGTTTTCCGTGCCCAAAGGGCAGGTGCTTGGCCTGCTGGGGCAGAACGGCGCGGGCAAAACCACAGCCATGAATATTCTGACCGGGTGCCTGGCGCCCTCCAGCGGCAGCGTGTCCATCGGCGGAAAGGATGTGCTCCTTCATCCGCGGGAAGCCAAGCGGATGATCGGGTATCTGCCGGAAGCTGCCCCGGTGTACGATGAAATGACCGTGCGCGCTTATCTTCGCTTCGCATGCGAATTGAAGGAAGTGGAGAGAAAAGCAATGAACGGTCATGTGGAAGCGGTAGCGGAAAAGACGGGCTTATCGGACGTGCTGGACAGAAAAATCGGAAATCTTTCCAAGGGTTATCGCCAGCGTACCGGCGTGGCCCAGGCGCTGTGCGGCACGCCGGAGGTGATCGTGCTGGACGAGCCCACCGCGGGCCTGGACCCCCGGCAGAACAGCGAAATGCGAAATCTGATTCTGTCCCTGGCAGGCGAGCACACCATCCTTTTTTCTTCGCATATTCTCAGCGAGGTGCAGGCGGTATGCAGCCGCGTGATTATCCTGCACCACGGTAAAATGATCTGCGACAAGGCGCTGCGCGATTTGCAAAGCAAGGAACACAGGCTGCGCGTGGTCATCGACAGCCGCGATGAAAAGCTGCTGTCCGCCCTGCGCCAGCTGCACAGCGTGCTGCGGGTGGAAATCGAAGCCAATCCAAACCCTGGCCTGACCCAGGCCGTGCTGACGGTTGACGGCAGCGGGCTGGCGGAGCGCGAGCTGTTTACCCTTTTGTCCGCTCTGCAGACGCCGCTGCTTCGCCTCTCCCCTGTGGAGGACAGCCTGGAGGACGTGTTCCTGCGGGCGACAATGGACGAAACGGTGTAAGCGGAGCGGGACGCGGAAGGCGGGAGATTTCCACGGCCTTTCATCGGGTTATCCATCGGACTGCCGACCCTGAGCCCTTGGCAGATACCTGACCTGACAGCGATTCATTCCTTGCTCCTTACCGATCATGGAGGTTTTTTATGTTCGCCATTTACCGGCGTGAAGTGCAAAGCTATTTCTACACATCGGCCGCCTATGTGTTCCTGGGCGTTTTTCTGACACTGGGAAGTATCTTTTTCGGGGTAACGAATCTGGCCTCGCGCTCCGGGAATCTGCTGGCGCTGTTTGCTGAGCTGAGTTATCTTTGGATGCTGCTTTCCCCCATTCTCACCATGCGCCTGATTGCAGGCGAGCGGCAGCGGAATACGGATCAGATGCTGTTTTCGTCGCCCTGCCCATTGAGCGGAATGGTGCTGGGCAAGTATTTGGCCGCGTGCACGGTGCTCCTGCTGGCGGTGGCGTGCAGCGTGATGTACGCGCTGGTTGTGGCGGTTTACGGCAAACTGTATATCGGCGAAACAGTCGTAGGATACCTGGGGCTGGTGCTGCACGGCTGTGCGTTCATCGCGCTGGATTTATTCGTGTCCTGCTTTGCCAAAAGCCAGATGACCGCCGTGGTGCTGGGGATCGGCGTCAACCTGCTGGTCTGGATGTCCGACGTGCTGGCGAGGGCCGTCACAATCGAGCGCATCAGCCAGGCGCTGAATTTCATCAGCCTTTACCAGCGTCTGTCCCCCTTCGTGCGCGGGCAGCTGAGCCTGAGCAGCGTGGTATATTATCTGCTGTTTATCGTGGTTATGATATTCTTGAGCGTGCGGGCGCTGGACGCCCGCCGGTGGAGCGAGGCGTGACCGGCATGAAGAAACAAAATGCCCTGTGGAACAGAATCATCAGCAGCCGGAAGCTGCGCTGCGGCGGTTTCTCCGTCGTGCTGACCGCTTTTCTGGTGCTGCTGACAGCGCTGGTGGCAGCGCTGTGTGATGGACTGGAAAACCGCTTCGCTTTGCAGGCGGACTATTCATTCAACGGCGCCACTTCCCAGGGGGAAATCACGCGAAACGCGATTGCCCAATTGGAAAAGGACGTGCGCATCTATGCCGTTGTGCCGGAAAGCGGAGCCGATGAAAACCTGCTGTCCCTCCTGAACCGGTACGACGCGTCCTCCGAGCATTTGACTGTGAGCAGGGAAAGTCTGATGAAAAACCCGGTGCTCAAATCCCATTTTACCGACGCCGCTGGAAGCAATCAGGTGACGGACGACTGTCTGATCGTCAATTGCCAGGAAACCGGCCTGTCCCGCGTACTGGCAGAATCAGACTTTTCCTATCGTTCCTTCAATATGGAATCCGGTTTTTTTGACGAAGTCATGCTTTCCTACGAAAAGGCCATCACGGAAGCCATCCTGTATGTGACCCAGGAAAGCGTCCCCACCATCCAGGTTCTTTCCGGCCACAGAGAAAAGAGCCATGACGATACGGACGTGCTGGAGGAAACGCTGACTGAATCCAATTATAGGATCACCCGCGTGAATCTGGCCGCAGGGGACAAGCTGAACCCGGCTGACCCGCTGATGATCCTTGCTCCGCAGTACGACCTGACGGAGGATGAACTGAACATCCTGATCGCCTTTGCCCAGGCAGGAGGAGATTTCTTCTTTGCTTCGGAGTACAGCGCGCCTGCCGATCTGAACAATTTCAACGCGCTGCTGCGCGCTTACGGGATTGAACAGCTGCCCGGCCTGACAGTGGCAAAGGAAGAAGATGTAAACAGCTATTATGCCGATTATCCTGTCATCCTCATGCCGGCTATGCAGGATACGGACGTGACCCACAGCCTGGTTTCAGCGCATGAAACCATCCTGCTGATTTCGGAGGCGCGGGCCTTTCGCATTCAGGAGCCCCAGCCGGACGGCGTGATGGCGTATCCGCTGCTGATGACCGGGGAAGCCTATCTGCGCGCCGCCATGAACGGCGACGACACCGTGGAGCAGCAGCCCGGCGACGCGGAAGGCCGGTTCGCCGTGTCCGTCTGGTCGGACAAAATGTTTGAGGATGGCACCGTGTCCCATTTCTTTACGCTGGGCGACTGCAACGTCATCATGGATTATTGGATGCAGATGAACACTTCCTCCACGGCCTTCCTGCTGCAAATCATCCATTCCCTCCAGGAAAAAGAGCCCGTCAGTCTCGATATCCTGCCCAAGCCCGCTCAGCGCGAAAGCCTCTCCCTGGGCGACATCACCCCCGCTGTGATCGTGATCGTCATGCTGCCGCTGCTGGTTCTGCTGGGGGCTTTGCTGGTGCTGATTCCCCGAAAGAATATGTAATACGCAACTCATATTTTACATTTTAACAAAATAGAATTGGAATAGCATAACATGGAAAAAGCTCCGAAAAAAAAAGCCCGCCGCCCGCTGCGCGGTCGAACGGTTCTGGCGCTGCTTTTGTGCGCCTGCGCGGTGACAGGCGGCGCGGTTCTTCTGCTGCGTTCTCTGCCCCATGGTTTGCCACTTCCCGAAGAAAAGGAAACGATCCTGCTGCTGGCCCGCCCGGCAGAGGAAATTTCTTCTGTCGTAATCGCGCCGCGGGACAGCGCCGCGTATCCGCTCGTCCGAAAGGAGGGCGGGTTTGTGCTGCAAGGGCAGGAAAACGCGGAGCTGCGCGCGTCGGTGATGGATGAAATTACGCTGTCGCTGGGCAAGGTACCCGCAGAAGCGGTGGTACTGACCGAGCTGAACCCCGCCCAGGGCTTGACAAAGGCGGCGTTCGGCCTGGAACCGCCGCAGGCGCGGATCAGCATCATCTATCAGGATGGAGAAACGAAGGAACTGCTGCTGGGCGACCTGGCCCCCAATGAGGACAGGCCCCAGCGTTATTGTATGATCGCGGGCGACCCCAGGCTGTATACGATGCTGGAAGCGGACAGCACGGTATTCTTCCATGAAATGGAATACCTGCTGGCCTTTGATCAGCCGTCCATCGACCCGTCGCTGCTGGACAGCATTGACGTTACAGGCGGCGTGGTATGGCAGGCCGACTATACCCCCTCCGGCTGGCTGATGGAAAAGCCGTTTCGTTATCCCCTTTCCCTGACGCGAATGGACGCCCTGCTGAATCGCATCGAAAATATGGGCTTTGAAGCGCTGCTGGGGGACGAAGCATCGGTGGATCTGGCTGCCTACGGCCTGGACACCCCCGAAGTGACGGTCAAGCTGACTCAGGCCGCGACGATGATTACCGGCGAAACCGAGAACGGCCAGCAGGTTGCTTTTCCCGTAGCTGAACGCGAATATCTTCTGAAGTTAGGAAAGGATACCGGAAAAAGCGGTGTATATCTCAGCTGGGAGGGCAGGGTGTTCAAGGCCAGCAATTTCCTGCTGGGCTTCTGGAAAACGCTGAATCCCCGCGATCTGGTGCTGCTCAATCCCATCAACCTGCAAGTGAACGATTTAAGCGAAGTAAGCGTTGCTGCGCCGGGCATTTCCGCAGCGTTTGCGGTGCGGATGGTGGAAAGCATCGCGGAAAACAACCAGATCGCTACCGACGAATACGGCCAAACGCTGTACGACATGGCCGTGCGCCGCGCGGGTGAAGCCAACGACATGGATGCGGAAGCGTTCGCGGCGTGGTATACGAAGCTGGCGTCGCTGTCCGGCGATGGGACGCTGCCGGAAAGCTTTACGCTGTCCGGTGAAAGCCGCGCCACGGTCATCCTGACCAACAGCCATTTGACCCGCGCCATTGACTTTTATCCTTACGACGCGCTCCACGACGCCATGGCGGTGGACGGCGTCGCCCTGTTCTATATCCAGAAGGAGCGGGTGGATCAGATTCTTTCCGCGGTTCCATAAATTTCTTCGGTTTCCTTCTTTTCATCTGATCGCAATTGGGTTATAATGGCATTAAGCAATCCATTTCAAAGGAGAAGATGAGTTCATGAGCATCACCCAAAAGCCCTTCGGCATCGACCAGATTGGCCGCCAGATGACCCTGTACACCATGACCAACAAGCTGGGCGCGTCCGTGTCCGTGCTGGATTTCGGGGCGCATATCGTGTCCGTGAAGGTGCCGGACAGGAACGGAAAGCTGGGCGAAGTATGCCTGGGCTTTGACACCCTGGAGGAATACGACCAGAAGCCCTCCTTCCTGGGCGCAACCATCGGCCGCGTGGGCAACCGCATCGGCGGAGCGAAGTTCACCCTGAACGGCACGGAATACACCCTGTTTAAAAACGACGGGCCCAACACCCTCCACGGCGGCCGCGAAGGCTTCGACAAGAAATGGTGGCGGGGCGAAACCCTGGAAGCCGACGGCGAGGACGCCGTGATCTTCACCTACGTCGCCCACGACATGGAGGAGGGCTTCCCCGGCAAGCTGCACGTGCAGGTCACCTTCGCCTGGGACGATCAATGCAGGCTCTCCATCCGCTACCTGGCCCAGAGCGACAAGGATACCGTGGTGAACCTGACCAACCATTCCTATTGGAACCTGTCCGACAAGGCCACCATGCTGGATCATACCCTGCAGGTCAACGCCGACTGCGTCACTGACGTGGACGAAGGACTTATTCCCACCGGCGAATACCTGGCCGTGGACGGCACGCCGCTGGATCTGCGCGCGCCGAAAAAAATCGGCGACGGCGTGGCCCGGCGCAAGGAATGCCGCCTGATCGACGCGGTAGACGGCTACGACGTGAACTATGTATTGAACGGCGAAGGCATGAAGGAAGCGGGCGTCCTGCGCGATCCGGAAAGCGGCCGGGAGATGCGCGTGCTGACCACGGAACCCGGCATGCAGGTGTATTCCGGCCAGGGCCTGAACACCACGGGCCACGGCGGCAAGGTCTACGGCGCTTACGCGGGCGTCGCCCTGGAAACTCAGCATTATCCCGACAGCCCCAACCATGAAAACTTCCCCACCATCACCCTGAAAGCCGGGGACTCTTACCAGACCACCACTGTATACGCTTTCAGCGTGAAATAATACAAAATATACTCGTCAACGAATTACAATACCGTGTGAAACCCCTCAGTCGGCTACGCCGACAGCTCCCCTGATAGGGGAGCCTATATTTGCCTCCCCTATCAGGGGAGGTGCCCCCGCAGGGGGCGGAGAGGTTTTGCCATACGCTGGACAAATGGAATCGGCAATGAATAAAAAGCCTTTGCAGGAATGGAAATCTTCTTGCAAAGGCTTTTTCTTTATGGAATCATGATCTGCTCGGAAATGCCGAAGCCGCTCATGCTGCCAACGCTGCGGGTGCTGTTGGCGGATTTATTGATTTTCTTGCCCATGAACATGAGGCAGGCCGTGCCGCCACCATCCAGGTTGATGGCCTCCTGCACGCCATGCTCCTTCATGTTGTCGGCCAGCCAGTTCAGGAACACGCCCTTGGAACGGCCGCTGTCGCCCATACGGCCTTCCACGCAGAGCACGTAATAATGCCAGGGTTCGATCATGCCCATGGCCATGCGCGGTTCACGGTAGGAATAGTATTCATCCCGCAGCATAAATTCGCTCAGTTCCCCATCCCGCAGCAGCGTCGGGCCGAAAGCATAGGTGCTCACCACGCCCATGTCCAGGTATTCCTGGGCGGTGTGGGCGGAGGCGGGGTAGGTTTTCATGCTGCCGTCAGGGAACACGGCCAGCACGTCCAGGTTCGGGAAGGACTCCCGGCTCCAGGTTTTGTCGTAAATGATCTGCCGGTTCCGGATCACGACGCCCGGCGGGATGCCCTTGTCCTTTTCCTCGATGCGGAAGCCGAAGTGGTCGTCGTTGAAGGCCAGCACCATGCCATATTTCTCCACAAACTTTGCGGGCTGAATCATGGCTGTGCCGGGGTTCTTTGTGCCGTTGACATAGGACAGCAGCGGGGACGCCGGGCTGGCATGCACATCGGCCTCATACCAGGTCAGCACTTCTTTTTTGTCCTCGTACCGCCGCAGCACGATGGAAAGGGAGGACGTGACATAAATCCACACGCCCTCGTTTTCGTCCACGTACACGTATTCGCCGGTGTCCGCGTCATCGGAAAGGAAGCCTTCCCCGTTCAGCGGCGGCATGAGGGCGTTGATGTCCAAAGGCGGCTTGGGCGTGGGCGGCACGGAGGAGGGCCGCGGTGCGTTCTTCGTTTTCACCGCGTTCCCGGAATACACCAGCGCCTGCAATATGGGGTCGGCTTCGCCCGTTTCAGGCAAGCCATTGGCCTTCTGCAATTGCTTTACCCGGTTGACCGTGACCTCGTTGTATTCGTCACTGAGGTTTTCGGAATTGAAGTATCCCAGCCAGTACATGGCCTTTTTCAGCTTTTGCACCGCATCGCCGGTCATGCCCTCGGTGAGCGTTTCATAAGGGGATGTATCATAGGGGAAGGGTGTGGGTTCCGGGGTGGCGGTGGGCACAGGCGTGGGCGGCGGGACAGGAGAGGGGGACGGCGCGGTATCCGTGCCCACGGCGTTGCCGGAGAACACCAATTCCTGCAAGGCCGCGTCGGCGATGCCCGTTTGCTTGAGGCCGTTGTTCTTTTGCAGCTTCTTCACCCGGTCGGCGGTGGTGGCGGTGTAAGTGCCGTCCAAATCCTCGGTGCTGAAATAGCCCAGCCAGAACATGGCTTTCTTGAACCGCTGCACGTCGTCGCCCTTGGAACCGTATTTCAGTTCCCGGTACTCCTCGGAAACGGCGGGCGTAAATAAGCCGCAAAGCAGCAGGGCGCAAAGCCCTGCTGCTATCATTTTTTTCACAATATGCTTACCGCGCATTCTTGACCTGGCTCCAGAAAGAATTGTAGATCGTCAGGAAGTTGTCGGGAATGTCGTGGAAGAATTCGCAGCGGTCGATCACTTCCTGGGAAGGATTGATGGTGGGGTTCTCGGTGTAATCCTCGCCCATCAGCTCGATAGCCGCGGCGTTGGGGGAAGAATACCAGATGTATTCACAGTTCATCTGGGCGATGTCGGGGCGGCACAGGAAGTTGATCAGCTTTTCCGCGTTTTCCTTGTTCTTGGCGGTGGCAGGGATGACCATGGGGTCGATCCACACGTTGCTGCCTTCCATGGGCACAACGTAGTCCAGGTCTTCATTCAGTTCCATGGCATAGAGCGCGTCACCAGAATACACAACAGCCAGGGCGGCTTCACCCGCCACCATCTTGTCCTTGGTTTCGTCCACGTAATAAGCCTTCACGATGGGCTTCTGCTCGATCAGCTTATCGGCGGCGGCCTTCAGCTCGGTGATGTCGCGGCTGTTCATGGAGTAGCCCAGGTATTTGAGGGTGACGCCCAGGGTGTCGCGGATGGAATCCAGCATGAAAATGCTGTCGGCGTACTTGTCGTTCCACAGGATGCTCCAGGAATCCACGGGATCATCCACCAGCTTGGTGTTGTACAGGATGCCCACGGTGCCCCACATGAAGGGAACGGAATACTTGTTTTCGGGGTCGTAGTCCGCGTTCAGCTGATTGGGGTCGATGTTGGTGATGTTGGGGATATTGTCCATATTGATTTCCGCCAGCATGTTTTCCGCGATCATGCGCTCCACGCAGTAATCGGAGGGGAACACCAGGTCATAAGCGCCGGGGCTGACGCGCACCTGCACCATCATGTCCTCGTTGGTGGTGAAGTACATTTTGTTCACGTGAATGCCCGTTTCCTGCTCGAAAATTTCAAAAACGGTTTCGTCCATGTAGTCATACCAGTTGTACACGTTCACCACTTCCTGAGCGGCGAAAGCGCTGTTCAGGGGCAACATGGACAGGCACAGCACCAGGGCGAGGGCCAGAGAGACGATCTTTTTCATGGGTCATTACCTCCATATATGAAATTCATTGACCGCGTTGTTTATTCCGCTCCGCACAGGAAGCTTTCCAGGTCGATCCGCGTCCAGGCGGAACCGCCCACGATTTGCAGCCACAGGGTCAGGGTTTCGGGCTCCACCGCCAGCTGGTACACGGTGAGCTTATTCATGGCTCCGCCGTTCTCCAGGGGCGTTTCGATGATGCGCATCATGGCTTCGGGATCGATCCTGCCTTTGTCCGCTTCGCACAGGGAAATCAGGTTGGCCCGGCGGGTCAGCCCCTCCCAGGACGCGCTGTCGGAGGGTGTGGCAAAGAGCCAGTCGGGGTGCACGTAGTAGTTGGTGGAAACCAGCAGCCCGTCGCCGTCCACCCGCTTCACCCCCACGGGGCACCACTCGTAGGAACGGCCCTCGTTCCTGTCCGCCACGTTGATGATGTAGGAAGAACTGCAATTGACGGTGTTGAAGAACAAGTCCAGGTCGTCCAGCTCGTCCGCTTCAAACAGGACGGAAAACAGCATGGTGGTGCCGGTGACACGCGAGTCGGGAGACTTGATGTTCGCGGAGGGCTTGCCGTTGTTCAGCTCCAGGAAAATCCCCTTTTCGTTCAGGCCGTTCACCGTGTAGATTTCGCCCACATAACCGACGGTGGCGGTGGCCAGGGAGCCGTCTGCGGGATGGTAGACCGTGACGGCAATGTCGTTATGCAGCAGGGCGAAGGCTTCGGAGTAATCGTAATTCCGGCCGATGATCAGTTTGTCGGCGGCGTAATCCTTCCAGGCGATGGCCGCGCTGCAATGGGGCAGGCCGCCGATTCGTTCCACTGCGTTGACCTTTTGCAGCTGCTCCACCGTCAGGCCGGAGGTTTCCGCCGCGCCTTCAAAGAACTGGGCAATTCGGTAGGGCGTTTGCTTCGTTTGCGTTTTCACAATGGAATCCGCTCTTGCCGTGTTTCCGATGCTGTAATCGATGATGATATCCAGGAATTCGCACAGGTCGATCAGTTCGCTTTTCATCAGCGCGCCGTACTGGCGGCCCATTTCCCGCCAAGTGCCATGCAGATCAACTACCTTGATATCGCCGCGAACCGCCTTGCGGCCCTGCTCGAATGTTTCCGCCGCGTCAGACAGGGACAGAGGCGTTTCTTCCGCCAGGGCGGAGAAGCCGAAGGATAGAACCAGGCAAAACGCCAGCAGAAGAACGGTCAATCGTTTCATGCTTTATTCTTCCTCCGCTGTACGCTTGTTGACCACCAGCAGGAGCAGCAGCAGCGCCACGAACATGAGAGCGCTCAAGGCGTTCATGGTTGGCTTGATACCCTTGCGGGCCTGGGAATAAATGAGGGTGGACAGGTTCTGCACCAGGGGCGAGGTGGTGAAGTAGGAAATGGTGAAATCGTCCAGGCTCAGGGTGAAGGCCAGCATCGCGCCGGTAATGACGCCGGGCATCACCTGGGGCAGAATCACGTGGAACAGCGCGTACATGGGCGTCGCGCCTAAATCCAGCGCCGCTTCATAGGTGTTCTTGTTCATCTGCTTTAATTTCGGCATGATGGACAGGATCACATATGGCACGTCGAAAGTGATGTGGGCCAGCAGCATGGTCACGAAGCCGCGCTCCACCTGGGTGAAGATGAACAGCAGCATGAGCGAAATACCGGTCACGATGTCCGGCATCGTCATGGGGATGTTGTTCAGGGTCAGCATCAGCTGCTGCGGGCGGCGCTTCATGGCGTGAATGCCGATGGCAGCCAGGGTGCCGATGATGGTGGCGAACAGCGCCGCCAGCACGGCGATGGCCAGGGTGATGACCAGGGAGTTCATGATGTTGGGGTCTTTGAACAGCTCTTCATACCAGCGGAAGGAGAAGCCTTCCCACTTGGCGCGGCTCTTGCCCGCGTTGAAGCTCTGCACGATCAGCACCACGATGGGGATATACAGGAAGGCCAGCACCAGGCCCAGGTAAAACCGCTTGATGAATTTCATACCATCCCGCCTCCTTCATTATCGGGGTCGACCTTATTGAGCAGCCCCAGGGAGAGCAGAATCAGAATCATCATCACCAGCGACAGGGCGGAACCTCCATTCCACTCGTTCAGGCTGGTGGACAGGAACTTGGCTTCGATCAAATCGCCGAACAGCTGCACCTTGCCGCCGCCCAGCAGGCGGGAAATGTAGAACGTCGTCACGGCGGGCATGAACACCATCGTGATACCGCTCACCACGCCGGGCACGGACAGGGGCAGCGTGACCTTATAGAACACCTGCCACTTGTTGCAGCCCAGGTCCATGGCGGCCTCGCTGAGCTTGTAGTCCATCTTGTTCAGCACGTTGTAGATGGGGAACACCATGAAGGGCAGGAAGTTGTAAATCATGCCCACCTGCACGGCGGGGATGTTGTTGAGCAGCTTTTGCTTGCCCAGGCCCAGCCACTCAAAGATGGTGTTGAGCAATCCGCCGTCCTCCATCAGGCTCATGAGTGCGATGGTGCGCAGCAGGAAGTTCATCCACATGGGCACCACGAAGAGGATGACCAGCGTGGGGCCCAATTTGAATTCCCGGTCGGCCATGATGTGCGCCGCGGGATAGCCCAGCAAAAGACAAATCGCCGTGCACAGAAACGCCATCCACAGGGAGAACACCAGGGTGTCGATGTTGATGGAGTCCCGGGCCAGGCCCAAGTCCTCCAGCGACAGGCCCATATCCTGGTACATTTTCAGGTCTTCCGGGGCAATGGCCTTACGGGCGTTGTAGTTGCTGTCCCAGAAGTTTTTGAAGTTGTCGAAGGTGAAATTGCCCTGGGGGTCGGTGAAGGAAAAATACGCCACCAGGAAGCAGGGAATCACCGTAAACACGATCAGCCACAGCACATACGGCGAGGCGAACACCGGGCGGCGGAAGCCCCGGTTCTTATGGATGTAAGCGATCAGCATCGCCACGAAGGCAGCGAAGCCGATGCCCATCATCCAGTAGCCCCAAACGGGCACCTTGAAATTGGTCATTTCTTCGCTTCCTCCTGGGGCTTTTCTTCTTCCATGCGGTGCATGATGTGAATGTTGAACGGCACCACGGCCAGGCCCACCCGGCTGCCCTCGGGCTGCATGGTGGTGGAATGCACCTTCCAGATGGAGTGGCCCGCGTCGATGATCATTTCATAATGCACGCCCTTGAACAGCACGCTCTTGATGGTGCCCGTCACCTGGCCCACGTCCTCGCCCACCAGCAGAATATCTTCGGGCCGAATCACTACGTCCACGGGGTGGTCTTCGCCGAAACCGGAGTCCACGCAGGGGAAGTCCGCGCCGCAGAAATGCACCAGCTCGTCCCGGATCATGGTGCCGGGGAAGATGTTGCTTTCGCCGATGAAGTTGGCCACGAAGGCGTTCTTGGGTTCATCGTAAATGGACTTGGGCGTGCCGATCTGCAAAATCCTGCCGCCCTGCATGACCACGATGGTGTCGCTCATGGTGAGGGCTTCTTCCTGGTCATGGGTCACATAAAGGAAGGTAATGCCCAAACGCTGCTGCATGGCTTTCAGCTCCAGCTGCATTTCCTTGCGCAGCTTTAAGTCCAGGGCGCCCAGGGGTTCGTCCAGGAGCAGCACCTCGGGCTCGTTCACCAGCGCCCGGGCAATGGCGATGCGCTGCTGCTGGCCGCCGGACAGGGAATCCACCCCGCGCTTGCCGTAACCCTTCAGGTTCACCAGATCCAGCATGTAATCCACCTTGCGGTCGATTTCAGCCTTGGACATCTTTTTCAGCTTCAGGCCGAAGGCGATGTTGTCTCGCACGTTCAGGTGAGGGAACAGGGCGTACTTCTGGAACACGGTATTCACCCGGCGCTTGTAGGGCGGGATGCCGGAAATGTCCTGGCCGTCAAAAATTACGCGGCCGGAATCCGCCGTTTCAAACCCGCCGATGATGCGCAGGGTGGTGGTTTTCCCGCAGCCGGAAGGGCCCAGCAGGGTGACGAACTCCTTCTTGCGGATATACAGGTTAATGTGATCCAGCACCGTCGTGCCGTCGTACTGCTTATAAATGTCCTCCAGGGTAATCAGGCGCTGTTCTTCCATGATTGTGGCCCCCTTGTCGTTGCTATGGTGATCGTTCTAAGTTCCAGGTTCAAAGTTCTAAATTCAAAGCTTGATTGTCGTATCGTGATTTGTTGATGAAACAAAACAGGTTAGAACTTGGAACTAAAAACTTGGAACTGACATTCAAAATTTCGGCGGCGTGGAAACCCAAATGAACTGCGCTTTGCGCTTGCCGCTGTTTTCGATGTAATGGCTGGCGCTGGGATGGAGGCAGAAGCTCTCCCCCGTTTTGATTTTGTGCGCCTTGCCGTCCGCGTGGAGCGTCACCGTGCCGGACAGCACGTAGCCGAATTCCTCCCCCTCGTGGGGCAGGATTTCTTCCGTCACGCCGCCCTCGCCCAGCTCCACCAGAATAGGCTCCATCTCGTTTTTCTGGGCGCTGGGCACCAGCCAGGTGATGCTGCCCCGCAGGGTTTCCTCGTCTTCCTTCACGAACATATCGCTCTGGGAAAACACGGTTTTCTCGTCGTCGGTTTCCGAGAAAAACTCTTTCAGGTTGCTGCCCAGGCATTCCAGCATGTCCGTCAGCGTGGCGATGGAGGGAGAGGCCAGGTCGCGCTCCACCTGGGAAATGAAGCCCTTGCTCAGCTCGCACCGATCCGCCATTTCCTCCTGGGTCAGCTCCCGCTGCAGCCTTAACTTCCGCAGCTTTTCGCCGATATTCATCCCTGCCGTCACCCCTTTCCATAGAATCGGTTTAGCTGTACTAAACGAACAATCGGCCCTTGAGTTTAGAATCACTAAACTTTAAGGCAGAAAACATTAAACCACAGGCGTATAGGAATGTCAATACACTTTGAAAATTTTTGTCATAAAAAAGCGAACGTTCGGAAATGAACGTTCGTAAAAACCAGGTTCACGATTTATCTACTTTAAATATCTGCTCACCATATACCCCTCCAGTCCGCCATACCGCACCCGGCACCAATACTCCCCCGGCTCCAGCATCATAACCTGCGCGCCGACAGGAACCTGAGCCAAAATATTGTCCTTTCGGTCGGAATCCCGCGAAGAACGAAGATACACGAACGTACTGTTCCGGTTTCGCACCGTGATGACCGCGCCTGCATAGAGTGAAGACGCGGGCGAAGCTGTCGGAGCGGGAGGCAGCTGGGGATAATAAACCGCAGACTGAGGCGCGGCCGTGGGTTGGATGTACCAGTACCGATACGTGACCCTCGGCGTCGGGCTTGCGGTAGGCGTATACCGATACACATACGGCGCGGCGGTTGGCTGCGCGGCAGACCAGGAATACATGGAAGGCGGCACGGGGCTTAAGCAGCCTGTCAGCATGAAGCCGGTGATGCCGTCCACAGTGACCTGGCTCCATCCATTGTCCAGACTGAGGGCGTATACCTGCGTCCCGTTGGCATACAGGCCCAGGGATACCGCGTCCCGGCTGGCGTCAGCACGCAGATGCAGCCTGCCGCCGTTGCCGGTGCGCACATACAGGATGGTATAGTCAGTGCCTGCGGGAAAGCTGACAGGACCTGCTTGGGCAGGAGCGCAGCCCGACAGATAATGCACGTTCATATATCCCCGTCTGCCGTCCACCAGCACGCTTGCCCAGCTCCCATTGGCAAAGCCCTCCACCAGCACAGGCGTGCCGCTGCGGTACAGTCCCAGCGACGCATAGCTGCTGCCGGGACCGGCCCGCAGGTGCAGCTTTCCGCTGTTCCCGGTTTCGACATACATATACATGCTTCCCCAACCACCATCCGCCAGCGCGGGATGAACCGCAAAGAAAGCTGTCAGGGCAATCAGCAAAGCACAAAGAACACCAAGCACTTTTTTCATCATCATTTTCATCCTTCTTTCTTTTCCATATATATGCATGCATCGGCTGTTTTATCCCAGCCGGACAGGAGGACTGTGAAAAAAGCGGAACAAATTTTTTCCAAACTTATGAAACCAAATTGCCTTTTCAATCGTCATATAAGAGAAGAGAGAGGAGCGTGAGCATGGAACGGATTGGAGGCGCAATAAATTTCGGCCGCCTGTTGTGCATCCTTACGGCATATATTCCGATGGAACGCCAGGCTGCCGGACAGCCGAATCTATCCAGACGAAGCAAAGGAACGTTTTTATGCATGGAAAACCGGTTTTGAAAACGTAATTTGAAAAAAGTAAGAAGTGTAAAAACCTGAGAAACATTCCTTAGAGGGGTAGTTTTTTCCAGGGGATTGTGTTATAATTATGGCATATGAGAAGGAAGTTCTCATATTTGCTATGAATTATATTGAAAGGAAGAGATAACAGATGAACAAAAAGGGTTTGCTTTCCCTCTGCGCCATTCTGCTGGTGCTGGTGCTGGCTATGCCCGCCATTCCCGTACTTGCGGAAAACAACGCTTATGTCAAGAATACGGACGCGGGCAAGATCAATCTGCGTTCCGGCCCCTCGTCGTCGTACCGGGTGCTGACCGCCATCGAGCCGGGCACACCGCTTGAGGTGCTGGACGTCGTAGGCAAATGGGCCCACGTCTACGTCGCCGATCCGCAGGGGTACGGGAAACTGGAGGGCTACATGTACACAGATTATATCGAAGACATGTCCGGCCTGATCGTTCATTCTTACCCCATGAAGACTGATTACACCGCCACGAACAGCACTGCCGCATCCCCTTATTATGCTTTCCCCTCTGTGACGGAACACACCACGATGTACGTCTACACCGGCAACAGCGGCCGGCTGCACCTGCGTGAATACGCCGGCCAGGGCGCCCGCTCTCTGGGCTTGTATCCCACCGGTACCGAGGTGCTCGTGCTCAATCGCAGCGGCAATTGGGCGTATGTATATGTGAACGGCGTATACGGCTACATGATGCTGTCCTACCTGTCCTTCCAGCAGTATCAGCCCATTCAGCCCATCGTCCCCATTCCCGGGGCGGTGATAAAATACATCTATACCGGAAACTCCGGCCGGCTGCATCTGCGCGAATACGCCAGCCAGAACGCCCGCTCCCTGGGCCTGTTCCCCAACGGCACGCAGGTTTACGCGTCGGATCTGGGCAATGGCTGGAGCTATGTGACTGTTAACGGATACGCCGGATATATGATGACCCGGTATCTGTCCACGTCTCCTTATTCCCCGCAGCCCTATGTGCCGGGCCAATACATCCTCATGTATGTATACAGCCCCACGGGCGCCAAGGTTGTGCTGCGCGCCGACATGAAGCAGTCCGCGGCCTCCCTGGGCAGCTATGCCAGCGGTACGCCGGCGTATGTGCTGGCCAATTACGGCTCCTGGTCCTATGTCCAGATCGCCGGCAATCTGGGCTATATGCTAAGCAGCTGCCTGTCTGACACCCCCTATTCCCCGATCATCCCGGGCCCGGCCATCGGAACTGCCACCGTGCAGCATCCCAACGGCTCCTTCGTCTATCTGCGCTCCTCCCGCTCCACGGACAGCCTGGACAACGTGCTGGCCAAGGTGCCCAGCGGCGCGGCAGTGACCGTATATCAAAGCGACGAATGGTATTCTCTGGTTGAGTACAACGGCATCACGGGCTACATGGTCAGCCATTATCTCTATTACGGCACTCAGCCGGTTCCCGCTCCCACCACACCGCCGAGCGGCAGGACCGTGATCAAAATGATCGTGGGCGGCGCGACCCTGCGCTCCAGCCGTGATGAAGGCGGCGCAAACAATATCATCATGGAGCTGCCTCACGGCACAATGGTGGAGATTCTGCTCACCTATCCCGACAACTGGCGCTATATTGACTATCAAGGCGTAAAGGGCTATATCCACGGTCAGAATGTAGCCACCGTGACCGGCGGCACCGATCCTGCTCCGCTGATGCCCACCGTGCCCGAAAGCCCCGTTATCGCCAAGGGCGTGATCTGGCATCCCAACGGTTCCTATGTGAACCTGCGCTACAGCCGTTCCACCGAGGACAATTCCAATGTGCTGGCGCAGATGCCCTATGGCTCCAAAGTGGAAGTGATGGAGCAGAGCGGCAACTGGACCAAGCTGCGCTACAACGGCATTGTTGGCTACGCGGTATCTGATTATGTTTACGTGGAAGGCCAGAGCGCGCCTGTGCCCCAGCCTACGCAGGCTCCGGCTGCGATTCCTTCCTTCCCGCTGACGCCCGCCACACCCATCATCCCTGCGGCCACGGTGCCGCCCGTCTCTGTGCCATCCACTTCTTTGCAGCCCGCCAAGCCTACCGTCTCCGACAATTCCAGCGATAAATGGGTCGTCTGGAATACCGGCAGTTCGTTTGTGTATCTGCGGTCTACCCCCAACAGCAGCTCGCAGGACAATATCCTGATGAAAATGCCGAACGGGACGAGAGTGGAGCTGCTGACGCCCGGAGAATTTTGGTCCTACGTTAAGGTTGATGGTATCAAAGGCTATATGGCCACCAAATATTTAAAACGGACTATTCCCTGAATAGAAAAAACAGGGCAGCCTGCAGCGGGCTGCCCTGTTTTTTTTGCTTTTCTCCTTCCCAAAATAACTCTGAAACGTGTGCTCGTTCAGACTGTTTTTATGCTGTTTATGTTCTCAAGGTTATTTTTCAAAGTCGACGGGTAGGAGACGCCGAGGCTGTTCGCCCCAGACCTTAACCAGGGTACAGGGGCCGCGAAGGCCCCTGTCTCGTCGTCTTTTCATCCTTTACAACGTGACTCTTAAGAATGTAAAACAGAACACGATTACACGCTTAACTTCTTTTCCATGATCTGGGCGGTGAGCACATACATGACCGCGGCAATCAGCAGGGAAATACCGCCCTGCACCAGCATCGAGGTCACTACGTTCGGGATGCTCCTGGTGGCAATCCCCAGCAGCCAGCCAAAGGCCCAATTCAGCGCCAGGAAAATCACGAAGCTGATCACGCCGTTGAAAGATTTGCCGTTCAGCAGCGCGGCGCTGATCACATCCGCCAGATAAGCGGTCACGACGATGCTGATCCAGTCCGCCAACAGGCTGAAGGTAAAGGCGGCCAGCGCGTCAGCGGTCAGCGGGATTTCCTCGTTGATCGTCTTGATAAAGTCCTGAATCATCTGCCAAATCTGGTTGAGCTGCCCCTGCTTCGCAAACAGCAAGGTAATGTCCAGCGCCCCCAGGGCAAAGAAGAACCCGCCGGTCACCAGGATGGACAGGCCGTTTTCCAGCACCTTCGCGCCTAAAACCTTATAGCAGCTGTTGGGCGTCATGAACAGCATGTAGCCCTGTTTGGTGTTCATATCCCGGTGCAGGGTGATGACGCTTTGCAGCCCGATAAACAGCACGCCGAAAATGGCCAGCACCGTCAGGATGCCGATAGAGGCAGCCAGCCCGTCCTCTTTGTCCGTATACAGATTGAACAGAAACGCGGCCTCCGCCGCGGCGGTGATGCCCAGCAGGATCAATTTGGTGATCCAGGTTTTCCGGAACTCATATTTCATCAGCTTGAACATGGTATCAGCCCTCCGTATGTCCGTAGATTTGGCGGTAGCGATCCGCCATGGAAACGCCCTGCCGGGTGCGCATCTCCTCCAGGTCGACGCACTCCACCAGCCTTCCTTCGCTGATGAACACCGCCCGGTCGGCGATGGCTTCCATTTCTTCTACCAGGTGGCTGGACAGAAGCAGCAGCTTGTCCTCTGTGGCGTAGCTCAGGATGCAGGCGCGAATCTCGTCGCGGGCCAGCAGGTCGATGCCGTTGAAGGGTTCGTCCAGCATGTACGCCTGCGCGTCCCGCGCCATGGTGACGGCGATTTTCAGCTTTGCCATCATGCCGGAGGACAGCGCTTTGGTTTTCAGCTTCTCCGTCAGCTCCATCTGCTTGAGCAATTTCAGGTAACGGTCATAGGAGAAATCCTCGAAGAAATCCTGGTAATATTTCCCCACATCCTTCACCGTCATCCAGGTGTAGAAATAGGGTTCGGTGGACATATAAGCCACGTGCTTCCGGCTTTCAATGCTGACCTGCTCGCCGTTAAAGCACACCATGCCGTAGGTGGGCTTGAGCAGCCCCGCCGCCAGCTTCATCCAGGTGGTTTTGCCGCTGCCATTGGGCCCCAGCATGGCGTACACATGGCCCTTTTCCAGCTTCAAACTGATGTGATCCACCGCTGTTTTCGCGCCAAACGTTTTGGTTACTTCTTTGCTTTCCAGCATTGCTTATGCTTCCTCCTTTAAAATCATTCGGGCCGCGCTCTCGGGCGTTTCCCCCAATTGCGCCATGCTCCGAAGGAAATCCTGAATCGTTTGTCGGATGAACTGCTCCCGCACCGCGGCGATGACCGCTTCATCCTCCGTCACAAACGTGCCCATGCCCCGGCGGGTTTCGCACAGGTTCGCCCTTTCCAGCTCCTGATACACCCGCGCCGCCGTGTTGGGGTTGATGCCGCAGCTGAGCGCCAGGTCGCGGCCGCCCGGCAGCTTCTCCCCCGGTCTCCGCTTGCCGGTGATCACATCCATTTCCAGCGCTTTCATCACCTGCAGCCAAATCGGCCGATTCGCGTCGAACTCCATGCAGTGCCCTCCTTTCGTGTTACTTAGTGCACTATGTGTATAGTACACTATGTTTCTGTATTTGTCAATACTTTTTTAGTTTTAAGTTCTAAGCGATCATGAAATTACTCAATGTAAATTTGAAACAATTGGCTTGGAACTTGGAACATTAAACTTGGAACTACTTTGAACTAATTCTCCCCAAACCCTTGATAAAACGGGAAAAGCGCTGTAAAATGTACATAACTGGGTTTTTGATCCGGTTGCCCGACGGAAGAAAAGGAGCGACGACAGATGGATCGCAAAGACGAAATCATCCAGATGCAGAATGAAATCATGCAGGGCCTGCTGAACCAGCGGATGCAGCTGCTGAGCGAAGATTTGTGGGGCATCAAGCCCGTATCCCTGCAAGACACGATACCCGGCGAGCCGGTCTCCCCCGCCGTTCCCACCGCGGAAGCGGCTCCCGCCAAAGTGAAAAAGGCTGAACAGAAAGAGGAAGAAAAAAAGCAGGAAGAGGAAACGCCCTCTGAAAGCATAGAGGATTTGAAGAAAGAGCTCCACGGATATATCGGCCTGGACACCATCAAAAGCGAAGTGGACAGCCTGATCAACTGGATCGAAATCTGCAAGGCCCGAAAGGAGCACGGCCTGCCCACTCCCGACCTGTCGCTGCACATGGTCTTTTCCGGCAATCCCGGCACGGGCAAAACCATGGTGGCCCGGCTCATGAGCCGCATTTACAAGAGCCTGGGCGTCCTCAGCAAGGGCCATTTGGTGGAGGTGGACCGCTCCGGGCTGGTAGCGGGCTACGTGGGCCAGACCGCCATCAAGACGGATGAGGTGATCAAGAAAGCCATGGGCGGCGTGCTGTTCATCGACGAAGCCTACGCCCTCACCAACCGGGGCGGCACGGACTACGGCCAGGAAGCGGTGGATACGCTGCTCAAAGCCATGGAGGATCACCGGGAGGATTTGGTGGTGATCGTGGCGGGCTACACGGAACTGATGAAGGCGTTTATCCATTCCAATCCCGGCCTGGAAAGCCGCTTCAATCGGTTCATGTTCTTCCCGGATTACACCATCGACGAAATGGTTGGCATCTTCAACATGCGCTGCGGCAAGAGCGGCTACACCCTGGCCGATGGCGCGGAGGATACGCTGCGCGACATCCTGACGGAAGAAAGCAAAGACGTGGAGAGCTTCGGCAACGCCCGCGGCGTGCGCAACCTGTTCGAGCGCGCCATCGCCGCTCAGGCGGACCGGTTGGCAAAGGGCGAGGAGGAAATCAACAAGGATACCCTCATGCGCCTGAAATCAGAGGATTTGCGCGCCGCGCTGGAGGATAAGAAGGCAGAATCAGGAGAAAAACCGGAGGAAACACAAGAATAAAAGTGTCTCTTTACGGCTTTCTCGGAAGGGGGTCTGGGGGAAACCTCTCTTTGGCCTCCAAAGAGAGGTTTCCCCCAGCAATACTTAATTTGGAAAGGATTTGTTCTATGAATATTGTTTGTTTGGATTTGGAAGGCGTGCTGGTGCCCGAAATCTGGATCGCGTTTTCGCAGGCCAGCGGCATTCCGGAGCTGCGCCGCACCACCCGGGACGAGCCGGACTATGACAAGCTGATGAAATGGCGCATCGGCATTTTGAAGGAACACGGCCTGGGGCTGAACGAAATCAAAAAAGTGATTGAGACCATCGACCCTATGCCCGGTGCGAAGGAATTTCTGGACGCGCTGCGGGAGGAAACCCAGGTGCTGATTCTGAGCGACACCTTCACCCAGTTCGCTTCCCCGCTGATGAAGAAGCTGGGCTGGCCGACGATCTTCTGCAACACCCTGGAGGTCGCCCCGAACGGCGAAGTGACGGGCTACAAAATGCGGGTTGCCCAGTCCAAACTGTCCACGGTGAAGGCGCTGCAGTCTGTGGGTTTTGACACCATCGCCGCGGGCGACAGCTTCAACGATCTGGCGATGATTCAGGCCAGCAAAGCGGGCTTCCTGTTCCGCAGCACGGAGCAGATCAAGAAGGATCACCCCGAGCTGCCCGCCTTTGAAAGCTACGACGATCTGCTGTCCGCCATCCGCGCGGCGCTGTAATGCAAAGGACACAAAAGCATGGGAATTGAATTGGTCATCAAAATCGGCTCCATGGCGCTCATCCGCCGGGAGGACAACGATATCGACTACAATATTTTCGCGCGTCTGAGCAGCGAGCTGCGTCCCGGGATGCTGCTGGTATCCTCCGGCGCCACGGAAATCGGGCGGCTGGACTACTACAAGCGCACCGGCTGCACCCTGACCGGCGACCCGGAGCAGAACAAAACCGACTACTCCGCCCAAGGCCAGGCCATCCTGATGGAAAACTACCGTCGGTTTGTCAAGCCGGAATATGGCATCCGGCAGGTATTGGTGGAGCACAACCACTTTAACGACCCGCAGAAGCGCGCCCACCTGTATGGGCTGCTGCAGCGGGCGGCGGCACAGCGGGCCATCCCCATCATCAACTACAACGACTGCGTCAGCGACGAGGAAAACCGCAAGATGGAACTGGCCACGCTCCAGTCCCAGCATCCCGAAACCCAGGTGGTGGAATGCGTGGACAATGACGAAACGGCGGCGGTGATCGCCGAGCTGGTGCAGACAAAGAAGCTGATCCTGCTCACCTCCACCGATGGGATCTACGCCGACCCCAAGGACCCCGAAACGCTGGTGAAGGAAATCACCGCGCCCACAGCCGAAACGCTGGAAGAAAGCGTCCGCGAATGGCAGACCCACTGCGTCGGCGCGTCCCGGGCAGGAGCCAACGGCGCGGGCGCCAAGCTGGAATACGCCCTGCGCTGCGCCAAGACCGGCGTGGAGGTCATCATTTCCCACGCCCGCAACCCCATTGCCAAAATCCTGTCCGGCGAAGCCAGAAGGACGAGGATTTGTATTGAAGGTAATAGGCAATAGGCAGTAGGCATTAGGTGACAGAGATTCGTGCCGAAAACAATTGCCTAATGCTAAAAAACAGAAAGTGAGGCATTTCCATGATTGATCCCCGTTACGATACCCAATTGCTCATCGAAGGCCATGACCTGGACGAAGACGAGATCCGCGATTACTTCATCGAAAACCTGCCCGGCGACTGTCTGCTGGTGGTGGGCGACGACGAACTGATCAAGATTCATTTCCACAGCAACGAGCCCTGGAACGTGCTCAAATACTGCGCCACCCTGGGCGAAATCCACGACATCGTGGTGGAGGATATGGACCGCCAGGCCCGGGGCCTGCAGGGCTGATCTCCATTGAACGCAGGGAAACACGGCGATTTCCACCCCGGAAAAGGCCGTGTTTTTTTGCTTGACAGACAGTGCAAAAACAGGTATAATGATCAGGCAATTTGAAAGAATTGCCGTGCCGGCGTGATGGAATTGGCAGACGTGACGGACTCAAAATCCGTTGAGCTAATCACTCGTGTGGGTTCGAGTCCCACCGCCGGCACTGAAAAAGAAGCCTCGATGCTGAGGCTTCTTTTTTGTCACGCCATTTTCCTTTTGGGCGGCTTCCAACCCACCATTGCCCGCTGACCTTCGGGGGTGACGGGCTTGATCCACTTGCCGCGGAACAGATGCACCTGCATCATGATATACCGGATGGGTTCGTCCATATAGCAGCAGGCAAACACCAGCAGCGTCGGCAGCTTCCACACCATCCCGGTCAGCCACACGGCAGGAATCAGCATCACCCACATGAACACGATTTCCAGGATGGTGCCGAAGGAAGCGTCGCCCGCGGCGCGGAAAGTGTCGTTCTGCGTCCAGTTGCCCATGCGGATAACAGCCACCACCGCGAAGATGGCGATCATCCCAAACGCGATGGAAAAGCTGTCGCCGCTCATGCCCATCATGTTCAGAATGGGCGTATGCAGCACAATCAGCATCATGCCTACAAACGCAATGAACCCTTGGCACAGATACACCAGCCGCCAGGCACGGCGGTACGCCACATCGATGTTCCCCGCGCCGACCTCCTTGCCCACCAGGATGGAGGCGGCGTTGGAGAATCCGGCGAAGAAGCCGATGATCAGGCCTTCCAGCGTGCGGAACACCGCCAGGGCGGCGATGGCCTCCTCCGGCTGACGGCCCAGCACCACGTTGATGACCATGTTGCCCACGCCGATCAGGATTTCATTCATCAGAATCGGGAAGCACTTGCGGAAATACGAACGAATCAAATCCCCTGTCCAGCGGAAATGACGATGCACCGCGAACAGATAGGGATGGCGGTTGCGGATGGCCAGCAGCGCCACCACGCCCGCGCTGACGCCCTGGGCAATCACCGTCGCCAGCGCCGCGCCGCGCACGCCCATTTTCGGCGCGCCCAGATTGCCGAAGATCAGCACCCAGTTCAGGAAGATGTTCACGCCCACCGCCAGGAAGGAGCCGTACATCGGAATGGTCACGCGCTCGGTGCTGCGCAGCAGCGACGCCATCGCCATGGTGTACACCATCAGCGGATACGCAAAGCCCACGGTGCGCAGGTATTCCACGCCGATTTCCCGGATAGCCTCCTTGTCGGTGTACAGCCGCATGACCGTTTCGGGGAAGAACAGGGCCAGCGCGCCGAAAATCAATCCAACGGTCATCATGCAGGCCAGCGTCAGGCCATAGGAGCGGTTGATGCCGTCGTCGTCCTTCGCGCCCCAATACTGGGAAAAGAACAGCATCCCGCCGCCGACAAAGCCCCAGTAGCAGCTGAACATCAGCGAGGAAAACTGAGCGCACAGACCCACCGCGCCGACCTCCGTTTTGCCCAGGGACGAAATCATCATCGTGTCCACCATGGAGCCGGTGGTGGTGAGCAGATTCTGCAGCGCCACCGGCACCGCGATCACCGCGACCTTTTTCAAAAAATCTATCCAGTCAAACTTCCGTGCGTCCATTTCATCCTCCGCTGATTCCATCATTTGGCACGCGCATCATTATAGCAGGATTCATTGGAAATGAAAAGAGATTTTTCGCCATGAAAAAAGCGCCCGTTTCCGATTCCGGAAAAGGACGCATTGAAGCGAATGCTATGCCTCGTTCAATTCAGACATCGCGTCATAGCAGAAGCTATCGGCCAGGCCTTCGTCATAGCTCATGCCAAGTCCCGTTTCATAGGCGTTCAGGGCCGCCTGAATCACCCTTTGGTGAGTGGGGTCCATGTGTTTCAAAGCCCATTCTCCGCCTTCTTTTTTGCTCAGGAACAGGTTTTCCCGCTTGAACGCCACACCCCGACAGAGGTTCAGAACATAATACACCGGTTTTTCATGCAGATGCTCCGGCGCGTCCTGCACATCCTGGCAAATGGAGGACAGCACGTCCTCCCGCCTGGGGCGGTCAAACACGCGCGGCACGCTGGGCCCGTACAAAGAAATGCCGAACGCATGCAGCGCGGCGATGTGGCAGGTCAGATCAGGGTCTTCCCCGTGCATCCTGGCACAGAAGCCCCGGGCGTCGCGCTCGTAATCCCGCTGATGATAGTTGGAGTAATGCAGTTCAAAGGGCACGGGATAAGTCAGATGGCTGCAATGCTTTTCCAGCAGCACGCTCATCTCGAATCCTTCGGGCGGCGCTTCCGCGCCGAGGGAGTACAAAAGCTCCACCAGTTCAATTTTCTTTTCGATGGGGATGCGCTTTCGGACAACCACGAGGAAATCAATATCGCTTCGCTCCCACAAAAAGCACCTGGCTGCCAGCGAGCCATGCAGATAGACGCCCACCAGATTGTCCTGCAGGATGTACAGATACCGTTCCTTGACATACCGAACCAGGTTGACCGCATCGGAATAGTTCTTGGGCGGAAGCACGCCCCCCTCCAGCAAAGCGGAGATGGAGTCGAACGCTTTCTGCTCGTCTTCTCCTTCGACGGTTAATAATACCGGGTCCCTGCCCGTCACGCCAAGACACAGGATGCCCAGCATGGACTTTCCATTGAAATGGCGGTTCAGATGCTCAAACTCGATGCGCGAAGAAAACTGGGTGGCCGTGTTCACCAGCTGTTCGCTTTGTTTTCTGCTCATCGGCGTCACGCCGGACAGGTTCAGCGCCTTTTTGATCATCTTTCCGTTCCCCAATCCTGTCTTTGGTTGTCTCAGTCGAAGTCCTTAATCCCTATTCCCTGATCCCTAATCCCTAATCCCTAATCAATTCCATCAGCCGCCGCATCCGATGGTTCGCGCCGGATTTGCCGACAGGCTTTTGAAGCATCTGGCCCAGCTCCTCCAGCGAGGCTTCCGGGTGCAGCATCCGCAGCCTGCCGATTTCCTGCAAATCCTGAGGCAGACCGCTCAGGCTGTGGGCCAGGGAATAAGCCACGATCGCTTCGGCCTGGGTTTCCCCAACGGACAGCTGCTTTTTCAGGTTCGCTTCGTCACAGTTGCGGGCGCGGTTGGCCCGATTGCGCGCGTCCCGGCTGATCCGGGTATTTTCCATATTGAGCAAAGCGCGGTGCGCTCCCATCAGGGCCAGGCAGGCCACCACGTCGTCTCCCTTGCGGATGTATACAATTTCAGTGTCCCGACGGTGGGTGGTTTTGGCTTCGATGCCGCTTTTGGTCAGGATCTTCAGCAGCGTATCAGACCGCGTCTCGGAGGAAACGAATTCCATTCGGTATTCCTGATCAGGCGACGTGATGGAGCCGCCGCCCAGGAAGGACGCGCGGATGAACGCTGCGCGGCAGCAGCGCCGAGTCATCACCGCCCGGGGGATGCCTTTGAACACCGGCCCCGCATCCGAATCCCGGATCATGCGCAGGGCGATCAGCAATCTCCTGCTTTCCGTTTCCGGCACGGTGAGGATCGAAAGCCGCCTGCCGCCCAGCCGCTTGTGGCGGTTGAATTCCAGCTGCGGCGTTATTTCCATGCGGTGCTTGAGCAAAAGGAAAATCCGTTTTGCCAGCGCGGGGTTTTCCGTTTCATATACGACCCGAACCTTTCCGCGCCCCGTCAGCCGCAGCGAGCCGCAGCACTGGGTAAGCGCGCTGAGCTCGGAAAGCATACAGCAGGGTTTTTCGGGCTGTACGCGCTGCAATTCTTCTTTCACATCGCCGGAGAAGCTCATGCGTCCTCCCCCACGATACGGACTTCAGGTTCCAGCATGACCCCGTACTTATCCATCACGCGTTCCTGCACCAGCCGCATCAGCGCCAGGAAATCAGAGGCCGTTGCTCCGCCCCGGTTGATCAGGAAGCCGGCGTGCTTTACGCTCACCTGCGCCCCGCCGACGGTCATGCCCTTCAAGCCCGCGCCTTCGATCAGCGCCCCCGCGAAATGACCGGCAGGGCGCTTGAAAAAAGACCCGGCGCTGGGATACTCCAGGGGCTGTTTATCTTTACGCCGCGCGGCATAATCCCGCATGGCGGCTTCAATCTCTTTGGGATCGCCAGGGTTCAGGCGAAAATGCGCGCCGAGGATGATCCATTGTTCGTCCATCGCGCGGGTGTGGCGATACGAAAAATGCATTTCGCTCCCGGGAATATCGCGCACGGCGTCCCCCGCCAGCACCCGGACAAATTCCACTGTCTGCCCCAGCTCGCCGCCATAAGCCCCGGCATTCATGTACACGCCGCCGCCGACGGAGCCGGGAATGCCCTGGGCGAATTCCAAACCGGTGAGAGACGCTTCCTGCGCCTGGCGCGCCAGTGTGCTCAGCAGCGCGCCGGCCTGGGCGTACAGACAGCTGCCTTGGCGTTCGATCGCGGAAAAGGCTTTCCCCAGCCGAATCGCCAGTCCGCGGAACCCGCCGTCCCGCACCAGCAGGTTGGAGCCATTGCCCAGCAGCAAAACAGGCATTCGCGCCGCCTTCGCTTCCCGAATCAGCAGCAGCAGTTCTTCTTCTGTTCTGGGTTCCGCAAAATAATCCGCCGGACCGCCCACGCGCAGGGTGGTAAACTTATCCAAAGGTACACATGCAAATCCCTGTGTTCCTTCACTTGTCCGGTTCAATCTTTCAAAAAAGTCCATTTTCGCTCATTCACCCGAACCATTATATCAAAATTCCCGCCGCACTGCAAGTGCCGCGGGAACTATTTTATCATATTTTTTGCAGTTTTATACCATTTCTGACATTTTCGGAAGAACTGTTATTTTTCCCTTTCGTTCTTTGTGCATTCTGTCCAGACACACAGAAACGGAATCCGGGTTCAGCAGGCGGGATAGGCCAGCAGCGCGGCGGGCGCTTTGATCTGCAAATCATAGCCGTCGGCGGGCAGCAGCGCGGAGCAGCCCGCGGGCACGGTCAGCTCTCCCCCGTCCCAGGAGATATGACACTCGCGGACGGCGGTAAAGAACGCGAAGCGCCGCGGGTCGGCAGGTATGACGCTGTTATAAGCACACAGCCGGTCAAGGCAGAAATACTTCTCATTCAGCAGCCTGAACCGCCCCGGGCCGAACGGCACCTCCCGAACGGCGTTGCCCTGATACGCCAAATCCACCACGTCAATCGCCTTGTCGATATGCAGCTCACGGCGGTTGCCCCGGGCGTCCTTGCGGTCCCAGTCGTAGAAGCGGTAGGTCACATCGCTGGACTGCTGAATCTCGTACAGGATGATGCCCGCGCCTATGGCATGCACCGTTCCGGCAGGGATAAAGTAGGTCTGCCCCGCCCGAACCTTCACCTTTCGCAGCAGCGGTTCCACCGCCGCGCCCGCTTGGGAAGCCTGGCGAAGCGTTTCCTTGTCTGTTCCGGCCCGCACGCCGTATACCAGTTCGGCGCCGGGAGCCGCGAAGAGAATATGCCAGGCCTCGGTCTTGCCCTGCTTGCCTTCCACCCGCGCGGCGTAGTCATCGTCCGGGTGCACCTGCACGCTCAGCCTGTCTTTCGCGTCGATCAGCTTCAGCAGCAGCGGGAAAGGACGGGCAAAGCCGGGGCCGGTGAGCTGTTCGCCGTACTGATCAATCAAATCGGTCAGCTTTCTGCCCTCTGGATCGCGGCTTTCCAGGCCAGGAATGGCGCTGATCTCCAGGCTTTCGCCGGTGCGCGCGTCAGGAATATCCCGCCCGAACATCATCCGCAGCCCTTCGCCGCCCCAGGGGGTGGCGCTGCCGCAGCGGTAAGCGGGCGACATCAGAATCGGAGCAAGGGGCATAAGACAGTCCTCCTTTTAGGCAGTAGGCAGTAGGCAGTAGGCAGTAGGCAGTAGGCAGTAGGCAGTAGGCAGTAGGCAGTAGGCAGTAGAAAGTATAGTCCATAACGATTCGATTGGCAATCGGTTTTTTTCGGTTTTTGCCATCTCCTATTGCCTAATGCCTACTGCCTATTGCCTTATTTCACTCCACCGTTTTCGTCGCGATCACGTCCACACCGGTTCCGCAGACGTCGGGAATCAATACGTCGCCCGCATGGATCGGCGCTTCAAAGGGCTTTTCCATCACGATTTTCATGCAGTCGTTGATCAGCTTCTTGGGGATGGGAGTACGGGTTTTGAGGCTGACAGGCATCTGCCGATCCCTGACCGGCGCCACGGCGGTGACCATTCGCAGCGGCGCTACGCACTCCTGGCGGGCGTATGTGTCGCCGCGCTTGCAGGTGTTGCCCGTGACGGAAATCACGGTTTCGCCCTCATGGACGACTTCCATGCGGCAGCCCACCGGACAGTTGATACAGGTGATGATTTCTTTTTCAGCCATGGTTCATTCCTCAACTTTCTTCCCGGCCAGCCGCACGATGGAGCGGGCAAAGATCCGGGCACTCTTGAACAGCGATTCTTCCGTGATGTATTCGTCGGCCTGGTGCGCCATCTCCGTTTCGCCGGGGAACAGCGCGCCGAAGGCCACGCCCTCCTCCAGGGACTGGGCGTAGGTGCCGCCGCCGATGGCGATGGTTTTCTTTTCACCGCCGGTCACTTCGTGGTAGGCCTCCAGCAATTCCTGCACCAGCTCGGTTTGGTCGCTGACAAAGTGCGGCGGCCGGGTGCCCGCGTCGGTGGCTTTCAGGTATTTGAGACGCTGGTTCAGCAGCTCATACATCCTGCCGGGATGGAACAGCACGGGATAGCGCACGTCCATCACAGCCGTCACGTGACCCTGCTCGATGCGGATGATGTCCAGGCTGCCTGTCAGGCAGCCGGAAATATCGTCCCGCATGGCGATGCCCAGGTTTTCACCGTGACAGGTCATGCCGATGGCGTCGGCCATTTCCAGCAGCGCGCCCTGCGCGCCCAGCTCCTTGAATACCAGCAGCATCTGGCCGATGGCGTTGCGGCCGTGCTCCGGGAACGCGGCGTGGCCGGTCATGCCGGTGGTTTCGATGATCACCGCGCCGTTGCCCAGGGTGGTGGTCACCGGGAAGCCCAGCTTCTTTCCGGCTTCCTCCGCCTGCTTCGCGGTTTCCTCGTCGCCCTCCACCAGGGCGGAGGCAAAGCCCGGCACCACGTTGGTGCGCTCGCCCACCTGCATGGACAGCACCTGCAAGCCTTCCTTGCTCAGCTCGCCGTCAAACTGCACGTGGCTGCCGCCCTTTTCGATGTTGATGACGGGATAATCCGCGTCGGGACTGAACCCGGACCGGGGCATTTCCGTGACCTTCTTGTAGTACGCCATATCGGAGGAGCCGCATTCCTCGTCACAGCCCAGGATGAGCCGCACCTTGCGCCGCAGCGGAATGCCCGCTTCCTTCACCGCCCGCATGGCGTACAGCGCCGCGACAGCGGGGCCCTTGTCGTCGCTGGTGCCGCGGCCATAGATTTTGCCGTCTGTCCGTTCCGCGCCGAAGGGTTTCTTCGTCCAGCCGTCGCCCACGGGCACCACGTCCAGATGGGCCAGGATGGCCAGGGCGTCCCGGGTGTTTCCCTCGCCCAGGTCGGCGTGACCGGCGTAGCCGTCAAAGATTTCCGTTTTCAGGCCGAACTTTTCGCAATCCGCCATGGCGGTATCCAGCGCCTTGCGGGCTTCCACGCCAAAAGGCGCGCCGGAAGCGGCTTCGCCCTTCACGCTGGGGATGCGCACCCACTTTTGCAGGGTTTCCATCATTTCTTCTTTGTATTGCAGCAGCAGTCCTTCGATCTTGTCCATACGAATTCTTTATTCCTCCTCCAGCGCCTTTCCCAGGCGCTTGATGCCTTCGGTCAGCTGGCTGCGGGGGCAGGCAAAGTTGATGCGAAGGAAGCTTTCTCCCTCTTCGCCGAAGAAGGTGCCCATGGTGAAGGCCACCCCCGCCGCCTTGCATTTTTCTTTCAGTTGTTCGCAGGTCAGCCCATACGCCCGCATGTCCGCCCAGGCCAGATAGGTGGCCTCGATGGGCGACACCCTGGCTTTCGGAGCATATTGTTTCATCAGGTCGAATACCAGCCTGCGGCTTCCGTCGAGATACTCGATCAGCCCGTCCAGCCAGCCGTCGCTTTCCGTATACGCCGCTCGCGCTGCCAGCAGCGCGAAGGTGTTGCCGCAGGTGACACCCGCGGCGGACAGCCCGTCCCGCAGGGCTTTGAGCATATCGGGGTTCTTGCACACCATGGCCGCCTGCTGCAGGCCCGCCACGTTAAATGTTTTACTGGCGGAGCAGAGCATCACGGCGCGCTTTTTCCCCTCGGGAATATTCAGGATGGACACGAATCTGCCCGGCTTGTACACAAAGTCCGCATGGATTTCGTCGCACACGATGGGCACGTCATACTTGTCCGCCAGGCGGCACAGCGCTGTCAGCTCCTCTTCGCTCCACAGCCGGGACACGGGATTGTGGGGGCTGCACAGCATCATCAGCTTCGCGCCGTCTTTCAGCGCTTTTTCCATCGCCTCCAGGTCGAGGGCATAGCGTCCCGTTTCCTCGTTCCGCAGCAGGCTGACCGCTATCACCCTGCGCTTGTTCAGATTGATGGAGGAATAGAACGGCCCGTACACCGGCGTGATGATGGCGACGCCGTCGCCTTCCTTCGTAAAGCACCGCACGCAGGCTTTCAGGCCCGTGATCACGCAGGGCAGCATCTGCGTCTCCCCCGGCTGAACGGTCAGCCCATGCCGCCGCTGCCAGAAGCCGATCAGCGCTTCTTCATCTTTTTTATTTTCGATATTATAGCCAAAGCAGGGATGCTTGGCCCGCTCCTGCAAGGCGTTCACGATGGCGGGGGCGCAGGGGAAATCCATGTCCGCCACCCATAGGGGGATGCCGTTTTCATCCATGATTCCCCGATCGTCCCACTTTTCGCAGTCCGTGTTCCGGCGATCCATGATCTGGTCGAAATACGCCGCGTCAAACTTCATGCTGCTTGCCTCCCCCGCAGCGGATCACCCAGAACCCGCCGCTTTTTTCGATGGTGTCCACTTCGCTGAAGATGGTTTTCAGGTATTTCAGCGCCGATTCCGCCCCCTGTTGCTTGCGGATGACCAGAAACAGTTGACCGTTTTCTGTGAGCCTGTCGGCGCTGTCCGAAAACATTTTGTAAATCACCTGTTTGCCCGCCCGGATGGGGGGATTGGTGATAATATAATCGAAGGAACCGGGCACGTTTTCAAGCCCGTCGCTTTCCACGATTTGCACGGAAACGCCGTTGGCCTTCGCATTCTTTTCAGATAATTCCAGCGCCCGGCGGTTCACATCGCTCATCACGATGTCACAGTCGGGATACGCCTTGTCGAGGCTCACGCCCACCGCGCCCCAGCCGCAGCCCAGATCCAGCACGCGGCCCGCCATATTTTCCGGCAAAGCCTTCAGCAGCACAGCAGTGCCATAGTCCACCTCGCCCTTGGAAAACACCCCGGCATCGGTGGTAAACCGCAGGGCATGGCCCCGATACGTCCACTCCGCCGTTTGGTACTTGTGTTCGCTGGTCGGGTCAGCGGAATAATAATGATCATTCATGCTTTAATCCTGCCGCCGCGTAGAGCGCGGCGATTTCATCGTCCGTCAGTTCCCGGTAATCTCCCGGGTGCATGCCGTCCTCCAAAGCAAGCGGGCCAAAGCTCAGGCGGTGCAGTGCTGTCACCGGTTTGCCCACCGCCCCGAACATGCGCTTGATCTGGTGATATTTTCCCTCCCGAACCGTCACCCGGCCCAGATTGGGCGAAAGAATTTCCAATTTGGCGGGCAGGCAGGTAAAGTCCTTAAGCGGAATCCCCTTCGCAAACTTCTCCACATCCGCATCGCTCAGACAGCCGTCCACCGTGGCAATATAAACTTTATCCACATGCCGCTCGGGAGCGATCAGCCGATGGGCCAATTCCCCGTCGGTCGTCAGGATCAGCAGGCCGGTGGTATCCTTGTCCAGCCGCCCCACGGGCATACAGCCCAGGGAGGTATATTCCGGCGGGAGCAAATCCATCACCGTCTTTTGGCGGTTATCTTCTTTGGCCGTCAGCACCCCGGCAATCTTGTACAGCAGCAAATGCCGGGACAGCCTGGTGTCCAGCAGCTTTCCATCCAGCAGAATCTTGTCGTCCACTGCAACCTGAAACGCCGCGTCCCGGACCGCTTCCCCATTGACCCTGACGCGGCCCGCTTTCAGCACTTCCCGCGCCCCGCTGCGCGAAGCGACGCCCAGATGCGTCAGCAGTTTATCCAGCCGCATGTTCGCCCTGATCCGTTTCAGCCTTGATATCCGCTTGTTCCTCTTTCGTTGGTTCCGCGGGAGCTTCGGCAGTTTTCTCCGTCTCTTTTTGCAGGCTGCTTCCATCGCTGTGAGAATGACGGGAGCGCATGCACCGCGCCATCAACGCACCATTCCGGCATTTCCGATAAATGCAGAAGGGCAGATACAGGATCGTGAACACGGCCAGCAGCTCCAGCAGCACCAGCCAGGGAACGGGCTGGGTGACCAGGTTTCGCAGCTGCGCCAGCACCATTTCAATGCTGAGGGAAAAGTTCACCCGATCCAGGGCATACATTCCGATCACCGCCCCGAAGCCCAGAATCGCGGGCAGGGTGAGCAGGAAGTTGACGCAGGTGTTGCCCAGCATTTCCCCGCGATGCTTTTTCCGGATATGGCGCGACCAATGCAGCGTTTTGCTTGTGCCGATGGAGCGCACGGGCAGGTATTCAAAGGGAAGATCGCGCCACCAGCCGTAGGCGAACAGCAGCCCGAACAGCACGATCGCTCCGCCGATCAGCCCCCAGGCCAGCGACACATTGCCCACCCCGTTTTCGGGATTGCCCGCCAGGAGCATGGCCAGCCAATGAATCGGCGCGTTAAACGTGGGCGCATCCAGGATGGTGCGCATCACAGTAAAATACACCACACACGCGATGAACGGCAGGCCCCACAGAATGCCGCGCAGATAACGCAGCAGCCCGGTGCCAAGCCAGCGGGAATAGGCTTTGGACTGTTTATTGTCATTATTGGAGTGACGGTAATACACCCTGCGGACTTTTTGGCGGGCCCAGAAACGCATGGGAATCAGCAGGAACACATACAACGCAATGCTCACAGCCGCTGATGCAATCGTTGAAATCCGTTCTGCCGTATCGGGAGAAAGCTTCAAAACAGAGGATACTGCTTCCATTGAGAGAAGATACTTGAATCCCTGAGGAAGAAAAAAGACAGAGGCAATGATCGCCGCGCGAATCAGCAGCTGCACAAGCGCCGCTTTGCTGATTTCATCGAAATTCCGCTTCAGTCCTTTGCGCGTTACCTTGCCAATGGAAGTTCTGCTCCCGTTCTCATGCGCGCTCACGCTGTCCACCCGTCCTTTCACCGACGTTTTTATCCTGATAGTATTTACCATCTTTTATTATACCGCAGCCTGAATAGAATTGCAACTGACAATCCGAGCCTTTTTGCGGTTCAAGATGCGTTTAAGACGCATGGAAATCATTGTATACACACAAACTGAGAAAGATGTGCTATACTGTTATGGTTGCTGCTGCAAATACGCGCGGCAGCATTGGGGCACAGTCACGCGGTATTTGGATGAAAGAATCGGGGTGAGGGCATGGAGCGCCAGGGAGCGCTGGCAGCCTACGCGCGGGCGGCGGCGAAGGAGCGCGAGGAATATCTTCGGCAAAGCGCGGTCAAAAAAGCGAACGTAATCACGCGCGGCAAATCCCAGGCGGAGAGAGAAGAATACCTCCGCAGCGACGCCTTTTCCACCCTGCTTTATCAGCAAAAGCGCCGGGACAAGGCATATCAGGCCCTGCTGCGCGGGGAACTGGTGATGGACTATCATCAGGAAGAATTCCGCGAGCTGCTTCCCCTGATCGAAAGCGAACTCAAACACGGAAATGAAATCGACCTGGCCTTCCTGCGGTCGGTGGAAAGCGCGCGGGTAACGCTGGGCCAGGCGCATAAGGCGCTGCGGATGCTCGACAAGCAGACGCCCCGCCAGTTTTTCCAGGCGCAGCAAAAGCGTCTGACAGACGAAGCGGACGCGCAGGTGGAGCGTTCTCTGCAAAAAGCGGGCTTCTCTCATCTCATAGATAAAGATCACAAAAAGGGAAGCGTACTGCAATTTATTTTGGATACGGAATTTGACAAGGGCATTACCTCCGGCTGGGTGGAAAAAGCGTTCCACCCGAAATCGCTGACGGGCGTGCTGCTGGAGGAAATCAACAAGGCGTATCCCGTGCTGGCGGCCTGCGGCAGCGTGTGCGCGCCGTCGGGCGACAGGATTTCCACGCTGATTAAAAGTGAAATCAACCGGGCCAAGTACGCTATCTTCGGTGAAATCAAGCGCCGGTTCCCGGAAAAACGCATCCGCCGTCTGCTGCGTGACAACGCCTCCATCCTGCATCTGCAGCGGCAGGCGGACGCAGCGCTGGCCCGGCAGAAGAAGCTGCACTCCGCGCTGCTGAATGCCATCCCCGAGCACTACCGGGATCTGTATCCCCTGGCCCGGGCCATGAAGCGGCGGTTCATCCTGCACCTTGGCCCCACCAATTCCGGCAAAACCTACGAAGGCGTGCACCGCCTGCGCGGCGCGCGGAACGGGATTTATCTGGGTCCGCTGCGTTTGCTGGCGGCGGAGCAGTTTGAAAGCCTGAACATGGCGGACGTGCCCTGTTCGTTGGTCACTGGGGAAGAACAGATTCGCGTACCATTCAGCCGGGTGCAGTCCTCCACCGTGGAGATGGCCGACCTGAAAGCGCACTACGACGTGGCGGTGATCGACGAATGTCAGATGATCGCCGACCGCGACCGGGGCGGCGCCTGGACGGCGGCCATCCTGGGCCTGTGTGCCGACGAGATTCACGCCTGCGCCTCCCCCGACGCGGAAGGGCTGCTGACTCAGATGATCCAGGATTGCGGGGACGGGCTGTCCATCGTGCGCCACGAGCGCATGACGCCGCTGGAAGTGGAAAAGGAGGGCTTTCAGTTTCCTTCCTCCGTGCGGCCCGGCGACGCGCTGATCGTGTTTTCCAAGGCGCGGGTGCACGCCGTGGCGGCGGAATTAAAAAACAAAGGCTACCGGGTGTCGCTGATTTACGGCGCGCTGCCGCCCGACGTGCGCCGCGACCAGGCTGAGCGCTTCCACCGGGGCGACACCGACGTGGTGGTGTCCACCGACGCCATCGCCATGGGCATGAACCTACCAATCGAGCGGGTGGTATTTCTGGAATCGGAAAAGTATGACGGCGACATCACCCGCACCCTCACCGATGCGGAAATCAAGCAAATCGCGGGCCGCGCCGGGCGGTACGGCATTTATGACATTGGCTACGTGAACGCCTTCGGCTTCAAGGGGCTGGTGGCCCGAGCCTTGAAAAAGCCGCTGTATCCGCTGACGGAAGCCATCATCCGCTTCCCGGAATCGCTGCTGGGCATTCCCCTGCCGCTGACCCAGATTCTAAATCAATGGATCGCCATGCAGGAAAAGAGCCATTTTTCCAAAGCCTCCACCATGCGGATGGAATTGCTGGCGAAGATGATGGAAACGCCGCGCACCGACAAGGAGCTGCTCTACCGTTTCATCTGCATTCCCTTCGACGAAACCGACCCCGACCTGCTGGCCCGCTGGAAAGCCATGTACCACGCGGAAGCGCATCAGGAGCACATCGAAGTGCTGCTGGAAATCCCCGGCCTGCTCAATCCCGAGGACTGCGGCATCGACATGCTGGACGGGCTGGAAGCGGACTACCGCCGGTGCGACCTGTATTACAATTACGCCCGCCTGTTCCTGCCGGAACCCGACGAGATCCTGGAGGAGATTCAGCGCCGCAAGGATTTGATTTCCCAGGGCATCATCCACATTCTGTCCACCCAGAAGCTGCAGCAGAAGACCTGCCGCTCCTGCAAGCGCCGTCTGCCCTGGAACTGGCCTTATCCCCTCTGCGACGCCTGTTTCCGCAAGCGCTCCTACCAGGGGCGCGGGCGCGCGCCGTACTTCCCGGACAGCGCCGAGTGGGAGGAATGATGTGGAGAGAGTGCAGAGTACAGAGTGCAGATAAAGAAACCAAAATTCAGGAGTGCTTTTTTGTCAGGCATACTGCATCTGAACTCTGTACTCTGTACTCTGAACTCCCTACCCGTACGCCTGCTTCATTTCCCTCAATTATTTTTCTTTTCCCCCTTGACAAACCGGGAAAGTCTGGTATAATACCCTTGTTTCAAGCAGAAGCTGCCCGCTTCTCTCCGACGCGAATCATGTTTTGCGCGGGTCATGGCACTCTTTTTCAGGATGTGTATGCATGGACGGGTGGCTTCACCCGTCCATTTTTTGATGGACTCAATTGATTGGGAGGTGTATCGACCATAGCCGCAGAATTGCTCATCAACGAAGAAATCCGGGACCGTGAAGTGCGCGTCATTGGCGCGGACGGAGCGCAGCTGGGCATCATGCCCACCCGCAAGGCGCTGGAACTGGCCGAGGAAGCCGAACTGGATTTGGTGAAAATCGTGCCCACCGCGCAGCCCCCCGTCTGCAAGCTGATGGATTATGACAAGCACCGCTACGAACAGGCCAAGCGCGAACGCGAGATGCGCAAGAACCAGAAGGAACGCATCGTGTCCCTCAAAGAGGTTCAGCTGTCCGTCACGATCGAGGAAAACGACGTGGCGGTGAAAGCCAAGAACGCCGTCAAGTTCCTGGAGGGCGGCGACAAGGTAAAGGTGAGCATCCGTTTCCGTGGCCGTCAGATCGCCCACAGCGACATCGGCATGAAAGTCATGCAGGAATTCGCCGAGCGGGTGAAGGACGTGTGCACCGTCGAACGCCGTCCCATGATTGAAGGGCGCAACATGATCATGATCTTAGCGCCCAAAGCGGAAAAAGCCAGCAAGGCCGACAAGGCCGCGAAAGCAGCCAAGGAAGAAGCCCCGCAGGCATAATCAACACTTTCCGGAAGGAGGAACTTATCCATGCCCAAGCAAAAGACCCACCGCGGCGCCGCCAAGCGTTTTAGCCTGACCAAGACCGGCAAGGTGAAGCACAAGAAAATGAACGCCAACCATATCCTCAACAAGAAGACCACCAAGCGCATCCGTCACCTGCGCATGGGCGGCAGCCTGCAGAACAACGCCGAAGCCGCCACCATCCGCAAGCTGATCCCCTACAAGTAATCCACCGCCAACCATAAGGAGGAACAATAAACTATGGCACGTATTAAGAGGGCTGTCAACGCCCATAAAAAACGCCGCAAGGTGTTCAAGCTGGCGAAGGGTTACTGGGGAAGCAAATCCAAGCAGTACCGCACTGCCAGCGAACAGGTGCGCCGCTCCCTGCGCTACGCCTATACCGGCCGCAAACTGCGCAAGCGCGACTTCCGCCGCCTGTGGATCATCCGTATCAACGCCGCTGCCCGCCTGAGCGGCATGAGCTATTCCACCTTTATCAACGGCCTGAAGAAGAAGAACATCGAAGTCAACCGCAAGATGCTGGCTGACCTGGCCGTGAACGACGCCGCCGCGTTCGCTCAGCTGGTGGAAATCGCCAAGCAGGCGTAAGGAAACCGCATGTAAAAGCGCCCTACTGCCGGGCGCTTTTTTCAGTGGGAAAGGAAATGGGCTCCGGGTTTGCGGCGTGACCGCCCAGATGCTTTTCCATCCAGATCATGTCGTACCATCGGCCAAACTTATAGCCGCACTGGCGGAAGGTACCACAGAGGCGATACCCCATCCGTTCATGGAAACGGGGGCTTAAGTGGGTCAGGTATTCGTCCTCCTGCTCGACCCAGGTGATGCAGGCGTAGGCATTCAGGAAATGGCGGCGCTTGAGTTCCTCTTCCAAGGCCGTATACAGCGCCCGGCCATAGCCTTTTCCATGGGCGTCCCTGCGCAGATAGATCGTGGTCTCCACCGACCAGGCATAGGCTGCCCGGCCTTTGAACACGCCCGCGTAGGCGTAGCCCAGCGCCTCTCCCCCGTCCTCCAGCACCAGATAAGGATACTTTTTCAGCGTGTCCGAAATGCGCCGGGCAAACTCCGCTTCCGATGGCGCTTCGTATTCAAAGGTAATGGCGGTGTCCCGGACGTAGGGCGCGTAAATCCCCAGCAGCGCCGGGGCGTCCTCAGGCTTCGCGGAACGAATCAGCATCTTCTGCGGTCCCCTTTCCTGTTCTGTCCGCGTCTTATTGTAATCTCCTTTTCTTTGCGGCGCAAGCGAAACACCGGGAAAATACAATCCGAAAAGCCAGCCCGGCTGAATTGACAAAAGCGCACACATGTTCTATAATAATTCCGTCATCAGAAAGGGGAACCGTATGCGCATTTTAGGAATCGACCCGGGGTTGGCCACGATGGGCTGGGGAGTGCTGGACAGCGTGGGCGGCAAGAGCCAATTGGTCAAAGCCGGGGCGGTGATCACCCCGCCGGATATGCCCATCCAGCGGCGGCTGCATTCCATTTTTCTGGGCGTGAAGGAACTGATTGTCACCTATCAGCCCGAAGAAATTGTGTTTGAAGAATTGTTCTTCGCCAAAAACATCACCACCGCCATGAACGTGTCCGCCGCCCGGGGCGTAGCCCTGTGCGCCTGCGCGGACAGCGGGCTGCCCATGTACGAATATACGCCCATGCAGATCAAGCAGGCTGTAACGGGCTACGGCAAGGCAGATAAAATGCAGGTGCAGCAGATGGTGAAAATGATGCTGAACCTGCCCGCCATCATCCGTCCCGACGACGCCGCCGACGCCGTTGCCGCCGCGCTCACCCATGCCGCGTCCGGCAGGATGAAGGAACAGTTTTTAATGAAGTAGGAGGTAGGAAGTAGGATGTTTGGTCAGTCTGATGATTGACTCCAGCTTGAAATTCAAGCAATTTGAAATCATGATTAAACCTCCTACCTACTTCCTACCTCCTACCTTCGACGAAAAGGAGCTTCTATGTACGCATATCTGAACGGCAAGGTAGCCGAGAAGGGCCCAAACAGCCTGGTGATCGACGTGGGCGGGGTGGGGTATTTACTGTCTGTGAGCATGAATACCTTGCAGGAGACGCCGCCCGTCGGGGAGAATATGAAGGTGTATACCCTGCTGTCCGTGCGGGAGGACGCCATGGAGCTGTTCGGCTTCGCATCCCAGGAGGAAAAGCGGATGTTCAGCCGTCTCCTGTCCGTCAGCGGCATCGGACCGAAGGTGGCGCTGAGCATTTTGGGGGCCATGCCCCTGCGGGATTTAACGCTTGCCATCGTCACCGGCGACACCGCGTCCCTGTCCCGGGCACCGGGGGTCGGCAAGAAAACCGCCCAGCGCATCGCCCTGGAATTAAAAGAAAAGGTAGACGAAAGTGACCTGAGCTATATCCCCGCCAACGCCGGGCCTGTCACCCCCGTCCAGGAAGACGCCGCCCAGGAGGCTCTGGCCGCCCTGCAAGCCCTGGGCTATACCGCCGGAGAAGCCGCCAAGGCCGTGTCCCAGGTGCGGGGTCAGAGCGATTCCGCCAACGAGCTGGTGCGGCTGGCGCTGCGGAATATGGCGGGGTTCTGAAAGAGTTCTAAGTTTTAAGTTCCAAGTTCTAAGTTCCAAGCATTGAACAAAACAGCAGCAGAAAAAAACATCGCCTTCGTCTGACAGCATTTGGCTAAAAACTTAGAACTTGGAACTTAGAACTAAATTCCCCATGAATGTAACAAATCGAAGGAGAAAAAACGTGCCTACCGACGATCGTTTGGTGATGACCGGGATGCGGAAAGAGGACGAGGAGCTGGACACCTCCCTCCGTCCGCATAACCTGCGGGAATACATCGGCCAGGAAAAGGTGAAAAACAGCCTGCAAATTTATATCAGCGCGGCGCTGAAGCGCCATGACGCGCTGGATCATATCCTGCTCTACGGCCCGCCTGGTCTGGGCAAAACGACGCTGGCCTGCATCGTGGCGTCCGAAATGGGCCAAAACATCCGCGTCACCTCCGGCCCCGCCATCGAGCGGCCCGGCGATCTGGCTTCCATCCTGACGAACCTGAACCAGGGCGACATTCTGTTCATCGACGAAATCCACCGCTTAAGCCGCGCCGTGGAGGAAGTGCTGTATCCCGCGATGGAGGACTACGCCCTGGATATCATGATTGGCAAGGGCCCCACCGCCCGGAGTATGCGGCTGGACCTGCCCAAATTTACCCTGGTCGGCGCCACCACCCGGGCCGGGCGTTTGTCCGCGCCTCTGCGTGATCGGTTCGGCATTGTGTTCCGGCTGGAGATGTACACGCCCCAGGAGCTGGCTAAGATCGTGGGCCGCAGCGCCGGCATTCTAGGTATGCCCTACGACGCGGACGGCATCATGGAAATCGCCCGCCGCAGCCGCGGCACACCCCGTATCGCCAACCGCCTCTTGAAACGCGTACGGGACTACGCCCAGGTGCGGGCCGACGGCCACATCACCGCCGAGGTCGCCCGGGACAGCCTGAATATGCAGGACGTGGACGCCCTGGGCCTGGACCGCATCGACCGGGCCGTGCTCTCCGCCATGATAGAAAAGTTTGGCGGCGGCCCCGTGGGCCTGGACACGCTGGCCGCCGTCACCGGCGAGGACGCCGTGACCATCGAGGACGTGTACGAGCCCTACCTCATGCAGCTGGGCTTCATCATGCGCACGCCCCGGGGCCGCGTCTGCACGCCGCTGGCCTATCAGCATCTGGGCAAAACACCCCCCGCCAACTACAACGAAAAGGTGCAGGAAGCAGAGCAAACCAGCCTGCTGGATTGAGGAAAAAATGATGATTCGACTGGCAGCTACGCAGGATTTGGACGACATTCTGCGGGTATACGATCAAGCCCGACAGTTCATGCGGGCGTCTGGCAACATGCTGCAATGGGTAAACGGCTATCCACAGCGGGATTTATTGGAAGCGGACATCGAAAAAAGCCATCTGTTCGTGATCGAGGAAGACGGCAGACTGCACGGTGTGTTCGCCTTCATCCTGGGCGACGACCCTACTTACGCCTGCATTGAAGATGGACGCTGGCTCAACGACAAGCCCTACGGCACCATCCATCGCATCGGCACCGACGGCACCATTCATGGCGCGGTGCGTTTGGCGCGGGACTATGCCCTGCAATTTACCGATGAGGTGCGCGCCGACACCCACGCGGACAACAAGCCCATGCAGCACACGCTGACCAAGAACGGCTTTATCCGCTGCGGCATCATTTACCTGGAAAACGGCGACCCGAGAATCGCTTATCAATATTCAAAGGAATGACTGTATTTGAAAACCTCTGATTTTTACTACGACCTGCCCGAGCGTCTCATTGCCCAAACCCCCATGGAGCCCCGGGACGCCGCCCGGATGATGGTGATTCACCGGGACACGGGACTGCGAGAGGATAAGATTTTCCGCGACCTGCCGGACTATCTGCGTCCCGGCGACGTGATGGTGATCAACCAGACCAAGGTCATCCCCGCCCGGCTGCTGGGGGAAAAGGAAGAAACCCACGTACCGGTAGAAATCCTGTTGCTGAAACGTATCGACAAGGATCATTGGGAAACCCTGGTTCGCCCCGGACGGCGCTTGAAAAAGGGCGTGACCGTGTCCTTTGGCGGCGGCCTCCTGCGGGCCGAAATCGGCGACACCACCGACGCGGGCGGACGCATCGTGACATTTATTTATGAGGGCGTTTTCGAGGAATTATTGGACAAGCTGGGCGAAATGCCCCTGCCGCCCTATATTCACGAAAAGCTGGAGGACCCCTCTCAGTATCAGACCATCTACGCAAAGCAGGAGGGCAGTGCCGCTGCCCCCACCGCCGGGCTCCACTTCACCCCCGAGGTGATGGAGCGCGTCAGAGCAAAGGGGATCGAGATCGTGCCGGTGCTGCTGCACGTGGGTCTGGGCACTTTCCGCCCCGTGAAGGCCGAGGACGTGAGCGAGCACAAAATGCACTCCGAATACTACGAAGTCACCCCCGAAGCCGCGGAGAAAATCAACGCCGCCCGGAAAAACGGCGGCCGCATCGTCTGCATCGGCACAACGAGCGTGCGCACCCTGGAAACCGTGGCCACGGACGACGGCATCGTGCATCCCGGCATGGGCAACACCAGCATCTTTATCACCCCCGGGGTCAAGCTGAAAGCCACTGACGTGCTTTTGACCAACTTCCACCTGCCGGAATCCACGCTGCTGATGCTCGTTTCCGCCCTGATGGGAAGGAAAGAAGCGCTGGCCGCCTACCAGGAAGCGGTGGAAAAGGAGTACCGTTTTTTCAGCTTTGGCGACTGTATGCTGATTACCGGCAGGATGCCAAGAGAGATCAAAGCAGAGGAATAATGCGGCTGTCTTTGGACAAGTCTTTTGCTTGGAACAGAAGACTGAAACCGGCGAATCGCTTCAGCGCTCAGCGCTTATGGGCTGTAAAGCGCCTTCCGATCCATGCGGCCTATGGACAAAATGACAGAAAATGCGTTTTGCGTTTGACAAAGACCTTGCCTGGTGCTACAATACACCCACTCAGGCGATGATACCTGGGTATACCAAGCAAGGAGGTAATCCGCCATGACTTTAACCAAAATCTGGTCGAAGATCGAGCGCGAAGAGCCGCTTACCACACGCGAAAACAAAGCTTTCACAGATGGTATTATTCGGGCGATTGACGCGCTTGCAAAGGCGCAGGGAAAATAATTATTTTTTCTCAGAAGCCAGCCGTTTGGCTGGTTTTTTTATACTATTGCTCGTCTAAAATATTGAAAGATTCGGGATGGATTTTTCGTTCTGGCAAAGCTGAATGAAGGGAGGACGAACCGTCGATGACCGCCT